>NZ_WCIN01000021.1:0-109863 GCF_009025755.1 Klebsiella sp. RCJ4
CCCCGGCACACTCCCCGGGTCGCGGCGTAAACGCCTTACCCGGGCTACCACTGTCCAGGCCAAGGGAGTTGCGGCATCGGGTAGCCCGGACAGGCGCAATGCGCCGCCTCCGGGAGAATGCGTTATCCGTTAGCGGCCACCTTGCGCAGATCGAACACGCGGCAGGCCTTACCCTCGGAGCGCGGAATGCTGCCGCAGTTAACAATGCTGATATCGGTCGAAATCCCCACCATCGACTTGATCCGGTGGCGCAGCTGGTGGCAAATCTGACAGCGCTGCTCGTGGTTCAGCGCCAGACCGCTCTCTTTTAGCTCCACGCGCACCGAAAGTGAATCAAGATGACCCCGGCGGTTAACTTCCAGCTGATAGTGCGGCGCCAGATGTTCGAACTTGAGGATCTCCTCTTCCAGCTGCGACGGGAAGACGTTCACGCCGCGGATAATCAGCATATCGTCGCTGCGCCCGCTGATGCGATCCATCCGGCGCATGGTGCGGGCGGTGCCCGGCAGCAGTCGCGTCAGGTCGCGGGTGCGGTAGCGGATCACCGGCAGCGCTTCTTTGGTCAGGGTGGTGAACAGCAGCTCGCCGTGTTCGCCGTCCGCCAGCGGCGTACCGGTGTCCGGATTCACCACTTCAGGGTAGAAGTGATCCTCCCAGATCGTCGGACCGTCGGCGGTTTCCAGACACTCCATCGCCACCCCCGGCCCCATCACCTCCGACAGGCCGTAGATATCCAGCGCCGAAATCCCCAGACGACGCTCGATTTCCGCCCGCATCGCATGGGTCCACGGCTCCGCGCCGAACACGCCCACCCGCAGGGAGCAGCCGCTGGCGTCGCCGCCCATCTGGCGCTCCAGCTCTTCAATCAGGTTCAAACAGTAGGACGGCGTCACCATAATCATATCCGGCTTGAAATCGCGGATCAGCTGCGCCTGTTTTTCAGTCTGCCCGCCGGACATGGGAATGACCGTCGCGCCTAAACGCTCCGCGCCGTAGTGGGCGCCCAGCCCGCCGGTAAACAGGCCATAGCCGTAGGCGACATGAATTTTGTCTTTTGCCGTCCCGCCCGCCGCGCGCAGGGAGCGGGCGACAATATTGGCCCAGTTATCAATATCGTTTTGCGTATAGCCCACCACCGTCGGCTTGCCGGTGGTGCCCGAAGACGCGTGGATACGCACCACCTGCTCCATCGGCACCGCAAAGGTATCAAAGGGGTAGTTGTCGCGCAGATCCTGCTTGGTGGTGCAGGGAAACTTGCTCAGATCGCTCAGTTCGTGAAAATCGTCAGGATGAATGCCCGCCGCGTCAAATTTACGGCGATACATCGGCACGTTCTCATACGCATGCTTAAGGGTCCACTTCAGACGCTGGGTTTGCAGGGCCTGTAGCTCGTCGCGCGATGCGGTTTCAATCGGGTCTAATTGAGTTATCGTTGTCATTTTGTAGGGTACTCGCAGGTAGATTCGCTCACACTCGCTCAAGGATCATGGCAATGCCCTGACCCACGCCAATACACATCGTACACAGCGCATAGCGCCCGCCGCGGCGCTGCAGCTCCAGGCTGGCGCTTAATGCCAGCCGGGCGCCGCTCATTCCCAACGGATGGCCTAAGGCGATGGCGCCGCCGTTGGGGTTAACATGCGGGGCATCATCCGCCAGCCCCAGCTGTCTGAGCACGCCCAGCGCCTGGGCGGCGAAGGCTTCATTCAGCTCAATCAGATCCATATCGTTTATACTCAGCCCGGCGCGCTCCAGCACTTTACGTACCGCCGGTACCGGTCCAAGCCCCATCAGCTTCGGCTCGACGCCCGCCGTCGCCATCGCCACAATACGCGCCCGGGGCGTCAGCCCCTGGACGATGGCCTGCTGCGAGCTGGCGATAATCAGCGCCGCGGCGCCGTCGTTGACGCCGGAGGCATTTCCCGCGGTCACTACGCCACCCTGACGGAACGGCGTTTTTAGCCGCGAAAGCTGTTCAATGGTGGTGTCCGCCCGCGGATGCTCGTCGTCGCGCACGACGTTTACCGCTCCTTTCCTGTCGACAACGTTTACCGGTACGATCTCCTGCGCCAGAATGCCGTCGCGCTGGGCCTGAGCCGTACGCTGCTGGCTGCGGAAAGCGAAAGCGTCCTGATCGGCGCGGCTGATATTTAACAATTCAGCTACATTCTCCGCCGTTTCCGGCATGCTGTCAGTGCCAAATCGCTGCTGCATGCGCGGGTTCACAAAACGCCAGCCGATGGTGGTATCAAACAGCTCGGCCTGGCGCTGCCAGGGGGCGCTGGCTTTGGCCATCACAAACGGCGCCCGCGACATGGACTCGACGCCGCCGGCGATCATCAGATCCGCCTCTCCGGCTTTGATGGCGCGTGCGGCGAAGCCGATAGCGTCGAGACCGGAGCCGCACAGACGGTTAATGGTGGTGCCGGGTACGGTGTGCGGATAGCCCGCCAGCAGCGTCGCCATATGGGCCACGTTGCGGTTGTCTTCGCCGGCCTGGTTGGCGCAGCCGAGAATCACATCATCGATCGATGCCGGATCGAACTTCGGGTTACGGCTCAGCAGTTCGCGCAGCGGGATGGCGGCGAGGTCGTCGGCGCGCACGCTGGCCAGCGCCCCGCCGTAGCGGCCAATCGGCGTGCGGATCCCGTCACAAATAAAGGCGTCGCGCATCAGACTTCTCCTGTGATTGTGCCGCCGATGCGGTGCGATTTACCGCGGAACAGAGCGACAACTTTTTGCTGTTGGTTAACAATTTCTATGTCATAGACCCCGGTCAGCTTGCCCTGATGCTTAACTCTCGCCGTCGCGGTCAGCAGCTCGCCGACAAAGGCCGGACGCAGAAAATCGATGCTCGCCGCCGACGCGACCGCCGCCAGCCCCTGGCTGTTGCAGGCGTAGGCGAAGGCGGTATCGGCGAGCGAAAACAGCTGTCCGCCGTGGCAGGTATGGTGGCCGTTGAGCATGTTCGGGGCGATCGCCATGGTCATCTGCGCGTAGCCCTGGTCCATCGCGATAATTTCAATTCCCAGCGCTTTCGCACAGTTATCGTTCTCGTACATCGCGCGGGCGTTGTGCCAGGCTTCATTGCTCATGATGTCTCTCCATCAGCGCCTTCTGGCGCAGCAGGGAACAGGGGCGATAGCGCTCTTCGCCGTAGTGCTGCTGCAGGTTTTCCAGCAGCCGCAGCACCCGGCCCCAGCCTAGTGATTCACCCCACGCCAGCGGGCCGTGCGGGTAGTTGACGCCCAGACGCATGGCGGTATCGATATCCTCCGCGCTGGCAACGCCCTTCTGCAGCGCGTCCAGCGCTTCGTTAACCAGCATCGCCACCGTCCGCCACACCAGCAGGCCGGGATAGTCGGCGATCTGCAGCACCTTTTTGCCCTGCTGCTGAAAATAAAAAGTCGCTTTATCGATCGCCGCCTGAGAGGTGGTTTCCGCGCTGGCCAGCACCACCGTATCGCCTGCGCTATGGTCGTAGACCACCACCGGACGGCCGTGCTGAAGGCTTAACGCCAGGGCGGTTTCACCGGTCGTTTCCAGCAGCAGCACCTCGTCCAGCTCGGTGACAACGTCACGTTTTATGCACTTTGCTGCCCGTTCTGCCGATACGGCGGCCAGGGCCAGCTCAGGCTGCGCTTCGCCAGGCCAGCAGTAGACCCCCTGCCCGCTCTTTTTACCCAGCCGTCCGGCCAGCGCCAGCTCCTGCTGCAGCAGCGACGGCAGATAGCGGCGGTCCTGCCAGAAGGCGTTAAATACCGAACAGGTCACCGCAAAGTTGACGTCCTGGCCAATCAGGTCGGTCAGCGCCAGCGGCCCCATGGGAAAACCGCCGCCGTCGCGCAGGGCGGCGTCAATCGCCTCCGGCGCGGCGACCTGCTCCTCCAGCGCTCGCCACGCTTCGGCATAAAAAGGCCGCGCCACGCGGTTGACGATAAAGCCGGGCGTTGAGCGGCAGCGAACCGGCTGTTTTCCCCAGTCGCTGACCCGCAGGCAGAGCTGTTCAACGACTTCCGCCGAGGTGGCCAGGCCGCTGACCACTTCCACCAGCTTCATTACCGGGGCCGGGTTAAAGAAGTGCAGCCCGGCGACCCGCTCCGGGTGTTTTATTCCCGCGGCGATGGCGGTGATCGATATCGACGACGTGTTGCTGACCAGCAGCGTCGACGGGGAGCAGATTTCGGCCAGCTGTTTGAACAGCGCTTTTTTCACGTCCAGGCGCTCGGAGGCGGCTTCAATAACCAACTCCGCATGGGCTAAAGCGCTCAGATCCTCAGCCGGTGCCAGACGCGACAGCAGCGCCCCGGCCTGTTCCGCCGCCAGCTTGCCGCGGCTGACGCGGGAGGCCAGCCGCTGGCGAATCCCGTCGATGGCGCGAACCACCGCCTCAGGGGCGATGTCGTAAATCAGTACCGGATGCCCGGCGGCGGCGGCAACTTCGGCAATGCCGGCGCCCATGGTGCCGCTGCCTATCACCGCGACGGTAGGTAACGTTGTGCTCATCGGCTATTTCCCGCTGAAGTGAGGTGGACGCTTCGCCAGAAAAGCGCTGACGCCTTCGCGATAGTCGGCGCTGCGTCCGGCCAGGCGCTGGTAGTCGCGCTCCAGGTCAAGCTGCTGGTCCAGGGTCTGGGTTTCCGCCAGCCGCAGCGCGTTTTTAATCAGCCCGAGGCCATAGGTCGGCTGGGCGGCCAGGTGCCGGGCCAGCGCCAGGCCGGTGTCTTTCAGCTCGGCATCGTCCACCACCTGCCAGATCATCCCCCACTGCGCCGCCTGCTCCGCGCTCAGGCTATCGCCCAGCAGCGCCAGCCCCATCGCCCGCGCGCGCCCCGCCACGCGCGGCAGAAACCAGCTGCCGCCGCAGTCCGGCACCAGACCAAGCTTGCTGAACGCCATGACGAACTTCGCTGAACGCGCCGCCAGCACGATATCGCAGCCCATCGCCAGCGTAGCCCCCGCGCCCGCCGCGACGCCGTTCACCGCGCAAATCACCGGTTTCGGCAGCGCCGCCAGACGGCGCACCAGGGGGTTGTAGAAACGCTCGACCGATAAACCGAGATCCGGCGCCGGCCCGCTGGGGTCAACGTTGCGGTCATTTAAATCCTGCCCGGCGCAAAAGCCGCGCCCGGCGCCGGTCAGCAGTAAACAGCGCACGCTGTCGTCGCGTTCGGCCTGTTTCAGGCACGTCGCCAGCTGCAGGTGCATCAGGTCGTTAAAACTGTTCAGACGGTCCGGGCGATTAAGGGTAATCGTCATCACGCCCTGTTCCACTTCGCTGAGAATGAAAGCTTCCACGATTAGCGTCCTTTAAATTCCGCAGTGCGTTTATGTAAAAAGGCGTCGATGCCTTCGCGGCGATCTTCGGTCGCGCTCAGCAAAGTAAACAGCTGGCGCTCCTGCTGAAGCCCGGCCTGCAGGCTCACCTCCTGCGACAACCGCAAAGCCTGCTTAGCCGCGCGCAGCGCCAGCGGCGAGTGGCGAGCCACGGTTGCCGCCAAAGCGAGTGCATATTCATCGGTGAGCGCTGGCGGATAAACCTCGCATACCAGCCCCGCCCGCTGCGCCTGATGGGCATCAATGCTTTCGCCGCTCAAGACCATCCGGCTGGCCAGCGCCTTACCGACGGAGCGGATCAGGCGCTGGGTCCCGCCCGCGCCCGGCATAATGCCGAGGGTGATTTCCGGCAGGCCGAAGCGGGCGTTATCGCCGGCGACGATCAGATCGCAGAGCAGCGCCAGCTCGCATCCGGCGCCGAGGGCATAGCCGTTAACCGAAGCGATCAGCGGTTTACTGAAGGCGTCGATACGCGCCCACAGCCGCGGGCGAATATCATCGAGCGTGGCGGGCAGATCTTTTTCCGCCATTTCGTTCAGGTCAGCCCCTGCGGCAAAGAAGCGTTCGTTACCGCTGATGACGCAGACGCCGACCGACGGGTCCAGCTCCGCCGCGTCGAGCACGTCGGCGATCTGCGTCAGCAGCGCGTTATTCAAAGCGTTGCGCGCCTGCGGGCGATTTAGCGTCAGCTGCAGTACGCGCGCGTGACGAGCAATGAACAGTTCGCTCATGCCATCCCCCGCGCGTCAAAGTCGACAACCACATCGTCGCTGGTGGGCAGCGCCTGACAGCTCAGCACGTAGCCCGCCGCCAGTTCGTCGGCTTCAAGGCTGTAGTTAGCGGCCATCGCCACCTCGCCGCGCAGCACTTTGCATTTACAGGTGGCGCAGACGCCCCCCTTGCAGGCAAACGGCAGGTCCGCCCCCTGGCGCAGCGCGGCGTCAAGAATGCTGTCATCCTCCGCGCTCAAGGCAATGGTTCGGTCGCGGCCGTCCTGACGAATCGTGACCGCGCGGCCCTCCGCCTGTACGCCGGTAGCCCGCCTGGCGCGGCTGTCCGGGGTATTAAAACGTTCCAGATGAATCGCGTCCTCCGGTACGCCCAGCTCGCGCAGGGCGATCTCCGCTTCATCCATCATCGCCGCCGGGCCGCAGATAAAGGCATGCTCGAAGCGGCTGAAGTCCAGCAGATGGGCGGCCAGTTCGCGCAGCTTGTCGCCGTTGATGCGCCCCTGCAGCAGATCGCTGTCCATCGACTCCTGGCTGAACAGGTGCACCACCTGCAGACGCTGCGGATAGCGGTCTTTCAGGTCGGCCAGCGCCTGACGGAACATCATGCTGTGGCTGCTGCGGTTGCCGTAAACCAGCGTGAAGCGGCTGTCGACTTCGGTGGCGAGGGTGGCGTCGATAATCGCCATCATCGGCGTAATGCCGGAACCGGCGGCAATCGCCAGGTACTCAGCGCAACGCCCGACCTGCGGCTGGTAGCCGAAGTGGCCCTGCGGCACCATCACGTCCAGCGCCATGCCTTGCTGAATGTCGCTCTGGGCATAGCGCGAGAAGCGCCCGCCGTCGATGGCCTTCACCGCCACGCTGATTTCACCCGGCGAGCGGCTGCGGCAAATGGAGTAGCAGCGCCTGAGCTCTTCCCCGCCAAGGCGCGCTTTCAGGGTCAGATGCTGGCCCGGACGGAAGGCGTATGCATTACGCAGCGCGTCGGGAATGGCAAAGGTGATGGTGACCGCATCGCGGGTTTCCGGCTCCACTTTCGCCACGGTAAGCGAATGAAATGTCGTCATCGCAACCTCAAATACATTTAAAGTAATCAAAGGGTTCCCGGCAGCTGTCGCAGCGATACAGCGCTTTGCAGGCCGTGGAACCGAATTCGCTAATCAGCGAGGTGTGGCGGCTGCCGCAGCGCGGGCAGACCACGTCCTCCGGCATGTGGGCATGGCAGGCATGGCCCTGCGGCGGACTGATGCCGTACTGGCGCAGGCGTTCACGCGCGTCCGGCCCCATCCAGTCGGTGGTCCACGGCGGGTCAAGCTGCAGCACGATATGCACCGGCGCGTAGCCGTTTTCCGTCATTGCCGCGCGGATTTCTCCCAGCAGATGTTCGGTGGCCGGGCAGCCCGAATAGGTTGGCGTGAAGCCAATCACCCAGCCATCGCCGCGGCGCTCCACGCTCCGCACCAGGCCAAGGTCGGTAATGGTCAGCACCGGCACTTCCGGATCGGCAATGGCGCCTAACAGATCCCAGACGGCGTGGACCTCCGGGGGCGCGATATCAACCAGACGTTGCATAATCCCCTCCTGCTACCACTGCTGGCCGGGATAGGCGCGCTGTAAATACTGCATCTCCGCCAGCAGCGGCCCGAGATGTTCGCTGTGCAGCCCCTGCTTACCGCCGCTGCGGAAAGCCGCTTCTTGCGGGATCTGCAAACCGGCGTCGATCAGCGCCGTGTGCACCGCGTTCTGCCATTCGGCCTGCAGTTCGCGCGGGTCGACGGCGATGCCCTGCGCACTCAGCTCAATTTCCAGCTCATCGGCCTGGAACAGCTCGCCGGTAAAGCGCCACAGGTTATCCACCGCGCTCTGCATTCTCTGGGCGGAAAACGCCGTGCCGTTGCCCAGACGCTCCAGCCAGCCGCGGCTAAAGCGCTGGTGGTAGCGCACCTCTTTCAGCGCCCTGGCGGCGATGGCGGCAAGCTGCGCATCGCGACTGCCGACCAGGCGGCCGAACAGCGCCACGTGCCAGACATCGATGAAAAACTGCCGAGCGAGGGTGTCGGCGAAGTTGCCGTTTGGCTGCTCCGCCAGCAGTAAATTGCAAAACTGGCGCTCGTCGCGGCCAAAGGCCAGGGTATCTTCATCGCCGCTGCCGGTCAGTTCGGCGGCGTAGCTGAGGAAATGGCGCGCCTGCCCCAGCAGGTCGAGGCCGATATTGGCCAGCGCCAGATCGATCTCCAGCTCCGGCGCGTGGCCGCACCACTCGCCCAGACGCTGGGCCAGCACCAGGCCGTTATCGCCGAGGCGCAGGGCATAAGCGGCAACGGGGTTGTCGTTTTTCATCGTGGCCTCACATATGTTCCATGCCGTCGGGCACGGTGTAGAAGGTGGGATGACGATAGACTTTGCTCTCCGCCGGGTCGAAAAATGCGCCGCGCTCTTCAGGCTGCGAGGCAACGATTTCGCTGGCCTTCACCACCCAAATCGAGCAGCCCTCACTGCGGCGGGTATAGGCATCGCGGGCGTTTTCCAGCGCCATCTGGTCATCGGCGGCGTGCAGGCTGCCGACGTGGCGGTGCGACAGTCCCTGTTTGCTGCGAACGAACACTTCATATAACGGCCAGTAGTTTTTGCTCATCTTCATTCTCCTTACGCGGCGTCGCGAGCCTGCTGTTTTTGCGCATGCGCCAGCGCGGCTTCCCGCACCCACGCGCCCTCTTCCCATGCCTTGCGTTTAGCGCCCAGGCGTTCGTGGTTGCAGATCCCGCGTCCGGCAATCACTTCGTTAAATTCCTGCCAGTCGATGGCGCCAAAGCGGTAGTGGCCGCTGGTTTCATCCAGCCGCAAATCCGGGTCGGGTACGGTCATGCCGAGGATTTCCACCTGCGGAATGGTGTTATCGATAAAGCGCTGGCGCAGTTCGTCGTTCGAATGGAGCTTGATTTTCCACGCCATGCTGCGGGCGCTGTTTGGCGAGTTATCGTCGCCCGGGCCGAACATCATCAGCGCCGGCCACCAGAAACGGTTGATGGCGTCCTGCAGCATCTGCCGCTGCGCGTCGCTGCCCTGCGCCAGCGCCATGCAGGCTTCAAACCCCTGGCGCTGGTGAAAGCTCTCCTCTTTGCAGATCTTGACCATTGCCCGGGCGTAGGGTCCGTAGGAGGTGCGGCACAGCGCCACCTGATTGACGATGGCCGCGCCGTCCACCAGCCAGCCAATCACGCCGATATCCGCCCAGCTCAGGGTCGGGTAGTTAAAAATGGAGGAGTACTTCATCTTGCCGTCGAGCATCTTCTGATACAGGTCTTCGCGGGCGCAGCCGAGGGTTTCCGCCGCGCTGTAGAGGTACAGACCGTGCCCGGCTTCATCCTGTACTTTCGCCAGCAGAATCGCTTTGCGCCTAAGGGTCGGCGCGCGAGTGATCCAGTTGCCTTCCGGCAGCATGCCGACGATTTCCGAGTGCGCGTGCTGACCAATCTGGCGGATCAGCGTTTTGCGGTAGGCTTCCGGCATCCAGTCCTGCGGTTCGATGGCCGTCTCCTGCGCGATGCGCTGGTCAAAGCGTTGTTCTTCTGTCACGTCATCACCTTTATGATTCCAATAAATTCGATTAAAAATAATTTTCGAATCACTTTGTTTTACAAAAGTTACATTCAGGTTAAATAAAACCACAAATTTTGTTTGTTCTTTTTGTGATAGCGACCGCAAAAGCTTTTGTAAAAACCCTTATTAACAAGGTATTAAGTGAATAACGCAGATCATCACCGATCGCAATGTTAATAAATTATTAAATGCGAGCTTGATTTTTATGATTCACCAAATAACTATTTATAGATATTTCACGTAACACATCTGGAGATGAACCATGCAGCAGTTAGCCAGCTACTTGTCCGGCGCGTGGCAGACCGGCCGGGGCCACGCGCGTACCATCCATCACGCCATCAGCGGCGAAGCGCTATGGGAAGTCACCAGCGCGGGTCTGGATATGGCGCAGGCGCGACGCTTCGCGATTGAGCGCGGCGGCAAAGCGCTGGGGGCGATGACCTTTATTGAGCGCAGCGCGATGCTGAAGGCGCTCGCCAGATATTTGCTGGAGCAGAAGGCAGAGCTGTACGCGATCTCCGCCGAAACCGGCGCCACCCGCGCCGATAGCTGGGTAGATATCGAAGGGGGCATTGGCACCCTTTTCGCCTACGCCGGTCTCGGCAGCCGCGAGCTGCCGGACGATACCCTGTGGCCGGAAGATGAGCTGATTCCGCTGTCAAAACAGGGAGGCTTCGCCGCCCGCCACGTGCTCACGTCAAAATCCGGCGTAGCGGTACATATCAACGCCTTTAACTTCCCCTGCTGGGGCATGCTGGAAAAGCTGGCGCCCACCTGGCTTGCCGGTATGCCGGCCATCGTCAAACCGGCTACCGCTACCGCGCAGCTGACGCAGGCGATGGTCAAAATGATTGTTGATAGCGGGCTGGTGCCGGAGGGGGCAATCAGCCTGATCTGCGGCGGCGCGGGCGATCTGCTCGACCATCTCGATAGCCAGGACGTGGTCACCTTTACCGGCTCGGCCCGTACCGGACAGCAGCTGCGGGTGCATCCCAACCTGGTCACGAAGTCCATCCCCTTCACCATGGAAGCGGATTCGCTGAACTGCTGCGTACTCGGTGACGACGTCACGCCGGCGCAGCCGGAGTTCGCGCTATTTATTCGCGAAGTGGTACGAGAGATGACGGCGAAGGCCGGGCAAAAGTGCACCGCCATCCGGCGTATTATCGTGCCGCAGGCGCAGGTGAAAGCGGTGAGCGACGCGCTGATTGCGCGCCTGCAAAAAGTGGTGGTCGGCGACCCGGCGCAGGAAGGCGTGAAGATGGGCGCGCTGGTGAACCACGAACAGCGTCAGGACGTGCAGGATAACGTCAACCGTCTGGTGGCCGCCGGATGTGACGTGCTGCTGGGGGGCCAGGCCGATTTCAGCGCCGCCGGCGCCTTCTTCCCGCCAACGCTGCTGTACTGCCCGCAGCCGGACGAGACCCCGGCGGTACACGCTATTGAAGCGTTTGGTCCCGTCGCCACCCTGATGCCGTATCAGAACGTTGAGCACGCCATGACCCTGGCGCGGGCCGGCGAAGGTAGCCTGGCCGGAACCCTGGTGACCGCCAGCGGCGAACTGGCGCGGGCGTTTATTCTCGGCGCCGCCCGCGCCCACGGGCGTATTCAGATACTGAACGAAGAGTCTTCCGCAGAGTCCACCGGCCACGGCTCCCCGCTGCCGCAGCTGGTACACGGCGGCCCGGGGCGCGCCGGCGGCGGCGAAGAGCTGGGCGGCCTGCGGGCGGTGAAGCACTATATGCAGCGCACCGCGCTTCAGGGCAGCCCGACGATGCTCGCCGCCATTGGCCAGCAGTGGGTGCGCGGCGCGCAGGTAGTGGAAGACCGCATTCACCCTTTCCGTAAATATTTCGAGGAGATCCAGCCGGGCGACAGCCTGCTGACGCCGCGCCGCACCCTGACCGAGGCGGATATCGTCAACTTCGCCTGTCTGAGCGGCGATCACTTTTACGCTCATATGGATAAGATTGCCGCCGCGGAGTCGATTTTCGGCGAGCGCGTGGTGCACGGCTATTTCCTGATTTCCGCCGCTGCCGGGCTATTTGTTGACGCCGGGGTCGGCCCGGTGATCGCCAACTACGGAATGGAAAATCTGCGCTTTATCGAGCCGGTGAAGCCGGGGGATACCATCCAGGTACGCCTGACCTGCAAACGCAAAACGGTGAAACGCCAGCGCAGCGCGGAGGAGAAAGCGACCGGCGTCGTCGAGTGGGCGGTAGAGATTTTTAACCAGCACCAGCAGGCGGTCGCGCTCTACTCCATCCTGACCCTGGTGGCCCGCCAGCAGGGGGATTTTGCGGAGTAAATATTAGAAATTCGCCCATCTTTATCGCCATCTTCATGCCTCTGCGGAGGCATTTTTTGTAACTGGCAAAACTGACAAACAACCTGGCAAAAGCAGGCAAACGCCCCGGCGCTGACCGCTGTTAGGTTAACGATACACAAGCCGACATTCGCAGCGGCACTGCACAACACAACAATAAGGTGAGGTGTCAATGGCGATTCTTTCTCCCCGCAAAACGGCTCTGGCGTTGGCTGTCGCTCTGTCTTGCGCCTGGCAAAGCCCGGCGTTCGCCCACGGCGGCGAAGCCCATATGGTCCCGATGGACAAAACCCTGCAGGATTTTGGCGCGGACGTTCAGTGGGATGACTACGCGCAGATGTTTACCCTGATTAAAGACGGCGCTTACGTAAAGGTAAAACCGGGGGCGAAAACGGCCATCGTCAATGGTAAAACCCTGGAGCTGCAGGTGCCGGTAGTGATGAAAGACGGCAAAGCGTGGGTTTCTGACACCTTTATTAACGACGTGTTTCAGTCCGGTCTTGACCAGACCTTCCAGGTGGAAAAACGTCCGCATCCGCTGAACTCGCTGTCAGCGGCGGAAATCAGCGCAGCGGTCGCTATCGTTAAAGCCGCGGCGGATTTCAAACCCAATACCCGATTCACCGAGATCTCCCTGCGCGAGCCGGATAAAAAAGCGGTGTGGGATTTTGCCCTCAACGGTACGCCGGTCAACGCCCCGCGCGCTGCCGACGTGATCATGCTCGACGGCAAGCACGTTATTGAGGCGGTGGTGGATTTACAGAATAAAAAGGTGCTTTCATGGACGCCGATTAAAGACGCCCACGGCATGGTGCTGCTGGATGATTTCGCCAGCGTGCAGAACATCATCAACGCCAGCAGCGAATTTGCCGAAGTGTTAAAAAAACACGGCATCGACGACCCGAGTAAGGTGATTACCACCCCGCTAACCGTCGGCTACTTCGACGGCAAAGATGGCCTCAAGCAGGACGCGCGGCTGCTGAAAGTGGTCAGCTATCTTGACGTTGGCGACGGTAACTACTGGGCACACCCGATTGAAAACCTGGTAGCAGTGGTCGACCTTGAGCAGAAGAAGATCATCAAAATCGAAGAGGGGCCGACGATCCCGGTGCCGATGGCGGCCCGCCCCTATGATGGTCGCGACCGCGTTGCGCCAAAGATTAAACCGCTGGATATCATTGAGCCAGAGGGCAAAAACTACACCATTACCGGCGATATGATCCACTGGCAAAACTGGGATTTCCACCTGCGCATGAACTCCCGCGTTGGGCCGATTCTCTCCACCGTGACATATAACGATAACGGCAAGAAACGTCAGGTGATGTATGAAGGTTCGCTGGGCGGGATGATCGTGCCCTACGGCGACCCGGACGTGGGTTGGTATTTTAAAGCCTATCTGGACTCCGGCGACTACGGCATGGGCACCCTGACATCGCCTATCGTGCGCGGCAAGGACGCGCCGTCCAACGCGGTCCTGCTGGATGAAACCATCGCCGACTATACCGGCACGCCCACGACCATCCCGCGCGCAATCGCCATCTTCGAACGCTACGCCGGGCCGGAGTATAAGCATCAGGAGATGGGCAAGCCAAACGTCAGTACCGAGCGCCGCGAGCTGGTGGTGCGCTGGATCAGCACCGTCGGCAACTACGACTATATTTTTGACTGGGTATTCCACGAAAACGGCACCATCGGCATTGATGCCGGGGCGACCGGCATCGAAGCGGTGAAAGGCGTGCAGGCGAAGACCATGCACGATCCGAGCGCCAAAGAGGACACCCGCTACGGCACGCTGATTGACCATAATATTGTCGGCACCACCCACCAGCATATTTATAACTTCCGCCTCGATCTTGACGTTGACGGCGAGAACAACACGCTGGTGGCCATGGACCCGGAAGTGAAGCCGAATACCGCTGGCGGTCCGCGTACCAGCACCATGCAGATCAATCAGTACACGATTGATAGCGAGCAGAAAGCGGCGCAGAAATTTGACCCGGGCACCATTCGTCTGCTGAGCAATACCACGAAAGAAAACCGGATGGGCAACCCGGTGTCGTATCAGATTATCCCCTACGCGGGCGGCACGCATCCGGTCGCCACCGGGGCAAAATTTGCCCCTGATGAGTGGATTTATCATCGTCTGAGCTTTATGGATAAGCAGCTGTGGGTCACCCGCTATCATCCCACCGAGCGCTTCCCGGAAGGCAAGTACCCTAACCGTTCGATTCACGACACCGGCCTCGGCCAGTACGCGAAAGATGACGAGTCGCTGGACAACCATGATGACGTGGTGTGGATCACCACCGGCACCACCCACGTGGCTCGCGCCGAGGAGTGGCCGATTATGCCGACCGAGTGGGCGCACGCGCTGCTGAAACCGTGGAACTTCTTTGACGAGACGCCGACGCTGGGCGAGAAGAAGGAGTAAGGTGGCTTAGACGCTAAACGGCGATACAACCAGGGTCTGGGGCTATCGCCGTTCTCAGCTTATTCAGGAAAATGCCCTGTCGCTCCGCTCTCCTGCACCATAATCAGCCCGGCAGCTTTAATGCGGGAGTTAATTAGCCCGGACGGCTAAGGGCCGGGAGCAAACGGTGGCAGCCGTAAACGATATTGAGCGAGTTCGCCGCAAACGCCGCATTTCATCGCCAGGATTTATCAATGCTCAAACCGTTAAATGTGTTAAGTGAAGTCACTATTGTTCATCTACGAACTTATCGGCTTCAGGAGAATAATGCTGACAAACGCATGCCAGCTTATGTCCGTCAGGATCGCGCAAATAGGCAACATAAAAGTCGGGGCCGTATGCGATTCGTGTACCTGGCTCGCCTTCATTCTCCCCTCCCGCAAGGAGGCCTGCTGCATGAAACCGCCTGACAAGGTCAGCGCTGTCTGCACGGAATGCGAACATTGTCCCGTTTCCCGCCGTTGCGGGATGCTGGTCAAAAGGAGGACAAATACAGAAGTTGAACACCTCATGTGGATTATTTTCATCTCCCCACATTGCCCAGCTTTCTGTCCAGGCTGGCAGTCGTGAGTAGCCAAGAACTTTAAAAATAGCCTCGTAAAAGTCCACGGAGCGCTGAAAGTCATTTGTACCTATAGTGATATAAGCCAGCATCTTAGTGCATCCTCTTTGCCCTTTTTTGAACAGACATGATATCTCTCTGAGTCGCGATGAACTATTTCCCCGGATGCGCCTGTTGCCGCGTTGAAACCTGAGCACCGACGGTTACGGCATACCATGTCCTGTTAATCTCTTCGACTATAAGAAAAATAGCCGGGAAGACATTATCCCTGGGGTTGACACTGTCTCTCCAGCCAGCGACCGACTTCAGGCCATATTTTTTCCGCACATCGGGTACGGAAAAAGCCCATGTGGCCGACGGCCGGAATACCATAATCCGCGTGCCGGATCTCGCGGCGTTCAATTTTTGCGTTTTCCACCGGCGCCATCAGGCGCGTAATCGCTGCAGAATTAGCCCAGGGATCGTCATCAAAACCGAGTACCAGAAGGGGTAACGTGACTTCGCTTGCCCGTCGGCGCGCATCCCAGGCGCGATCGTCATAAAAATAGTCGGGCATGGCACTCCAGCGCCCCCATTGCAGCATGACGGGCGCGGGTAAATCTTCCCCCAGCCCGAGGCGTCTGGCAGGCATATAGCCAAAGGTACGACACAGAACCGGCGCCAGAATACGTAATAAAAACCAGACTCTGAGCTTTTCCTGCGTTTGTTTAATTGTGCGGGTGACGCCAGCGTGCGAAGCAACAAGAACCGCCGCATGCAGCGACCGGGTGGCCGTCGAAAGCAGAATAGCGTGCCCGCCAACGCTGTGCCCTACCGCCATCAGCAGAAGATTGGGGAAACGCAGCTTTGCCCACGCGGTGACGCAGCCGACATCCTGCTCGATCCAGTCAGACATTGAGACATGACAGTGTTGCAGCGTGCCTGACCTGGAATGACCTATCCCCCGATAGTCGTAGGTCAGAACATTGAATCCCATTGCGTAAAGATACTCAGCGAAGTCCTTGTAAAACGCCTGTGATACCGCGGTGGCAGGATGGAGGATCACCAGCGCTTTAGCATCGCTTCTCTCCCATACTGTGGCAGCCAGAACATCCCCCTGCTTTACAGGGATTGTTATCAGGTTCATAAAAGATACCCACCCATGTGGTCATACCAGTTAAATAATTTTAACTGTAGCCGCCACGGGCAAATCTGGCGATGTTTTTATTCCTCTATTAACGTCCTCTTCTCGCGCTGCACAGGCTCAGCGGTCTTTTCCCCCAACCACCAGCGCCAGAAGCGGTTGGTACTGATAAGCCACTCAATCTCTTGCTTTTTTTCGACCTGTCGATCATGCTCATCTCGTGCAGATTAAGCGCAGCGGTTCGAATACGGGACAGGCAGATGCCCCTCGCGCGCTCATGACGCCCCTTTATTTAATAGCAGGAGATCACCATGCTTGAACTTCGCCCTAATTGTGAATGCTGTGATAACGATCTGCCGCCAGAATCAACAAGCGCGTACATCTGTTCATTCGAATGCACCTTTTGCGTTGACTGCGTGACTCAGCGGCTGCAAGGCCGGTGCCCGAACTGTGGAGGAGAGCTGGTGCGCCGCCCAATACGCCCCGAATCATCCCTCCTTCGGCATCCCGCCTCCAGCCTGCGCCGATATAAACAATAAGCCGGTTTGTCGCTTATCGCCGACCATCCGGTTCGCCGCGTGCCCGCTCATCCTCGTTTACGTAGCGCGTTCAGTAGCGCCTGCGTTGCGCCGGAAGACGTTCCGGATGACGAACAGACCAGCCGAAACTCACGGTGTATGGCAGGCGTCACTGGCACCACGCACAGATTGCGCAACGCCTCTGGCAGGGCTGATTCAGGCACAATGGCGACGCCCATCCCTTCCGCGACCAGCTTACAGGCGCTAATCCAGTCGCGTACCGTCACGCGTATATCAACAAGTTGCAGACCCGCCTTTTCCATCAGGCTTTTGCCATTAACGGCGCATCCGCCTGTCGCCAGAATAAAGGGCTGGTCTGCCAGCGCCTTTAGCGTTATGCCACACGTCCTGGCATGGTGTGCCAGCCGATGAGTGGCTGGCAGTACCGCTACCTTGTTATACGAGGCATCTCGGTACGATCAATACAGCCCAGGCCCTGTAATGTTGCATGGACGGCTTCATCAAGAGGGGTGTGAGGCTCGGCACCTAAAAAATTCACCAGTTTCGTATTGTCCAGGCGAACCGGCTGGCGCCACAGGTACCGCATCTCCAGAAGTTCGCGTAAGGTTGCGTTGAAAGGTGCTGCCAGGTACATCAACCACCACGGAAATGATTGTATTTTGGCCATGCCGCCATAGCGTACCGCAGTGCGTTGAATCGCGCTGACCATTTCGCTGCCGTCGGCATCCCAGTGACCTTGCATATGAAAACGTGCAAAGGGCTCAAGCTCCTCGCGTCGTGCCAGCAGCGCAGCTATCGTTTCCGCGACATCAGGTAAGTAAGCCCACTGGTGACCGGTTGCAAACGAAGCTGGATTGGTAATGACGCCAGGCAGCTTGCCGGGCTTAATCAGACCTTGAGAAAACCAGTTATTACCGGCGCGCGGACCAAAAAAATCCCCCGCGCGGACGATCAATACCCGTCCGCCACGCTGCGAATAGGCCGCCAGTTCTTTCTCCATTTGTACCCTGATAGCTCCCTTCCTGGTGACCGGCGTCTGCTGAGCGTCTTCCCGTAATAGCGGAAAAGCGTCAGGACCATAGTTGTAAACAGTCCCGGGAAGCACGATCAAGGCGCCGGTTCTTTCTGCTGCGCCAATCGTGTTGCGCAGCATAGGCAGCACCAGATGCTTCCAGTTTCTGTAGCCGGGCGGATTGACGGCGTGAACGATCGCGCTACAGTCTGCTGCCGCAGCGGCGACCTGCTCCGGGTCGAGAGCGTCGCCCCCTACCCACTGGATGTCACCACGTCGTTCACTGCCATGAAGTCCTCGTTTTAGTGCACGAACGTCCCATTTGTTCTGAATGAGCCGGCGCGCCGTTTCACCACCGATTCCGCCGGTTGCGCCAAGTATCAGGACCTTGCCTCGGGTTTCCATATTGTCTGCCTCTTTGCTGATTTGACCTTGACAGCGTACGTACAGGCAGAGCTAAATTGAATTGCATATCTTTATAGGGCAGCTATACAAATTTGTATGAATACATCTATCCCATGGGAGTGGTACCGAACATTTCTGGCTGTGCTCAGGGAAGGCTCGCTTTCCGGCGCATCACGCAGGCTTTCGATTACGCAGCCTACGGCGGGACGGCATATCGCTGCGCTCGAGTCCGCTCTGGGCCAGGTGTTGTTCACGCGGTCGCAGACGGGCTTGCTGGCGACTGAAACGGCGCTGGCGCTGAGGGTGCATGCCGAAGCGATGGAGAGCACCGCGAATACGCTAGCGCGCACAGCCTCCAACTTCAGTCATAACAACGCGTCCATTCATGGCGTCGTCCGCGTCTCCGCGAGTGACGTTATCGGCGTTGAAGTTCTGCCGCCGCTTATTGCCAGGCTCAGGGAGTCTCACCCACAAATAACGATTGAATTAGTTCTGTCGAACCGGGTTCAGGATTTACTGCACAGGGAAGCCGATATTGCTGTACGCATGACGACGCCAGTACAGGAACAGCTTATTGCGCGTCGCGTTGGCTGCATTGAACTCGGTCTCCACGCATCGACGTCCTATCTTGCACGACATGGCACGCCTGAAAATAGCGAAGATCTGCTGAAACATGCGCTGATTGGCTTTGATCAGGATACGCCTTTCATCCGTAAGGCCCTGGAAAAATTCCCTCAGCTAAGCCGGAATGCATTTTCCATGCGCACCGACAGCGACGTGGCTCAGCTGAATCTTATTCGCGCCGGGGCCGGCATTGGCATATGCCAGGTGCAGTTGGCCAATGGCTCTGTTCCACTGCAGAGGTTACTGCCGAATTTCTTTTCTTTCTATCTTGATACCTGGATCGTCATGCACGAAGACCTGCGCAATAGTCTGTGCTGCAAATTGGTTTTCGATGTCCTGGCAAAGGGATTAGAGGAATATATCGGCCAGAGACAGGCACAGTGAATCGCCATGGAAAAATGCTCCCTTTAAGGTGCCTGTATACTCCGCACGTTTTCTCCGGAGGAGTCCCCTCCTCGATCATGCCGGCTGCTCCGTTTCGATGCAGAAACCGCGACGACCATGGTTCTGCATGAGCGCAACACACGATCCTGCGCATTATCGTTATCTGTCTTTATGCTCACAGCCTTAACGCTATAGCTAAACGGGCATTGGTGGAGTTTGGTAGACAGCGTTGTGCCTGGAGCGGAAAGCAGGTCCAATTAATACAATCAGCGCAATGCTTTTGAGAAACATACGGCTTCTGTCCTACCGACATAGGGGCCGTAATTTTCAATACGAATATATCCATTTTTCTCGTAGAAATTTACTGCTCGATGGTTGATGTGTCGGGTTTCCAGTCTGAGTTCGCTATAACCCATATCTTTTGCAGATGTTTCCAGAAAAGTGAGTAAAGCTCCCCCAACTCCTGGCACGCTTCGGTCTGAAAACATTCTTTTAAGCTCGGCTATATTTTGCGTTATCGGCCGAATAGCGCCGCATCCTATTGCTTCGCCATGAGTATTCTTTGCTAATACCCATAAGGCTTTGTCATCATTCATTGCTTCAACGGTGAAATTGCTTTTGCCACTATCCCCCGTAATAGCGGCAAGTTCAGCTGATAGCATTTCGATTAAGCGATGGGATTCTGAAGAAAATGGATCGGATTTCTCTACAGTTATCATGGTCGTATCCTATAAATGAGAGTAACCAGCATAAAGTATCCTGTCCCAAAAAGCATGAACCGAAACTGATGCTGGAAGAGTATCCTTTCCCAAACTATCCCGGGGATGTTATGTCTGCTATTAGCTCATAGCGGAGATTCAACTCAGTTAGTTCGTCCGCTCCGTGCCAGGAGCGGACATTCCCATATTGAAAAGAAAACCGCTGAGCTGTATTCTGGCAGTTATAAAAATGAAAAAGGATTCTCAATAATGAACATATATGCAACTAAAACTGAAACTTTTAAGAGGTTCGTAGCTGGAGTCTTAAGTAGCTATAGTGCAACAATTTCTAACGAATCAAAACTTAATTTGCAAAATGGAACAACCTCCTCGGAAGAGGCCTTAATGTGGCTAATAAATAAAGCTTTTCAAAAAGAGTTTGAAGACGCTAACAAAGTTTTTAAGCATAATTACCCCGGCATAGATTGTGTTGATGAGCACAATAAAATTGTGATGCAAGTAACGGCAACCGCAAGTAGCAAAAAATTCGGAGATAGCATAGACAAAACACCTGATTGGCTCAGAAAAAGCGGATATAAAGATTTTTACTTTTTCATCAACTCCACTAACAAACGAATAAAATATTCTCATCAACACTTTAACGTGAAAGTTTTTGATATTAATGACTTAATATCCTCTCTATGTACTTTAGAAACAGGAGAACGGCATAAAGTCGTTGCTTATCTTAAAGAGAATTTTTCCAATTGGATTCCTTTAAACTCTTCGGGATTATTCATACCACAAATAACCAGTTTCAAAAGAAACCAATCTCTTTTTAATAAGTTCATTGAAATAAATAAATTAGGTCTAAATTGGAACTTAACTGACTCCCATAAAGAATGGTTGCGTGAGCAGTGTGAAAATGATTTGTATCATCTTCAAAAAAAATTATCAGAACTATCAATGTTGCAGCGTAATTTTATTTGTATGGTTTATCAGTATGGTTTTGTAAATGGCAGGAATAGGGAGGATGACGTTTCGCAAGAAATTCGATTTAACCTTGCGCAATATGCAACGCATTTTACTGAAGAAGAAGCCGAGCGATTTGATGATATATATTATGGGTTAAATAAGTGGGGAATTTGTGAGATCATAGAAGTTTTCGATACAGAACGCTACGTTCAAGATAGTGAGATTTTTCCGCATTACAAAGAATTAATCCTGAAATGGTCTAACTGGGATGTGAATTATAATTTATTTAGAGCTATTGGTAATTTTTACATGTCGAGATATGATGAAAAAGAATTGTACCGGGCAATTAGAAATAATGATTTTTTCCTGATTTACTAATACACCTCAGCAAACGTCTGCTGTTCGCTCACAGCGGACCTCCAGCTCAGTTATCTGGTCCGCTTCGTGCCAAGAGCGGACCTTACGAAATGGGGTTATTTCAATCAAAACGTAACGTCACAACCAGCCAACGCTCTCTCTCCACTTATAATTAGTAACTTTATCATTTTCGCTTATTTTTTTAGAGATAGAGCGAGGCTCTCTTCCTAGATACTCAGATATTTCTGTCGGGGACAAATCAAAATCGACAAGCATGACTCTAAGTTTTTCCATTTCCTTTAAAGTCCAAGGCTTGCCAAAATTTTCATAAAGAGAGACCTTATGCTCCCTGAGAGTTCGTTTTCTCTGAGTTTCACTTTCCCTCTGAAAAATCTCGCTTTTAAACTGTGAACGGAACTCTTTACAGAAATTGTCATCTGTTTTTTTATTATACAGATTGCTAAAGATAAGTTGGGATGCCGGGTCTAAATCAGGCGTATCAATAATAAAAACCTTAATCTTTTCCATATATGGGTATTCAATCTTACCCAATATGCTTAGTTGTTTTAAATTAAAAAAACCTCTCAAATCAAAAGATTTAATGAGTTTTGATTGGATTACACTTTCAATCCTGCTTGCATTTGAATAACAGTAGCTTGCCATTGGAAGGGCCCATACTACCAGTTGAGGAATATATTTTTCTAATGCAATACTCTGCCAGTCAGTATCAAAGCTTTGGCTTTTTGCTAGCATGTTTTTCGGCAAATCAGAATATAACGTTGTAGATGCCCATATCTTATAATCCTTCGCTAAGGCTTGATAATATTTTGTATGGTTATGAATTTTATACGCTGACATGAAGCGATACACGTCGTCATCGTGACCCGCGTCGTAAATTGTTCGGTTTCCTCTCAGGTAACCGTCGTAATGTTCGTTTATCCTTCTACCTACATTACAACTTACTCCAACGTAAACCACACGATTGAAAAGTCCTTTATGGACAATAAGATAAACTCCGCTACAGCCAGATTTCCTAGCCTCTGATATTGAACCTAAAAATCTCCATTCCATAATTAAAATCCATTATTATTGCCACTTTTTTTGTTTATCATTATTTTCTCGAAACTTCAACAAGTTAATCCAAGAGCTAAGGGCAAAGACTTATATAAGTATACTTATCATCGTTAGCGATTATAAAGTGTAGTGGCGCAATGTACTTGAGGTGCATGTGGAGAAAATATATCGTTGTTGATTCACATAGAATGCTGTTAGCAACGTCTGCTCCTCGCTCATAGCAGACATTCGGTACTATTTTTCCAGTCCAGTTTGTGCGAGACCTACCTCAGCAGGCAACCCCATCCCGTCGACGTCACACCATCAGCGAGCGAGACGAGAGCGTCGCTGTGGTGGCAGAAACTCCCCCTCCCCCGTCTGTTCTGTTGACTTATTCTGTAAAAAGATTACTTTTCAGGACATGAAGAAGATACTTATTATTGTCCCGGATGGCGGCATGCTGTTTGAATCCGCCGGTATTGCCGACATTCTGATGCAGGCCAACCGTCTGCACCCGGAAGGCGCCGGGGGGCTTTGCTACCAGGTCCAGCTAGCGACCACCCAGCCGCATCAGGTGATCCATGGTCAGTCCGGTTTAAATCTGCTGGCCGATCATCGCCTGCATGAGATAGACCCTCGCGAGCCGCTCGATACCATCATGATTACCGGCAGAGGTCAAAACCCGCAGGAAGGGGTTGCGGTGGTTGACTGGCTGCGCCTTGCGGCTCCCCATGCCCGCCGCATTGCCTCCATATGCGGTGGAGCCCTGCTGCTGGCGCAAACCGGGCTGCTGGACGGCAGGCGAGCCACTACCCACTGGAAGCTACTGGATACCCTGCAGGCGGAATTTCCTCAGGTACGCGTCGAAGGCGGTCCGCTCTATATTCAGGACGAACACATATGGACCTCTGGCGGGGTCAGTTCCGGCTTCGATCTCACCCTGGCGCTGGTTGAAGAGGACTACGGCTTCAGCCTGGCGCGCGATATTGCCCAGGATTTCGTCATGTACCTGCGTCGCCCCGGCGGCCAGCTGCAGTTTAGCCGCTACAACCTTCAGCAGACCAGCACCCTGGGCCCTATTAACGATCTGCTGGCGTGGTTGCTCGCAAACCTCACCGCCGATCTCAGCGTGGATAAACTGGCGGAAAGGGTCGCCATGAGTCCAAGGAATTTCACCCGCGTATTTACCCGGGAAACCGGTGCTTCGCCGGCGCGCTACGTCGCCGAAGCCCGTCTGGCCGCCGCGCGGCAGCGTCTGGAGCAAACTAACGAGACGCTGGATCGTATCGCCGAACAAACGGGATTTGGCAGCAGCATTAACCTGCGACGGCTATTTGAAAAACAGCTTCACCTCACCCCCGGGGAATATCGCCAGCGATTTCACTGTCGCAAAATGGCGTAAAGTGATCCTTTTTTGTCATTTACGCCAAAGCCTGCCCGGCCTACTCTGACGCCAGAGACAATGGATAAGGAGTTAATCATGGTAAAGGTCGGTATTAACGGTTTTGGCCGTATCGGACGCAACGTACTACGCGCTGCACTGGGTCATCCGGATATTCAGATTGTGGCGATCAACGATTTGACGGACAGCAAAACGCTGGCGCATCTGCTGAAATACGACTCGCTGCTCGGTAAGCTCGACGCGGACGTCACCGCCGGTGAAGGGCAGCTTGTGGTTGACGGTAAACCCATAACCGTATTCAGCGAACGCGACCCGGCCAATATCCCGTGGCATCAGCGTGAAGTCGATATCGTCATTGAAGCCACCGGATTCTTCACCGATCGCGACAAGGCGGCGGTGCATATCCACAGCGGTGGCGCAAAGCGCGTGATTATCTCCGCCCCCGGCAAAAACGATGATTTAACCATCGTGATGGGCGTTAACGATGGCCTCTACTCCCCGGATAAACACTACGTGGTCAGCAACGGTAGCTGCACCACCAACGGTCTGGCGCCTGCCGCGCAGGTTCTGCACCAGCATTTCGGTATTAAGCACGGTTTGATGAACACCACCCACGCCTACACCAACAGCCAGGCCCTGCACGATCAGCCGGAAAAAGATCTGCGCGGCGCTCGCGCCGCCGCTCTGTCGATAGTGCCTTACTCCAGCGGCGCAGCGAAGGCGCTGGGCAAAGTTATTCCTGAGCTGGATGGCCGCTTAACGGGATACTCGCTGCGCGTCCCGGTACCGGTGGTGTCTATTGTCGACCTGACCGTGACGCTGGCGCGAGAGGTGACGGCCGAAGAGGTGAACAATGCCTTTCGTGAAGCCGCCGCGGCTGGGCCGCTAAAAGGGATCCTCGGCTATAGCGATGAACCGCTCGTCTCCAGCGACTACCAGGGTGACCCGCGCTCGTCGATTATCGACGGTCTGTCAACGCTGGTGATTGGCGGCAATATGGTTAAAATTCTGGCGTGGTACGACAATGAATGGGGCTTCTCTAACCGCCTCGTTGACCTGGCGCTGATGATGGCAAGGCGTGAGCGTTAATTCACTGCGGGTGTTATTGATAGTTGACATCACCCTGTCGCGGAGAGCTTCCCTGGTGACGCGCAGCAGGCTCCTCTGAGCGCCTGATAAAAAGCATAAATGCCCTCGAAGGGCATTTATGCTTTAGCGGTAATGTGCGAGGGTCAGTATTTTCTTAACCACGATTCCTGCGGGGCCGGAAAATAGTCAGTGCACAAATAGCGCGATTAAAATAATGATAGGAATTGGCACACCCAGAAAGAAAAGCAATATTGAACGCATAGGTTCCTCCCGTATAATGAGTATTAGACGTTATAAATCACGCTGACGGCCGCCATAGGTGGCACAGAGACTGGCAACAAAAGCGCCAATTAACAGAGAAATAAATGACCACAGAGTGACGTAGCTGGTGGTTTTTCTGGCGGCGTCTGCGGCCTGCTGCGCTTTATCTTTTGCCTCTTTCAAATTAGCCTGGGCTTTATCATAAACCGCCTGTACCCGCTGTTCGGCCTCTTGCTGACTGATGCCGGTATTCTGAGAAACCAGCTGCGCCACATAGGTCAGATCATCCTTGGGAAGCGCGCCAGAATAAATACTGTTAGCAAAAATGCCCGTCACCTCGGCTAATTGAGCGGGTGACTCCGCCTTTGGCGGCACCGGCTGATTCATGGCCATGACATCATTGCCCGGTGCGTTGCTGTTACCTGCCGGAGTGGAGCCGCTCGCCCTGAACAGCGAGCGGGTAAAATATTCCATCGATGACTTCGATAACATCGAGGATCCCTCCCCCGCGTTATTCACGGCGGTTGCCGTCGCGCCCCCGGCAACGGAACCAATGACTTTTGCGCTGCCGCCGATGAGTGAACTGATGGTGGTGGTTAAAAGAACGGCTGATACCAGCAGCGCCACCGCCCATGTCAGAAAGCCATGCGCCGTATCGCGGAAATAGATTTCATTGGTATGCGTATCAACCCATTTAGTCCGAAGCCGTCCGGCCAGATATCCCCCCATTCCTGATGCCACAATTTGGGTAAACGTCAGCCAGGCGATGGCGGCAATACCGACGGTACCCGCCGCAAGA
This sequence comes from Klebsiella sp. RCJ4, assembly GCF_009025755.1. Lineage (NCBI taxonomy): Bacteria > Pseudomonadati > Pseudomonadota > Gammaproteobacteria > Enterobacterales > Enterobacteriaceae > Klebsiella > Klebsiella sp. RCJ4. Next base: position 25,745 of record NZ_WCIN01000021.1, read on the forward strand.
CCTTGATTTTCCCAGGGAGAGATTGAAGTGAGGCCTAATCCGGCGCCAAGCATGAGCAGCATAAGCGCCAGCGAGGCGGCAGCGGCGGCGCCTGCAAATATCGCCCCCCATGAAACCGCGCTCGCGCTGTTTACAGCAGCCGCAGGCAAGTGCCTGGCTGCTTCCTGACTGCTTATATTGGTAGAGTCGTAGATATTCGTCATTTACGTTGTCCTTTGAAATAACTCAATTAGCCCGGTGTCGTTTTACACAAACGTCCAGAGCAGGAATTTACCTGCCAGACCCAGGGCAATATCGAGCGGGATAATTATCGTCAGCAGCTATCACCCGCTGCTTAAATTTTGGGCATTCGACACAAAGCCAATTATCTAAATTAATACGAACGAGCAGTGTATGAATTTAATCAACAATTTGATTTTAGTAGATGATTTTATTTTAACCATTTTTTATCGCCAAAAATATTGCCGCACAGCTGTAACTACTTGTTAGCAATGAATTTCCAGGTGCAGGGGGTTGTGTGGCGGAAATATGTACTACGGATACAGATTGGCCAGCTCAGATAGAATTATCTTATTTTTGTAGTGGTAATTAACTGAATAGCCTTGTTTATTAAAAGTGGCGTTAGTTTTTTATTTGCATTATCTGCTATTTCATATACCCGCCGGCAACGTAAATAATCACCCGCTGCTGATGTCGCAGCAGATGAACAGATTGAGAGGGGCACGGGGAAGCGGTCACTCCCACCTCATGGCGATCGCGATGGCTCCCCCGGCATCCCTGCTTCGTGCCCGTTCCGCCCCGGACTCATTGGCCCCTTTGATTAATTAGCGGGCAGACAACGCAAAGCGCTGCTCAAGTACATGCGCAATTTCATCGTCTTCCAGCCGCTGCTTTTCTACCCGATCCGCGGTAATGCTCTTGAGCGTATTGCCCAGCAGAATAAAGCGCCCCTCGGGCTGATGCTGTATAACCAGCAGCTTTTGTACAAAGACCGCGTCGGGGTGCGTGGAGTTAAGGAAATTGGCCGGAGCAAAATCAATCCATTCCTGAGGTGACAGGTCAAAACCATATTGATTGGCCCAGCTTCCCTCAACTTTTGCCTGCAGCAGATAGTCGCCGTGCGCATCGCGGCTAAGCCGGAACGTATCGAAATCCTGGATAATGTCCGTATCAAGTTCATCCAGGGCCAGCGGCGCGCGAATACCGTAGCTCCCAAAGCCAAGGTCGCAAAGCCACTGACGGCCCTCGACTTCCGCGACGACCGCCATATGGGTTTTAGGCCGGCGCGCGGGATAGAACATGGGCCGCGCCGCGACAAACCGCCAGGCAATGCCCAGCGCTTCCAGCGCCATGCTAAACAGCCCGTTGAGTTCATAGCAGTAGCCGCCCCGTCTCTGCCGTAAGAGCTTGTTGGCAATATCATCGGGCTCCATCGACACGATTTTACCTGCCTGTACGTCCAGATTTTCGAAGGGGATGGCAAAGAGCTGGTGACGCATGAGCGCGTGTAGCGTTGCGGTATCCGCTGCCGCAGGCCCGCTATAGCCTATGCGGCGGAAGTAAAGTGAAAGGTCAAAACTGTCGCTGTGCATATGATTTCCCCGGCTGGTTGGTGTGGAACACACTATAGATGGCGCCCCGCTTCGCCTGTATAGTCAGATTTATCAAAAAGCAGACTATACAGATGACGATGTCCGAAATATCCCCGCCGACGCCCCGCTACCGCCGTATAGCCGATATGCTGCGGCTGACGCTTGCTTCAGGCGCTTTACGGGCTGGCGATCGCATTATCTCCGCGCGTAAACTGGCCGAACGCGAACAGGTCAGCCTCCCCACGGCCCTGGAAGCGCTGCGTTATCTTGAGGCGGAGGGCCTGATTATCGCGCGACCGCGTTCAGGCTATTTTGTCCGCCAGCCAGCCGCCTCCGGAAACGAACAGCGCGCTGCCTCTTTGCCCGGGCCGGTGCCGGTGACTATGTCCGCCATTGCCCGGTCGCTGTTCGGTAGCGCTGAAGCGCGTCTGGTGCCGCTTGGCGCCGCGCTACCCGATCCCGCCTGGCTTCCCGTGGATGCACTACAGCGGGCGCTGCACACCGCCGGTCGTCGGCTTGATGCGCGCGGGCAGAGCTACAGCCTGCCCCCGGGAAGAGCGGACCTGCGCAGAAAGATTGCCGCACGCGCTGCGCAGTGGGGCGCTCTTTTTGGCGCGGATGACCTTATCATTACGGCAGGCGCAACCCAGGCGCTACGTCTGGCGCTCCGCGCGGTATGCCAGCCGGGTGATGCTGTCGCGATTGAGCAGCCCGCCTACTTCGGCACGCTTCTGCTGCTGGAAGATCTGGGTCTGAAGGCGTTACAGATCCCCACAGACCCGATTGAAGGCTTATTGTTGGCGCCCCTTGAAGACGCTATCCAGCGCCACCGCCCTGCGGCCGTGCTTGCCTCACCCACGGTGCAAAATCCGCTGGGTGCCAGCATGCCCGTGGTGCGCAAACAGGCGCTGGTGGCGCTGCTCGCCGATAAGGGCATCCCGCTCATTGAGGACGATGTGTATGGCGATCTGGCCGGTGGCGCTCAGCGTCCGCCCGCGTGTAAAGCCTTCGACAGGGACGGAAATGTGATTTATTGCAGTTCGCTGTCGAAAACCCTGGCGCCGGGCTGGCGAATTGGCTGGATTGCTGCCGGACGCTACCACTCCGCGGTATTGCAGGCCCGCATGGCCGGAGAATGGGCAGGCGCGCCGCTGATTGAAGCCGCGGCAAACGAGATCCTCGCCAGCGGCGATTACGACAGGCACCTGCGGCACCTGAAGCTGCGGATTGCGGAAGGTATGCGCGCCATCATCACCCGAGTTGAAGCCTGCTTCCCACCGGGCACGCGCGTCGCGGCTCCGGAAGCCGGCTTTTTGATTTGGGTACAACTCCCCTCCAGGATAGATGCGCTGGAGGTACATCGTCGCGCACTCGCCCTGGGCATTGGCGTCAGTCCGGGGCCGCTGTTTTCCCCGGGCGCGGCGGAACTGCAAAACTACCTGCGCCTGAACGGTGCGAATGAACCCACCCCCGCGCTTTTGCATGCCGTGGAACAGCTCGGTATCGTATGCCACGAATTGGCCAGGGAACATTGACAGCGGCTATTGCCCGGGGCCGGTCAATTGGAGATAAAACCAGGATACGTTTATAGATAGGGTAACCAATCGGGACGGGCAACGTGTCGGCCGCCTCCTCGGGGTGAACCGCGCGCTTTTTTCAAGCGCGCGGACACACGCAGACTGAACCAGCTCTTCGACAACCTCTCGGTTACGCGACAGAACCAGCCCATAGCGCCACAGGCGTGTCAGATGTGCAGCAAGATGCTGACGGACGCCGCTGGTCGTAATTTTTTTATCCTCATACTCTTATTCAGGACTCAGGATGACCGTCGATCGCTGCCTGAAGATCCCGGTACTCCTCGCAGCTATGGCCGCACAGCGTGGCGATAGTTTTCAATTGCTCTTTTGCCAGGTCAGGACGGCCTTTCGCCAGCCATGCTTCACCAAGGTATTCACGTACTTTGGCATAGGTCGGATCGAGCGCGATTGAACGCTGATAGTAGCCGATGCCCTCATCGGTACGGCCCAGCTTACGCGTGGCATAGCCCCGGTAATTCCAGGCTTCCGCGGTATCGCCATTTTTCAGGGTGTTGAGCAGGTCCAGGGCCGCCTGGTACTCCCCTTTTTTGGCCAGATGATAGGCATAACGCGTTTTATCTTCATCGCTGAGCTGGCTTGTTTTTTCAGGTACGCACTGTTTTTTCGTGCTGTCATACACCTGTCCGCTGGGGCAGTCCGGCGTTTTGCTGTTGGTACTATTGTCACCTGCGGCCAAAACCGGCGTGGTCAGCAGAGCAAACACCACGGGCAGCAGCAGACGTTGATTAATGGCGGAATGTAAAAACGACAACGTGTTCATAGTGAACTCCGGGTTAACGAAAAGAACGGCAAGGCAGCATACGACGCGGTATGCTGTCCCGTAGCAGATAGTGAGGGAAAAGCGCGCAGCAAATATGACCGGCCCGCCGCTTTTTTTCAGGGGCGTTCCCCGCTCCAGCGGCTCCCGGATATGTGCAATACGTTTTTTCGTTTTTTATCGCCGGGCTCAGGTACGATCCTTCTTCGCGCCCTCGTATGAGTATATATCCCCGTTTATTCCTTCACATTTCTGGCGACGCAGCGAAGAGGTGTATCTGGTCGCCAAAGATCAGTGATAGCCAGCGCCGGGCTGACGTTGACGGAACGGCCCGGCATGCCCCTGGCCTCTGACGCGGCAAAACGGAGGCTTTAAAAAACCTAACGGGAATGTCACTCAGCTAAAAAACCACCATCAATGGGATAAACGCCTCCGGTACAGAACGCTGATTTATCTGACAACAAAAACAATATGAAGTCTGCGATTTCCTGCATTTTTGCCATCCTTTTCATAGGGTGGCTATTTGCGAAACTGCGTACGATATTTTCAGGGAATTCGCTTATTCGTGGGGTTTGGACATAGCCCGGAGCGACGGCATTGATGCGAATGCCTTGACATGCAAACTCCAGCGCTGTGGTTTGGGTTAAACCAATTATACCATGCTTAGCGGCGGTGTAAGGCGCCAGCCCAGGAATGCCAACCAGACCATTTACTGCAGATAAATTAACGATAGCGCCCCCCATCTTCATCATCTGAAGTATCTCGTATTTTAGGCAGTAAAAAACGCTGCTCAATGAGGTGGCAATGACCTTATCCCAGTTTTCAACTGTCTGCTCTGTTATCTTTTTACCATGCTCACCTGTTATGCCTGCATTATTGACAGCATAATCAAGCCTGCCAAAATAGTTGATAACGTCATCTATCATTTGCCGTACTTGTTCGGGCTGTGACACATCGCATCCGATCCCCATTGCTGGTTGTCCCTGTGAAGACAATTGTTTCGCTTTTTGTTTCGCCTCCTCTGACGAGCGGGACACAATGACGACCTTCGCGCCATGTTTGTGTAATTGCTCTGCGACTGCCTCGCCTATACCTGCAGTGCTGCCGGTGATAACAGCCACTTTATTTTGAAAATTCATAATCCCCCCTATGACGTAGCATTGAGTCTTACATCTGAGGAAGTATACAAATTCGCAGTGACAGTTTTTGTCAGTACTCTTTCTCCAGGCCGATCCCCTCTTTCATTCTCCATTTATTCAATAAAACTAACCTGCTTTCACTATACCTGGAATCCAGCGGCACAAAGCCTTGTATTTTGTCCGTTCTAAAATGACGGAAATCCTTTCTCATTTCACACCATGCAACCAAAAGCCAGCATGACTCCATATATACCAATGCGATGGGCCATATGACTCGAGAAGAGTTAACATTGCTCTTATCACAATACTTTATTTTGATTCTCTTTCGTTTTTTAATCGCATCACGCAAGTCTTCAAAAAACACCTCATTCTTTTCTGTGGGACCGGTCAGATAGGATTGACTCTCAATAAGATTTTTTAATTCACCGGGAATAACGGCATGTATTTTAGCAAGCGCATTCCTTGCGTTTTTTTTGAAATCATGATCCGTATTATGAGAAACCCAATTTAGCCCAAGTATAATAGCATTAATTTCTTCATGAGAAAGATTTAAAGGCGGCAAATGAAAGTCAGACTTAACGATATAACCAATTCCAGCCCCCCCTTCAATGCACACGCCTTGCTGCTGTAGCGTTTTTATATCTCTGTAAAGGGAGCGCACGCTTATTTCTAATCTTTCTGAGAGAGCGGAAGCCGTGATCGGATATCTTTGCGCCCTTAATATCTGTAGTAATTCGAGAAGCCTTTCTGTTCTGGTCATGCTGATAAATCCATCTTGATCCTGAGACGATATCTTAACGCCTATGTTGGATAAATATCTTAGTATAAAGCAAACGTACATGCTTAAGCTGAGTGGCTCCCCGTTGTTTAATACACCGCGACAGGACATGGGGTGAGTTTGGTAGGCAGCGCTTTGTGCCAGAAGCGGACATTATCGCTGGATAATATCCAGAAACCGGCTTCAAACGTTCACCATGCTACACTTTCGCCCTGAATCAGATAAACAAACGGGTATTCACATTGGATAACGGATCTCAAATACGATGAAAGTGATATGGGTGAGGCACGCAGAAACCGAGTGGAATCATAGAGGGATTATTCAGGGGCATCGCGACAGCTTCGTAACCCACCGCGGTATGCAAGAAACAGCGGCGTTACTGACAGCGCTGACGAAAGAGGCATATCCAATAGAATGTGTTTACAGCTCCCCGCTTGGGCGCGCCTTGCACATGGGGCTGAAGCTGTCTGAAGGTCTTGGCTGCCCGTTAAAAGTTGAAGAATCTCTTAAGGAACAGTCCTTTGGTTGCTTTGAAGGGATATCTTTCGATCACTTCAGGCGAAACAATCCGCGTGATGCAGATGCGTTGCTCTCCCTTGATGCAGCCTATTGTCCCCCGGAGGGAGAGTCGTTAGCCCAGGCGACTCGACGCGTGATAAATTTCTTACAACACCTGCAAAATACCAATGAACATCAGATCGTCTGTGTTGTTTCTCACGGGCATGTCAGTCAGGGCGTGCTGGCGATACTTAAAGAGGGGGCTCTCGATAACTTCTCTCGCTATGCTCACCCCAATGCGAGTTACTCTGTTTTCGATTTTACGGACGGCAAATGCGCCGCACTCAGATGGGGGATGGCTACCCACCTCATTCAACTTCAACGGTAAACGCCCATTAAGACCCCGGGGGTCCTGTGTGCCCGAGCGGGTATTAAATGCTGATACCTTTTTCATCAGTGCCTCACGCCATGGCGTGAAGCGTCGGCTGGCCCCGCTCTCACTTACGCTTTTTTACCTGGTGGGAAAAGCGCAGATTGCTTCAAAAAAATTACCGTATTTGGTATATTGTTGTTTATTGCTTACTCACCTCTGCGGTGCCAAAAAGAACAAGATTCACCGCTACCCAGGATAAGAAAATGTTAGATTACCGCTTCCCGACAGCTTTGCAGATGGTTCTCAGCGTAGCAATGGCGGAGCAGTTGGGTGAACGTTCGACGAGCGCGATTCTGGCCTACGGCCTGGAAGCGAACCCGAGCTTTATCCGCAAACTCATGGTTCCTCTCACGCGTGACGGCATAATTGTCTCAACGCTTGGCCGCAACGGCTCTATTCATCTCGGCCGCCCGGCGGAAGAGATCACCCTGCGCGATATCTACGTCTCCGTTATCGAAGATAAAAAACTGTGGGCGTCGCGCCCTGACGTCCCCGCCCGCTGCGTGGTCAGCGCGAACGCGTGCTGGTACTTCAAATCTATCGCCGATGAAGCGGAGCAGGCTTCGCTACAGGTACTGGCACGCCACACCGTGGCAAGCGCGCTGGAAGAGGTGAAAAAAGCCGATACCAGCGGGTGCGATCCGGTGCCTGAACTTATCGCCAAATATAAAGAAGCCCATTAATTTTCCTTGAGCGCAAAAAAAAACCGCCTTCACAGTGAAGGCGGTTTTTTGTTATCTGCCGCACCCTACGCCGGCGAAACGTCCTCAGCAGGTTTACCGCGCGTCACGAATTTACGCAGCGTCACGTAAAACACCGGGGTCAGGAACAGACCAAACAGCGTCACCCCCAGCATCCCGGAGAACACCGTGATCCCGGTAACGCCGCGCACTTCCGCGCCCGCGCCGTGGCCGAGGATCAGCGGGATGGTCCCGGCAATAAAGGCGATAGAGGTCATCACAATTGGACGTAAACGCAAGCGACACGCCTCCAGCGCCGCTTCCATGATCCCTTTCCCCTGAATTTCCAGCTCGCGGGCAAACTCCACGATCAGAATCGCGTTTTTACAGGCCAGCCCCATCAGCACCACCAGCCCCACCTGTACGAACACGTTGTTATCGCCGCCGGTCAGCCAGACGCCAAACAGCGCGGAGAGCATCGTCATCGGCACGATAAGAATCACCGCCAGCGGCAGCGTCCAGCTTTCATACAGCGCCGCCAGCACCAGGAACGCCAGCAGCACCGCCACCGGGAAGACGATCAGCGCCGTATTGCCCTGCGTGGCCTGCTGGAAGCTCAGATCCGTCCATTCGATATTCATCCCGTTCGGCAATATCTGGCCGGACATTTTCTCCAGCTGCGTCATCGCCTGCGAGGAAGAGAGTACGCGCGGATCGGCATCGCCAATCAAATCCGCCGCCGGATAGCCATTGTAGCGAATCACCGGATCCGGCCCGTAGGTGGTGCTGATATTCACCATACTGCCGATTGGCACCATTTCGCCCTGATTATTCCGCGTGCGCAAATTGGCAATATCCTCCACGCTTTCGCGGAACGGGCCGTCGGCCTGCGCCATCACGCGCCAGGTCCGGCCGAACTGGTTAAAATCATTGACGTAAGACGATCCCAGATAGGTTTGCAGCGTACCAAACAGATCGGTGAGCGACACGCCCTGCGCTTTCGCCTTATCACGATCGACCTGGACATCCAGCTGCGGCACGTTAGCCTGGTAGGTGGAGATCGGGAAGTGCATCCCCGGCGTCTGCATAATGGTACCGGACATCGCGTTTACCGCGCTTTGCAGCGCACCATAGCCAAGACCTGCCCGGTCCTGAATATAGAGCGAATAGCCGGAACCCTGGCCGAGCCCTAAAATCGGCGGAGGCAAAATAGAGAAGCCAAAGCCCTGCTGGATTTGCGCGATTTTCGCGTTGATCTCAGCGTTAATTTCCGCAGCCGAATGTTTACGCTGGTCGAACGGCTTCAGGCCAAAGAAGACCGTTCCGGTATTCGGCGTATTGGTGAACTGCAGCGCGTTAAGCCCCGGAAACGCGACCGCGTAATCCACACCTTCGGTATTCATCCCGATTTCGCTCATTTTGCGGATCACCGCATCGGTGCGCGCCAGCGAAGAACCTTCCGGCATTTTCACGCCGCCGATTAAATACAGTTTATCCTGCGTCGGTATAAATCCGCCGGGTACCGCTTTAAACATGACGCCCGCCGCGCAGAGCAGCAGCACATAGACCACAAACACCGCCCCGCGTCGTCCGAGCGTTTTTCCCACCAGCCCCTGATAGCCGTTCGAGCTGCGGTGGAAAAAGCGGTTAAACGGACGAAAAATCCAGCCGAAAAGACGGTCGATAAGCCGGGTCGGGAAGTCTTTTGGCGCGCCGTGCGGTTTTAGCAGCAGCGCGGCCAGCGCCGGAGAGAGCGTCAGCGAGTTGATGGCGGAGATCACCGTGGAGATGGCGATCGTCACCGCAAACTGCTTGTAGAACTGGCCGGTCACGCCCGAGAGAAACGCCATCGGCACAAACACCGCGCACAGCACCAGCGCAATGGCGATAATCGGGCCGGACACCTCACGCATCGCCTGATGCGCCGCGGCGAGCGGAGCCAGCCCTTCCTCGATATTTCGCTCGACGTTTTCCACCACCACGATGGCATCATCCACCACGATGCCGATGGCCAGCACCAGCCCGAACAAGCTCAGGGTATTCAGCGAGAAGCCCAGCAGGTAGAGAATGCTGAAGGTACCCACAACCGAAACCGGTACCGCGATCAGCGGAATAATCGACGCGCGCCAGGTTTGCAGGAACAGGATCACCACCAGCACAACCAGCACCACCGCTTCCAGCAGCGTTTGCACTACCGCGCGAATGGAATCGCGAACAAATACCGTCGGATCGTAAGGCGCCGCCCATTTCATATCCTGCGGGAAACGCTTCGACAGCTCGTCCATTTTGGCGCGCACCGCGTTAGACAAATCGATGGCGTTCGCCCCCGGCGACTGGAAGATACCAATTCCGACCGCGTCTTTATTGTTCAGCTGGGAACGCAGCGCATAGCTGCCGGAGCCCATTTCGATACGCGCCACGTCGCGCAGGCGGACGACCGTACCGTCCTGCGTTGTTTTCAGGACAATATTGCCAAACTCTTCTTCGGTATGCAGGCGCCCCTGGGCGTTAATGGAGATCAGGAAGTCGCTCTCTTTCGGCAGCGGCTCGGCGCCAAGCTGCCCGGCGGAAACCTGGACGTTCTGCTCCTGCATCGCCGTGACCACATCCGACGCGGTCAGCCCGCGCGCCGCCACCTTGTTGGGATCGAGCCAGACGCGCATCGCGTATTCGCCCGAGCCGAAGATCTGAATTTGGCCGACGCCGGGCAGGCGCGCCAGTTCATCCTTCACCTTCAGCGTGGCGTAGTTACGCATATACAGGGAATCGTATTTACCGCCGGGCGAAAACAGATGCACTACCAGCGTCAGCGTCGGCGACTGCTTCTGGGTGGTGATCCCTAAACGCCGCACATCTTCCGGCAGACGCGCTTCGGCCTGCGATACCCGATTTTGCACCTGAACCTGCGCCTGATCGGGATCGGTACCCGGACGGAAGGTTACGGTGGTCACCAGTACACCGTCAGAACCGGCGACGGACTTCATGTACATCATATTTTCAACGCCGTTGATCGCCTCTTCCAGCGGCGTCGCCACGGTCTCGGCAATCACTTTCGGGTTGGCGCCCGGATACTCCGCGCGCACCTGCACGCTGGGCGGTACGACGTCAGGATATTCGCTCACCGGCAGCAGCGGGATGGCGATTAATCCGGTGATAAAAATCAGAATCGACAGAACGGCGGCAAAAATCGGCCTGTCGATGAAAAAACGGGAAAAGTCCATGGGTTGGATTCTCAGGTCAAGGGATCAGTTGAGGGCGGTGCTGGCGGTCATGGCCACGGTTTTCGCGTTAACCGGCATGCCCGGCATAAACACTTTCTGTAGACCATCGACAATGACTCTGTCGCCCGGCTTCAGCCCCTGCTGCACGATGCGCAAACCGTCGGCCAGACGGCCCGGCGTAATATCACGGCGCTGCGCTTTACCCTCTTTATCAACGACATAAACATATTTGCGATCCTGATCGGTCAACACCGCTTTATCATCGATAAGCGTGGCGTTGAATTCCGCGCTGCCCGGCAGGCGGACGCGGGCAAAGAGACCCGGCGTGAACTGACGCTGCGCGTTATCCAGCAGCGCGCGCATCCGGATGGTGCCGGTGCTCGGCGTTAACTGATTATCCAGAAAATCCACTTTGCCCTGATGGGGGTAGCCCTCTTCGCCAACCAGGCCAATCTCCACCGGCAGCGCCAGGTGATTGCTGGACGCGCCCTGCCCGCTGCGGGCGAGATTTTGATAATGGAGGTAGGTCGACTCGTCCACGTCAAAGTAGACGTAAACCGTCTTCTGCGACACCAGCGTGGTGAGCACGCTGGCGCTGTCGCCGGCGGTGACGAGGTTACCGCTGGTGATCAATGCCCGGCTGGCGCGGCCATCGATAGGCGCGGTCACTTTGGTGAAGTCCAGGTTAAGCTGCGCGGCGTCGACTGCCGCCTGCGCGGCGCGAATGTCGGCCTGCGCCTGAGTGGCCGCGGCGCGGCGCTGCTCCCACTCTTCGCGGGAGACCAGGTTGGTATTGACTAATTTATCGGTACGGTTAGCCTCGCTTCGCGCCAGGCTGGCCTGCGTTTTGGCTCGCGCCAGCGTCGCCTGCGCCTGTTCCAGCGCGGCGCGATAGGTTCTGTCATCGATAGTGAACAGCACCTCCCCCTTTTTCACCTCCTGGCCGTCGGTGTAATTCACTTTGTCAATGTAGCCGGAGACGCGGGGTCGCAGCTGGACGCTTTCCACCGCTTCAATCCGACCGTTAAAGCTGTCCCACTGACTAATGGATTTGACGACCACATCAGCGGCGCTGACGGCGGGCGCCTGCGGCGCGGCGTTTTGCGCGACGCCCTCATCGCATCCAACGAGGAACGCCGAGAGCAGCATCACGCCCGGCACAGTCAGATGAAAGTTACCCCAGTATTTTTGCAGGCTCATTATTTTTATTCCGGTATTGGTAGCCGCCGGGCAAGACGCAGCGGAAGACACCGCGCCACTTCCTTTGTCCGGGCTGGCTTAAGGCCATTTGTGTCGTTCATCGCCACAAAAATGTAACAGTTGCGAATACACTATCGCGGCGATTGTAGGAAGGCGCTAAATTTAGTGCAAGAATAATTGTTGCACTTTATGTGCTATTCCTGGCGCCTAAAAATGGCGCGTTTCCGGCATGGATTTAAATGCAACAATAAAACTTGCAATTAACGCGAAAACGGGCCACCTTTAAATGCAACAGATAAAGATGCTTTTTTTAGACGCTGCGTAGAGGTACATCAGATGAACACTGGCGCATTCATTCACGATTTACTCGACTGGATCGACAACAATCTTGATAGCCGTCTGGACATTGGCACCGTCGCCAGGCGAGCAGGCTATTCGAAATGGCATCTGCAGCGGCTATTTAAGGAGCATACCGGTTATCCTCTCGCCGAGTATATTCGCGCACAAAAGCTACAAAAATCGGTCGAGCGCTTAGCCCACAGCGACGAACCGATTTTGAACGTGGCGATCGCCCTGGGCTTTGACTCCCAGCAGTCCTTCAACCGCAGCTTCAAGCGTCAGTTCGGCCAGGCCCCCGGCGCATGGCGCCGCAGCATCGGCAACCCGGATACGACGGGATTACGCCAGCCGACCCCGCCCTTCTCTGACTAAATTTTGCGCTCGCCGCGGCGCTGTGGCCGCGGCGGATATTAAGCGCCTCACTCCGCATCCAGCCTGCGCGCCGCTCAGGGATCTGCCGTCCTTCGACCGGCAAAATAGTGCGCGGGCGTGCTCCCCATCGTTTTTCTGAACATGGTGATAAACGCGTTGACCGACTCATACCCCAGATTAGCCGCCACGTTTTGCACCGATACCCCGCTTGCCAGCTCCCGCAGGGCAATAATCAAGTGCAGCTGCTGACGCCATCGCCCGAAGGTCAGGCCGGTCTCGCGCAGCATCAGGCGCGCTAATGAGCGCTCGCTGAGCGCCAGCCGTTTCGCCCAAACTTTAAAGGTGCTGCGATCCTCCGGGTGGCTGACCAGCGCATCCGCCATGGCGCGGATCTTAGGATGCGCCGAAACCGGCAGGCTCAGTTTCTGCTGCGGCATGGTGGCCAGCTCATCGAGCGTCACTCTGGTCAGCCTGCCGACATGGCTCTCCGCGGCGTAATCGACGTCCGCATTCGTTAAGCGGTCAACTAACGCTTTAATCAGCGGCGAAATCGCCAGCGTGCAGCATTTCTCCGGCAGCGCGGCGGCGCCGGGTTCAATAAACAAATAGTTGAGATGCGCATTCCAGGTCGCTTTGGCGCTGTGCGGGATCCCGCCGGGGATCCACACCGCGCAGTCTGGCGGCACTATCCAGATATCGTTTTCCACACGACAAATCACCGCCCCATAGAGGGCAACGATCAGTTGTCCCTTACGGTGGGTATGAACCGGCACTTCTGCCGCGTAATCAACGAAATCAATATGCCGCGCGACGGCAGGGCTCGGCGTGCTATCGGGATCAAACAGGGTATGGGCAAGTCTGGTTGGCATCTCATTGGCAACATTTAGGTATTTTTTGACAGAATAGAGTATTTAAGGAGACGCGCAAAGCGGGAATAATTCCCGGCATGAGCACATTAACTTCCCATCACAGCCGTTTTTTACACGCGATAAGCCGTTGGTCAGGCCGCATAGCCTCTCCCTCGCTGCTGAGCGACGCCCATGCCCTGCTCTATTCCGTCAGGAGTTTTGCCGCCGCGATGCTCGCCTATTACGTTGCCCTGGCGATTGGCCTTGAACGGCCCTCATGGGCCATCATCACCGTCTACATCGTGTCGCAAACCTCGGTGGGCGCGTCCCTGAGCAGAAGCCTTTATCGCCTGGCCGGTACCGTGGCCGGCGCGGGGGCCACGGTATTGATTGTGCCGACGTTTGTGAATACGCCAATTCTCTGTAGCGTGATTCTGGCTGGCTGGATCACCTTCTGCCTCTATTTATCCCTGCTTGAACGCACGCCCCGCGCCTATGCCTTTGTGCTGGCCGGTTATACCGCAAGCCTGATTGGTTTTCCCGCCGTCGCCGATCCCGGCACGGTGTTTAACATCGCCCTCATCCGGGTACAGGAAATCGCTATCGGTATCGTCTGCGCCGCGCTGATTCACCGCTACATTTTACCTGCCCGGATATCAGGGCTGTTCAACAGCAAATTAGCCCAGACGCTGCACGCCGCGCGCCAGCGGATTGCCGACACCCTGGCAGGCAAGGCCGACGCGCAGTCAGAGCCGCTGCATCTGGCGCTGGCGCTACAGTTTCTGCAGGGCATCAGCCACCATATCCCGTATGATTTTGCCCTTTCGGTTCCGGCCCGCCAGGCCAGGAAAGCGCTCCATGACAGGCTGGCGCGGTTAGTGATTGTCAACGGCGAAGTACGCGATCGTTTGCAGACCATCGCCGAGATGCCCGCCGCGATGCAGACTCTACTGAATGACGTGCAGGTCTGGCTGACCTGCGACGATACCGGCCAACGCAAAAACGCCGCAGAAGCGCTGCACCAGCGCAGCGCCCAGTTAGCGCGGCGGCTCGCGGCGCAGGCGCTGACCTTTGAAGATGCGCTGCGGGTAAATTTCTTACGCTACATCGCTGAGTTGATTACCCTCCTGCAACAGTGTGAGCGGCTTTCGGAGGCCATTCATCACGCCAGACCTGCGCCAGCGCAGGCGGAAGATCGTGCGGCGACAGGATACGTTTTCCATCGCGATCCCCTCAGCGCCGCCCGCACGGCGCTGGGCGCTTTTGTCATCATTCTGAGCGGCTGTCTGCTATGGATTTACTCTGCCTGGCCCGATGGCGGCACGGCGGTGTCGATTCTCGGGGTTTGCTGCACGCTGTTTGGCAGTTTCGACACGCCGGCCCCGCATATTGTGAAATATATTATCGGCTCTGTCTGGGGCGTAGTGATAAGCCTTATCTATAGCTTCGCCCTGCTTCCTCCGCTCAGCGATTTCCCCGTGCTGGTGGCGGTGCTTGCCCCGGTCTATCTGCTTGCCGGATCGCTGCAGGCGCGGCCCCCCACGACCTTTATGGCCATGGGGATAACCCTGACGCTGCCGGTACTGTGCGAGCTGGGCGCGCGCTACAGCGGCGACTTCGCCGACGCGGCCAACACCGCGATCGCCCTGTTTTTCGCGACCGGCTTTGCGGTTATCGGCATGAGTCTGCTGCAAACCGTACAGGCGGACGCGGCGATAAAGCGTCTGCTGAAACTGTGCCAACGCGATATTCGCCGCAGCGTGAGCGGCGTATTTAAAGGCGATGAAACGCACTGGACCAATCTGATGATCGACCGGGCCGCCCTGCTGCTACCACGCTTGCCGCGCAGCGGGCAGTCCTCCGCCCGGGCGCTCGATCGCCTGGTGCACTTTCTGCGCATAGGCCTCTGCGTGATGCGCCTGCGCCGTTGCGAAACGCCCGCCGGCAGCGATATCCACGATGTCCTTTCTCGTCTTACCCGCGCAACGGAGACCGAAGCCTTACGCGAGCGCATTGCCGCCATGGTGGGCAGCTGCTTGCCCGCGAGGGATGAACAATCATGCCGGTTTATCGACCGACTGGTCGATCTGCACTGCGCGTTACGGACGCAGAACGAGGAACCCACCCATGATAAATGACATCAATATCGGGGGCGTTTTTATCCCCGGACTGCTGCTGACCGCGCTCATTGCCCTGGTCTGTACGCTGTTACTCGTACCGCTTTTCTCCTGCAGCAGGCTTTACCGCCGCTTGCCCTTACGCCCGCTGCTTGATGTTTCAACCTATATCGTGACCTTTTTCCTGCTTTTGCAGGGCCTGACCACACTGGGGTTATTCGCATGAAATCTTTTTTCTCTTTGCTGGGCCGTTACGCGCTGACGTTAATCGCAGTAGCGGTAGCGGCCTGCGTGGCGTTTATTTTCTGGAAACAGTATGCGCAGACGCCCTGGACGCGCGATGGCCGGGTTCGGGCAGATGTGGTGCAGATTGCGCCGGATGTTTCCGGGCCGGTGAGCAGCGTGGCGGTGCGGGATAATCAGTGGGTTAACCGCGGCGATGTGCTTTATGCCATCGACCCGCGCTGGCTGAAGCTGGCGGTGCTCAGCGCGCAGGCCGACGTCGAAGCAAAACGTCATGAAATGCTGATGCGCCAGGATGCCGCCCGGCGACGCGCGCTCATCAAAGGGGTCATTTCCGGCGAGGATATCCAGCAAACAGGCAGCGCAGCGCGCGTCGCGGCGGCCAATTATCAGGGGGCGCTGGCTGCGCTGGAACTGGCGCAGCTGAATTTATCCCATGCAACGGTGCGCGCCCCGGTTACCGGCTACGTGACGCATCTTCGGCTCCGCCCCGGCGACTACGCCGCGGCGGGGGAGACAAAGATCGCCGTGGTCGATGCGCACAGTTTCTGGGTGGTGGGCTATTTTGAAGAGACTAAGCTGCGTCATATTCGCGTCGGGAGCGCCGCACACATTTCTCTGATGGGGTTTGACCCGCTCATCACCGGGCACGTGGAGAGTATCGGCCGGGGGATCGATGATAGCAATGACGAGACCGGCGGGCTGGGACTACCGGATGTCAATCCCACCTTCAGCTGGGTGCGACTTGCGCAGCGAGTCCCCGTTCGTATTCAGTTAGATAAGATACCGGAAGGGATTGAACTGGTGGCGGGACTATCCGCCAGCGTTTCCATCCTGCCTGAAAGCCCTGACGGCGGGCGTAGCGGAGGATCGGGCTACGTGGCTCAGGCTATCCACCCATAGTGGACCCGAGACTCAATGAGGAAACGACGCTTCCTGCAAAAATATCTGGCCCGAATATACCGAACTCGATATTCTATAATGCTTTGTATTTTTTGTGAACAGGAAAAAGTATGCTTAGTACGTTACCCGATTTACACAGAAGTTTTGCAGAGCAACTCAAGCTTAACGTTCAGTCTGACGCCCGGATTCACTCCCTGCTCGCGGGCGGATCGCTTATTCATGGCGGATTTGATAAATACTCCGATTTGGATTTTGTCGTTGTAGTAGACCCTCTTTACTATGATGAAATCATGGCGCAGCGTGTGGCGTTCGCCGGAACTGCAGGCAACCTGCTGCATGCGTTCACCGGGGAACATGTCGGAGAGCCTCGCCTGCTGATATGCCTGTATGGCCCTGAACTCCTCCATGTCGATCTGAAATTTGTCACCCTGGACATGCTCACTCAACGCGTTGAGGAGCCGGTAGTGTTATTTTCTCGCGATCGCCATGCCCTGGAGCGACATCTGGCACAATTTCGTGCCCAGTGGCCTGACATGACGCCGGAGTGGTTTGAGTCCCGAGCCTGGATCTGGCTTCATTATGCGGTGGTTAAACTGGGAAGGGGCGAACTTTTCGAAGCGATGGGTATGCTGTCATTCTTCCGGGAGCAAGTGCTGGGACCGATGCTGTACCGCCGCGCCAATCTACCGCAGCGTGGGGTTCGCCGCATTGAATGCCACAATATCGATCCTGAGGGCCTGCTGACCTCCACGCTGGCCACGCACGATCGTGACTCCGTCAGCATCGCCATCAGAAAGGCGGTTGACGCTTATATCAATCTGCGCGCTGATGCGCTGCCTGAAAATATCGCGGACGATGCGGCACGACGGGCGCTCCTTGCCATGCTGAAAGCGTATTCTGAACGGGTTTAAACGATACTTCCGGCCGCTTACATGGCCGGAATGTAAAACTATCGTGGAAGATGCCGCCAATACTCAAATCCCAGGACAAACACCGCTATCCGGGAAACCACTCGCGACCAATGGAACTCTCGTCAGAGAGTCTGATACAAATCATTGGAGACCGGCTTATCGTTCAAAGCAGCCCATCAACATCTGAGCGCTAAAATTTTTACTTGATGTGCCATATTTCCCGTTTTTCAGGCGGCCCCTCATGAGTCTGTAAACCCCAGGGGGGGTCATCTGAATGGATAAATAGAGTATCCAGGCATTGCGGGCGCGTGATAAATTGCTGCCTGTTGATGCAGCTATGCTATATCAGGCCGGCGACAGCATCGTCATGTCCTTACCGCGATCACAACTGGGCGGGCATTTATTCATATGAGAAAGCCACGCTCGGGGAGGGTCGCAATAATGGCTGATTCAGGACACGATAAACCTGCTGCGTTGTCATTAAATATCGGCAATAAAATAAGACGACTGCGGCAGTCACGGGGGATTTCGTTAAACGACCTGTCTAAATTGTCAGGGGTTTCAAAGGGGGCATTATCCAAACTGGAGTCAGGATTTTCCAGCCCCCGTGTCGATACGTTGGACGCTATCGCCACTGCATTACGTTTACCGGTTGGCGATTTACTGAGCGGCGGCAGCAGGATATATCCCTGTTTTGATAAGCATCGTCCCGCACCGGGCGAATATTCACAAATGATGAAATTCCGCATCGGCCCCGGCAATACCTCCGAGATATGGTTGCTGCAAATGGAGCCGCAGGTCACCATCCACAGCCCCGGGCATTCAGACGGGTCGCATGAACATATTCTGGTTCACAGCGGCACCCTGCATCTGCGCTTTAGTCAGTACGAAGTCATCACATTAGAACCCGTGGATTTTTACGCTTTCTCCGCGCAGGTTGCGCACACATACAGCTCAAAAGAGACGGCGATTAGCGCAACGGTGGTGATGACTCACCTCGAGCCAGGTTAACTCCTCTACGCGATTACCTGGCCAGGAGCCCTCTGATAAAATGCCGAAGAGCGGACATGTGTTCACTTAAAGAAACAAAAACGCTCTCCTGAAAGCCAGGCGGAAAATTCTTTTATAAATAAAATGAAGTAAATTCAGCCGACTGATTTCGTATTGATAAATTATTGCGCCCGTAACCGGGAAACCCATTGTTCTGCGTGCGGGCTGACTGTATTGTTATTTCGAACAACAGCACCGGCTTCCCTGCGCTGTATTTTCCGCAATGCGAAGCAGTTGTTAGCGCCAGAAAGCTGGCCATGTTACGGCCAATTTATCTTTGGTCCGCCGGAGTTTTTTTAGCAATGAATATCAACCTTCCGGTAGCGCACCGCGCTACCATTGTCGGTTCTTTTACTATGCCAAATAAATCCATCTGGATTATATATGTGACGGAGAAGATGAGTGCATAAAGTTAATTTAAAAGAAAGTTTTGCTCTGTTCAGCGAATGCTGGAGCCCCAAAATTGTCGGCGAAATTAATAACGAGTATGTCAAACTGGCTAAGTTAGCCGGAAAGTTTGACTGGCATCATCATGAGCATGAGGACGAGCTTTTTCTTGTTATCAGCGGCCGCTTGCGAATGGGGTTAAGAACGGGCGATATCGTGCTTGAAGCGGGTGAGTTTATCATTGTGCCGAAAGGAACCGAGCATTGTCCTGAAGCGTTAACTGAAGAGTGCTGCGTCGTTTTACTTGAGCCAAAAACGACGCTGAATACGGGCAATATCGTCAATGAACGTACTGTACATGAGCTGGATAGACTATAGTCGCGCCTCCTGACGTCTCAGAACGTTCTGAACGGAGAGATTTCCTTCCCCGTCAGGTTTGGCGGGGCGTGAGAATCTGTTTTATCAGGAGTCAGTCACCATTACTCCCCTACCGCCGCGAGTTTCGGCGGCGGCAATCATTGTTGGCTGAACTGACTTCATTATTTGCTAACCTTCATTTATTACTTATTCATTAACTATCAGGGACAGAAAAGATCATAGAGCGGCTTTTCCCTATAACCTCAAATAAAAATCGATTCCACTATATTAACTGAACGAAGCACGGCTCTTGCTGCCAGATATTTACCATGACAAGGCGCGGTAAACCAGCGTCCGCTCCCCGCTCATTGCAAACCCTGGCTTTGTTCAGTCTGGCTGTTGTGTGCCAGAAGCGGATGTCTTACGCCTGTTCTTGCCTTTAAATACAAATGCCGCAGGTCAACAGGTTATGATTTTTTAGCTGTGAAAGAGATAAAAATCGCTGATGCCAGATGAAAGATTTTAATAATGATGGAATCGGATGTTGTTCGTAATGACCTTTAATTTGGAATGAGATATAACGTGCTCCGAAGAAAATTAACATTCTCATAACGTAATCAGGATTAAGCAAATGAAGCAGGTTGGCATTGTTGGTTGGCGAGGAATGGTCGGTTCTGTTTTGCTACAGCGAATGATCGAAGAGAACGACTTCGACAATATATCAGCGCATTTTTTCAGCACCTCCAGTGCAGGAGCCGCCGGTCCTGTCATTGATGGCGTCAGCTACACACTTAAAGATGCTAATTCTGTAAGTGCGCTGGCCGAAATGGACATCATCATCACCTGCCAGGGCGGGGATTATACCAAAGCAATATACCCTGCTTTGCTTAACCATGGCTGGGAAGGCTACTGGATTGACGCGGCTTCAGCGCTGCGGATGGATGAGAAAGCCTGCATTATTCTCGACCCCGTCAACCGCAACAATATCGATCGTGCAATTAAAGAAGGTATTAAACTTTTTGTCGGCGGCAACTGTTCCATTACGCTGAGTCTTATGGGGCTGGCTGGGTTGATAAAGGCTGACTTGATCGAATGGATG
The DNA here is from genome assembly GCF_009025755.1 of Klebsiella sp. RCJ4. NCBI lineage: Bacteria > Pseudomonadati > Pseudomonadota > Gammaproteobacteria > Enterobacterales > Enterobacteriaceae > Klebsiella > Klebsiella sp. RCJ4. The sequence continues at coordinate 46,267 of NZ_WCIN01000021.1, forward strand.
AGTGTGATGACCTACCAGTCCGCATCGGGTGCTGGTGCACAGTATGTACGGGAACTCATTGCGCAAAGTGCTTACATAAGCCGCCATTTATCTCCGGATGAGCTGGCATCCTCAGGTTCAGTGCTTCCGTTAGTTAATAAGGTCAGTGAATTGATTAACAGCGCTGATATGCCGACCCAGAACTTCGGTGCACCTTTGATGGGCAGCATCATTCCCTGGATTGACAGCGATTTAGGCGATGGCAATAGCCGTGAAGAATGGAAAGGTGAGGCGGAAACCAACAAAATTTTAGGCCTGTCTCCCGGTACGATCCCGGTAAACGGCTTATGCATACGCGTCGGCGTGATCCGCTGCCACAGCGCTGCTATAACCCTTAAGCTCAAGCGTGAAGTCAACGAAGAGGAATTTGCCGAATTAGTGATGAATTCCCACCCCTGGGTTAACTATGTGCCCAATAACAAGGAAGAGAGTGTCAGTACCCTGACACCGGCCTGTATCAGCGGTTCGCTTAAGGTGGGTATTGGTCGTTACAAGAAAATGTCGCTAAACAATGAACCGATCTACTCGGTCCTGACGGTCGGCGATCAGCTATTGTGGGGAGCAGCGGAACCATTGCGCCGCATGTTGAATATTTTGGCTGGAAAAGCTTGAATCATATTATGTGGACAAAACACCTCCCCCTAAACTCAACGGCATAAATATAAGCTGTATACGGAGCACTTGATGGTCACCACACATGTTTTTATCGCGGTCAGTCTTGATGGTTATATCGCCCGACAGGATGGCGATATCGACTGGCTGTTGCAGCGCGATGACCCAACAGAAGATCATGGCTATGCCGCATTCATCGCGGACAAAGATTGGATCGTGATGGGCCGGGGGAGCTATGAGAAAGCGCTGACTTTTGACCAATGGCCTTACGATCGACCCGTGCTGGTTCTCTCCCGACAGCTAACCGATACCGCCATTCCCGAGGCGCTGAAGGGCAAAGTGCAGCTCTCAAGCCGCACGCCGGGGGAAGTGCTTGCTGACCTGGCGGCGCAAAACGCGCATCGCGTCTATCTGGATGGCGGGCAGGTAATACAGTCGTTCCTGCGTGAAGGTCTGGTCGCCGATATCGTTATCACGACCGTTCCTGTCCTGCTCGGTTCGGGAAAACCATTGTTCGGATCCCTGACCAGGGATATCGATTTGACGCTGTTATCAAGCCGCAGCTTCCCTTCGGGACTGGTGCAGTCGCACTATCGGCTGACGTCATAAACGGCATATAAACCTGACGGCGGCCTACGCTAAAGCAATAGTACCGCCCTGCCAGCGGTACTGAATGTTACTGATATAATCACAAAATAGATAAAAGAGGTGACGCATGGGTACTGACAAAATAGCTACGCTGTTTAGATACAAACGCTGGATAGATATTGAAACGCTACAAGCGATTAAAAGAATTGATGCGTCTGCGAATGCAGAAAAACACCATCTGACGCTCAGATTAATGAATCACATACATGTGGTTGATATGATCTTCCGCGCTAACATTACCGGCCAGAAGCACTCCTACACCGCACTGAACACGCCAGAGACGCCCTCTGCCGATGAGCTTCTGAGAACGATGACTGAATGTACAGACTGGTATATTCAATACGTCAATGCTATGTCCCCCGTTGACCTTGCTGAAACCATTAAATTCCAGTTTGTCGATGGCGGACCGGGTGAGATGAAGGCGGTCGATATGCTCAATCATGTGCTGTTTCACGGAACATATCATCGCGGCGCTGTAGGTTGGCTACTTTCAGAAAGTGGTGTAACCCCACCCAAGGACGTACTGACCGTCTTTCTAAGAGATCATAACCACGAGTAACCGAGTCATATCAATTTTCCCCCTTAGCCCTTACAGCAAAAAATTAAGGAGCTTCAATTCCCTCAGTCAGTGAGTGAAAACCTTTCGCCGCAAGATGGGCGGGGCCTCGCCCGCCCTGCCGCCGCTACCGCGGCCAGACCTGCGGAAACTCATCGGCGACAAGCGGCTCTCCGTCGCGAAGCTTAAGCCCCGGAAACGGCGGCGACGTCACGCCGCCACGGTCGGCGAATGTCGCATCATCCCCTACCCAACGGGCGGAAAATACCCGCCGCGCGCGGGCGGTTGAATTGCCCTTTGCCCCATGCAGCGTGCGGAAATGAAAAGCGACCGCATCGCCCGGCTCCAGCGCCCAGCTGACGATATCGTAATCCTCCTGATGGGCATCAATGTCCGGCAGCTCTTTAAAGCGCGAATGGGAATAGAGCTTTGAACCGTTAAACCGCGTTGGGCTGAACTCATCGTCCCAGCGATGGGAACCGCGAATACAGCGCAGAGAAATCGTCTCCGCTACCGGATCGAGCGGGATCCACAGGCTGACATTCTGCCGCCCCTCCACGCAGTAATAGGGCTGATCGTGGTGCCATGGCGTTACCGTACTGCCGCCGGGCTGTTTCACCAGCGTGTGCTCGTGGAAAAACTTCGCCGTCTGCGACCCCATCAGCGCCGCGGCGATCTCCGCCGCCGGCGACTGAAAAACAAAATCGCGAAATTCCGGGATTCGTTGCCAGTTGCAATAGTCCTGAAAAAACGGCGCCGAGCCGTCCTCGGGGATCACCGTTCGCGCGTGACCGTACTCGCTGGGGTTCGCCATCAGCGCGGCGACGCCGCGCGACAGGCTCTCGATCCACGGCGTGAACACGCCTTTAAGTAGCACGACGCCGTCGGCCTGCCAGCGGTCGATGGTCTGTTGATCAATAAGCGGGGAGTTCGGGTTTTGCATAGTCGCCATCCTGTGTTGATAAATCAGCGAAGAGAATCGGAGGGATCGGCGCGCATCCAGGCGCAAAGGTTTTCCAGCATCGCCATACAGCGTTCGGTCTGGGGGATGCTGATATATTCGTCCGCCTTGTGGCCCTGAGCCATGCTGCCCGGCCCGCAGATCAGCGTCGCAACGCCCGCCTCGTCAAACAGGCCGCCTTCGGTACCGTAGGCGACGGTGGTGAAATCATCGCTGCCGCACCACTGCGCCAGCCAGCGGGCGAACTCTGACTGCGGGTCGCTCAGCAGCCCCGGATAGTGGCTCAGCGTCTGGAAATGAATATCGCTGCGCTGCGCCACCTTGCGCATCGCCGGAAGCAGCTGCTCGCGGGCATAATCGCCCAGGGCGTCGGTCACGGCCTGCGGGCGCGTGCCGGGTAAATAGCGAATTTCAAAGTCGAACCAGCAGGATTGCGGAACGATATTCAGCGCCGCGCCGCCGTGAATCGTCCCCACCTGCAGCGTGCCCGAGGGCGGCGAAAACCGGCTATCCTGCTGCTGCGCAAGGCTTTCACCCAGCGCGTCCAGCCGGGAAATCAGCCTGGCCGCGTAGCTGATCGCGTTAACTCCTTCCGGGGCGTAGGCCGAGTGGCAGGCGTGTCCTTCCACGCGGCAGCGCACCGCGAGCTTGCCTTTATGGCCGTAGACCGGGCGCATGTCGGTCGGCTCGCCGATAATGCACAGCGCCGGTTTGCCGGCGGAGGCGCGGAGAAAATCCACCAGACTGCGCACGCCCAGGCAGCCAACCTCCTCATCATAAGAGAACCCCAGGTGCAGAGGCATCCGCAGCGGCGCGGCAAGAAACGCCTCCAGCGACGCCAGCACGCAGGCGATAAACCCTTTCATATCCGCGCTGCCGCGACCGTAGTAGCGCCCGTCGCGTTCGGTAAGGGCGAACGGCGGCACCGTCCACGCCTGACCATCCACCGGCACCACGTCGGTATGGCCGGAGAGCATCACCCCGCCGGGGCCGGTTGGCCCAAGGCGGGCATAGAGGTTTGCCTTGCGCCCTTCGTCGTCATAAAACAGCTGCGACGTCACGCCGCGCGCGCGCAGAAAGTCGCCGATCCAGGCAATCAGCGCCAGATTCGACTCGCGGCTGGTGGTATCAAACGCCAGCAGCGCGCCGAGGATCTCACGCACGCGGTTATTCATCGCCCGGCACCCCGTAGGTCGGCGCTTCGCGCGGGTCAAGCGCGCGGGTGATATACGCTTCCATCTGCGGCTCGTAGGCCAGCCACAGCGCTTCCAGCGCCGCTACCGGGCGTTCTTCCGCCCAGTCGACGCGTAAATCCACCACTGGCCAGGCGTAATCCTCCACGACTTTAAGCGCCGCCGAGTGCTCCGGCCCGGCTTCGCCGCCCGCATCGATACCCGCCTGCAGAGCCGCAATCAGGCGGCTGGCCAGTTCGCCGCTGGCGGCTTCGAACGCCGCCGTCATGGCGGTAATCACCTGCGGGTTGGCCAGCATATTCCCCGCCGCCACGCAGTTCTCGCCCTGCGCCAGCTGCCAGATGCCGAGCGTATGTTCGCCGCTGAACACGGCGCTCTCGCCGCTGGCGTCGATGACCGCCACCTGGCGATAATCGCTAAACCGGTCTTCGCCCAGCGCCTGCGTCAGGGCCTGCTGCGGCGTGAGCCCCGCCTCAAGCCCGGCAAGGATCTGCGGTCCGAGCGCGGGCAGCGTGATGTTCTGGCTGGACACCGCGCCAACGCCCGCCAGCAGCCACGGGCAGCGGGCGCCAACGGCAATGCTGGATGAGCTAATCGCAATGCCCAGTTGACCTGACTCCGGGCACAGGGCGGAAATAGAGAGGGTCATGGTGCCTCCTGCGCATGCCAGTCGTCAGGGATCACCGCCGTGACGTCAATTTCCATCAGCCACTGCGGCTGCGCGAGAGCCGATACCACCACGCCGGTCGAAATGGGAAACACGCCTTTGAGCCATTTCCCCACCTCCTGGTACACCGGTTCACGGTAGCGCGGGTCGATCAGATAGGTCGTCGTTTTCACAATATGCGTCAGATCGCTGCCAGCCTCTTCCAGCAGCTGTTTAACGTTCTTCATCGCCTGTTCCGCCTGGGCACGCGCGTCGCCCAGCCCAATCAGATTGCCGTCAAAATCGGTACCCACCTGGCCGCGAACGTACACGGTGTTTCCCGCGCGCACCGCCTGGCACAGATCGTTATTGAGCGTCTGATTGGGATAGGTTTCTTTGGTGTTAAACATCCGAATACGGGTATGGGTTGGCATAGGTTACGTCCTCAAATCAGGCATTAGCAGGAAGGTTGATAGCGTTGATACTGGCGCTGAATGGCAATCTGGTCGGCGATATATTTCGCATCGTGCCAGACGCCCCAGATAAAGGTTGAGCCACGGCGGGAGAGCCACGGCAGACCGAGGAAATAGACCCCCGGTTCGCTGGCGACGCCGCGGTGGTGCTGCGGGCGCTGCTGTTCATTAAAGGCGTTGACCTTCAGCCAGCGGTAATCGGTGGTATAGCCGGTAGCCCAGATAATGCAGCTCACCCCCGCGGCTGCCAGGTCGAGCTCGGTGAGGGGCTGGGTCAGGCAATCGGGGTCGGGCAGGAAAAAGCGCGCTTCCGGCTCTTCCGGCAGCGACAGCCCGTTGCGGGCGATATACTCATCCGCGGCGTCGAGCAGCGCCAGATAGGAGGCGTCGCCAAGACGAATGTTGTCCGCCAGATCGGCACGGAAAACGGCTTTGCCCTCGGTAAAGCCGTGCGTCTGTCCGACCAGGGTAATTCCCTGGTGCGCCAGTTGGCGAAAATCAACGGTATGACCGCCGCGCGCGCCGCTGACCGCAATCGTCACGTGCTCTTTGCCGGGCTGATTGGCCGCCGCATCCCACAGCCCTAACACCCCCAGCCACCAGCAAAAATCGCGCTGGCGGTAGCGGCGCGGCGGGCGATCGTGCGCGCCAACGGAGAGCCATACCGCGCGCCCCGCCCGGCGGAGCTCATCGGCGATTTGCACGCCGGACGACCCCGCGCCAACCACCAGCACGCCGCCTTCCGGAAGCTGCTGCGGGTTGAAATAGTGTGCGGAATGAATCTGCTGTACAGCGCTATCCTGCGGCGCGATGGCCGGTATCACCGGGCGCTGGAACGGCCCGGTGGCGGCGACGATACGCTGCGCCTCAATCACGCCCAGTGACGTTTCCACGCGAAACCCCGGACGGCCGTTTAAACGCTCGGCGCTAAAGACCTCAACGCCGGTTTTGATCGGTGCATTAAAGGTTTTGGCATACGCGGCGAAGTAGTCGGCGATCTGCTCTTTGGCGACAAAGCTGTCGGCGTCGCAGCCGGGAAAGGTCATGCCGGGAAACCGGTCGTGCCAGGCCGGGCCGTTGGCCACCAGCGAATCCCAGCGGCCGCTGCGCCAGGCCTCAGCGATGCGCTTTTTTTCCAGCACCAGATGCGGAATGCCGTGATGCGTCAGATGCTCGCTCATGGCGACGCCCGCCTGCCCCGCGCCTACCACCAGGGTATCGATCTCTGTAATCTGCTCTGTCATATCTGTGTCCTTCAAGCACGGTTGTCCGGCTTATCCGCCGGGATTGACAGAACTCAGGTTAAGTAAGTGTGATGAAATGGTAAATTATTATAAAACGATCGTCTGAATAGAAATTTACGAGGCTGAATAACGCGACAAGAAAATAACGCTTGCGGTCGCGTTAATTAAATTACGCGTGCTGATGCGGCGTTAATTCTATGCTGCGGCAATAATCCATAAATAGCTGCGTCGGACGCGTGGGTTCATTATTGGCAAGATGCGCCATAATTAATGTCGATGCGGGCATTTCGTCGGCAATATCCAGCTGCACCAGCTTTTCGCCGTCATAGGTCATATCGCACAGCGGACGGGTAACCAGTACCGAAAAGCCTAATCCCTGCCCGACCATACAGCGCACCATTTCTATGGACGGCGAACTGTAGGCCACTTCCGGGTGATAACCTTTCTCTTTAAATATCGAGACAAAATAGTTTTTGCTGGGGACCGCATCGAGCAAAATCATCGGTTCCCGGCTTAATTCCTGGAGCGTGACGCATTTTTTCTGCGCCAGCGGATGAGAAGCGGGCAGCAAAGCATAGGGTTTATGCGGGGCGTTCAGCAGCTCTTTATGAATGGAGTGACCCAGTTCCAGGTCGTAGACCAGCGCCAGATCGAAGCGTCCGCGGTGCAGACCGTGCATCAGTTCATGCTGTTCGCCGTCGTAGAGCTGGAGAGTAATTTCGGGATACATTTTTTTAAATCCCGCTACCAGTTTTGGCATATACAGCGGCGCGACGGATTCAAAGCAGCCGACGGAAATCGTCCCGGATACCAGCTCTTTATCCGCCCGCGAGTTCTGCTCAAACTCATAGGACAACCGCAGCAGCTCTTTGGCTTTATCGTAGAAGCGCCGCCCGCTTGAGGTCAGGGATACGCCCTGCGCATGGTGACGAATAAACAGCTGCTGGTCGAAGGTACTTTCGAGGTTTTTAATCGCAATAGAGATCGACGGCTGGGCAATGTGCAGCTGACGGGAAGCCTCAGCGATACTCTCCGTTTCCACCACCGTCACGAAATATTTAAGCTGTTTGAGGGTAAATCGGTTCATCGCTTCACCATTGATAAAATATTGTCTTATTACGAACGGGCTTAGTTTTACGATAAGCAGCCTGCAAGCATCGTGCCATGCCGTTTGCGCTTTGCCTCGTCGGCAAATAGCCGTCGTTTCTATTTAATAAACCACCCTCTTTTTTGCCTGATTTCGCGTATTGCACCATAAAGCATCGCCCTGCACCTTATTCGCCCGCGGCGCGCCCCAATATTGCACAAATTGTCATTTTACGAAAAATCAGGTTTAAAAATAAGGGTGATTGTTTTTAAGTTGTTTCAATGCTGTTTCTCATTAATTGCGTTAAATTCCCTGAGGTTAATATAGCTGTATAGTTTTTTTAAACTTAAAGGCCAAAAATTTACTAATTGCCACCGGTCGAAGAGTGCCAGCATAGTGTCATGGCAAGATGAACGCCGGCGGCTCCCCATTTTAGAACAGGGGAATCGCCTTAATTTCCGTTAATTATGGCGAGTGAAATAGCCCATGACGTTTAACTGGAACTATATGTTAAGCCTGCTCAGCGATGTCGATTTCTGGCAGGCCACCTGGACCGTCATCAAATTAAGTTTGCTGACCTGGGCTTTCAGTATTGTGCTGGGGTTTATTCTGGCGCTGGCCAAACAGTCGCCGCGCAAGCTGTTTAACGCGCCTGCCCGCCTCTATATCTGGCTGTTTCGCAGCATGCCGCTGCTGGTGCTGCTGATTTTTGTTTACAACATGCCGCAGGCGCTGCCCGCCTTCGCCCCGGTGCTTAACGACCCGTTCTGGGCCGGACTGCTGGCGATGGTGCTGAGCGAAGCCGCCTATATTGCTGAAATTCATCGCGGCGGACTGCTGTCGATTCCGAAAGGACAGAGCGAAGCCGCCCGCGCGCTCGGGCTGCGCTATGCCGGCACCCAGTGGCGTGTGGTGATCCCGCAGGCGCTGCGCGTCGCCCTGCCGGCGCTGGCTAATGAGTATATCGCCATCGTCAAGCTCAGCTCGCTGGTGTCGGTTATCTCCCTGACCGAGATCTTAATGGTCGGCCAGCGGCTCTATTCGCAGAATTTCCTCGTCATGGAGACCATGGCGGCGGTGGCGTTTTACTACATCCTGATCGTCACGGTGTTTGATTTCCTGCTTAAGCGCCTCGAGACCTGGCTCGACGTCACCCAGCGTAAAACCACGCGACCGGTGGATGAAGAAATGCAGCAGCTGGCCACCGCGCGGCGTCCGGCAACGGCCCGCAGCGTTAGCGTCGCGCAGGAACCGGCGCTACAGGCGTCAAAGCTGCATAAAGCCTATAACAATGTCGAAGTGCTGGGCGCCGTCAGCCTGCAAATTCAGCCCGGCGAAGTGGTCTCCGTCATCGGCCCGTCCGGCTCCGGTAAAACCACGCTGATCCGCCTGCTGAACGGCCTTGAGCAGATTGATAACGGCGAGATCAAAATCAACGGCCAGCCCTTTATTCACCTTGACCGCCAGGGGCAGCAGAAGCCGCGTTTTATGGAGAACAGCGAGCATCGCCAGAATATCGGCATGGTCTTCCAGAGCTTCAACCTGTTCCCCCACCTGACCGTACTCGGCAACCTGCTGCTGGCGCCTCGCTATCACCATCTGGCCAGCGAAAGCGAGCTGAAGCAGCACGCCTGCGAACTGCTGCATAAAGTCGGCATGCTGGAACACGCGTGGAAATATCCGCATCAGCTTTCCGGCGGCCAGCAGCAGCGGGTAGCGATTGCCCGCGCCCTGATGATGCGCCCACAAATTATGCTGTTCGATGAGCCCACCTCGGCGCTGGATCCGGAAAAAGTTAACGAGGTTCTGCAGGTTATCGAATCGCTGGCCCATGAAGGCATCACCATGGTGATCGTCACCCATGAAATGAACTTCGCCTTTAAGGTTTCCGATCGAATTGTGTTTATGGAAAAAGGACGCGTGGTCTGCGACGACACGCCTCAGGCAATGCGCGACGGCCAGCATCCGCGCGTGGACGCCTTCCTGAAAGATGTCTCTTTGGCTTAACGCCTCCGTTCCCGAAAGGAGAAAAATATGATCGCGCAGTGGCAAATCGAACAGTTTCATCAGCAGGGTTTTCTGGTTGTCGAAGAGGTGCTTTCCGCCGAGGAAGTCGCGCTGCTGCAGGCCGATTTCGACGCCTGGGTCGAAGAGAGCCGACAGCATAGCGAGGTGTGGGGCGAAACCCTGGACGGTCGGCCGCGTTTCGACCTCGAAAGCGACCACGCGCCCCATCATCCGTCGCTGCGCCGGGTGAGTTCCCCCACGGAGATTTCCGCCGCCTACCGCCACGCCGCGCTTGATTCGAGAATGGCGGCGATTGCCGGCCAGCTGATCGGCGGCAGCGGGACCCGCTTCCATCACAGCAAAATCAACTCCAAGCTGCCGCACACCGCCACGCAGGTGAAGTGGCACCAGGATTTTCTGTTTACCCCCCACAGCAACGACGACATCATCACCGCCCTGCTGATGGTCAGCGAAGTGACGCCGGAGAACGGTCCGCTCAACGTGGTACCGGGAAGCCATCGGGGACCGCTGTGGTCTCACTGGCAAAACGATCGTTTTACCGGCGCCGTGGATCGGGAGGTTGAAGCGACCCACTGCCAGCAGCCGCAGGCCTGTTTTGGCGCGGCGGGATCGGTGTGCTTTATGCATACTCGTCTGCTCCACGCCTCCAGCCCCAATGAAACCGACCTGCCGCGGACGCTGTTTATCAGCGTCTACGCGGCGGAAGATGCCCTGCCGTACGGCGAAAATCCGCTGCCCAGCGCGCACGCCGGGCAGATGGTTGCCGGGGAAGAGAGCGGCCTGGTGCGCAGTACCGTGAATCATTTACGCCTGCCGCAAAAACCGCGCGGCTCATCCTTTTTCGTCCAGCAGGCCGGTACCGATCGCGCCAGCATGTAATTTGCCCACTCTCTGGAGGTTGTATGAAACGTTTTAAAGCTTTCCGCCCTGCTGCCCTGCTCCTTTGCACCGCTGGCGCCCTGTCGTCCTTTAGCACTCAGGCCTTCCAGCAGCCGGGGAAAATCACCGCCGGTTCGGATATGACCTTTTTCCCGTATGAATATATGGAAAACAACAAGCCCGCAGGGTTCGATATCGAGTTTCTTGCCGGGCTGGCGAAAGCTATGGGCCGCGAGGCGGTGAATATTGATACCCGGTTTCCGAATTTGATTCCGGGCTTGCAGGGCGGACGCTTCGATATCACCAACTCGTCGATGTACATCACCGCCGAGCGTCTGAAGGTTATCGATATGGTGCCCTATCTGAAAAGCGGCGAAGCGATCCTCGCGCTGAAAGGCAGCGACTATCAGCCGAAAACGCCGGAAGCGTTTTGCGGCCACAAAATTGGTTCAATGGGGGCGACGTCATGGCTGGCGCAGCTGCAAAAGCTCTCCGCCGACTACTGCGTGAAAAAGGGCCTGAAGCCGATAGCGCTCAGTGAATACACCACCGACCCGCAAACCACCCAGGCGCTGCTCTCGCGGGCGGTTGAGGCGCAAATCACCGATGCGGCGGTGGCGCGCGGCGTGATCGACAAGCTTGGCGATCGGGTGATCATCTCTTCCGAAACCTTGATCTATCCGGTGCTCAACGGCTTTGGGGTGAAAAAAGGCAATAGCGAAGTGAAAACCGCGCTGGAGGAAGGGCTGAAGAAATACAGCGCGACGCCGGAATACGCCGCGCTGCTGAAGAAATATAACTTCCAGGCGCCGACGCCAGAGGATCTGCAGACTCTGATGCCGAAAGCGGAGTAATCATATGGCCCGCTCTTATGAAGAACAGACGCGTATCGACCTGGCGGCGACCTTTCGCATCATCGCCCATCTCGGGATGCACGAAGCGGTGGCCAACCACTTTAGCGCGGCCATCTCGGCGGACGGCAAAAAATTCCTGCTGAATCCGAAGTGGAAACACTTTTCGCGCATCCGCGCCAGCGACCTGCTGCTGCTGGACGCCGATGATGAAGCCTGCGCCCGGCGAGCGGACGTGGACGCCACGGCGTGGGCGATTCACGGGCAGATCCACCAGCGCCTGCCGGAGGTGCGGGTGGTGCTGCACCTGCATCCGGTGTATACCACCAGCGTTGCTTGCCTCGAGACGCCGCATATCCCGCCGATCGATCAGAACACGGCGCGCTATTTCAATCGGGTAGCCGTCGATAGGTTATACGGCGGCATGGCGGACACCACGGCGGAAGGCGCGCGTCTGGCGTCGCTGCTGGCCGACAAGCGCCGGCTGCTGATGGGCAACCACGGCGTACTGGTGACCGCACCGTCAATTGGCGAGGCTTTCGATGATATCTGGACTCTGGAGCGCGCCTGCCAGATTCTGGTGACCGCCTGGTCAACGGGGCAGCCGCTGAAAGTGCTCTCCGCTGCGGTGGCGGAGAAAACCGCGCAGGACTGGGAGGGGATCGCCGACTTTTCACGCCAGCATTTTGCAGAGATGAAGGAGATGATGATCGACGCCGACCCGTCCTTGCTGGAGTGACGGTTTACTCCCGGAGAAAGGCGCCACCGGGCATACGGAGATGAGCCGGATTTGAGGTATCGAGGCGCGGATTTTGCCGCAGGACTGGCGACAGAATCCGCAAGTTACGCGCTTGTAGCCCCGGTAAGGCGCCAGCCGCCACCGGGGAAAAGGCGGCTAGTAGCGTACGCAGACCGACTTCGTTTCGCACCAGTCGTCCAGCCAGTCGGGGCCGAAATCGCGGCCGGTACCGGACTGCTTCATGCCGCCGAACGGCAGGTTGGCGTCGATCAGCGTATGGCTGTTAACCCACACCGTCCCCGCCTGCAGGCGATCGGTATAGCTCAGCGCCTGGCTCAGGTCGCGGGTCCAGACGCTGGCGGTCAGGCCAAAATCGCTGTCGTTGGCCAGGCGCAGCGCCTCTTCCCCGTCGGCCACGCGTACCAGGTTCACCACCGGACCGAAAACCTCTTCCCGGCTAAGGCGCAGCCCGGCGTCGGGATTAATCACCAGCGTTGGCGCAATATAGTAGCCCTGCGCATTCGGCCCCACGTTACCGCTAATCAGCTCTGCCTTCTGCTGACGGGCTTCAGCAAGATAGGCCGCCACTTTTGCGCAGTGCGCCTGCGACACCACCGGGTTAATCTGGCTGCTCTCGAGCATACCGGGCCCGACCTGTAGCGACTTCACCGCCTGCTCGAAGCCGCTCACCAGCGTATCGAACAGCGGCGCTTCAATATAAATTCGCGAACTGGCGGCGCATACCTGCCCCTGATTCAGAAAGCTACCGGTCATTAATCCCTCAATAACCCACTGCGGATCGGCATCTTTCAGCACGATGGCCGGGTTCTTGCCGCCCAGCTCCAGCGTGACCCGGGTCAGTCGGTCAGCGGCCACGCGGGCAATCTGTTTACCGGTAGCGGTCGATCCGGTAAAGCTCACCTTGGCGACCTGAGGATGAGAGGTCAGCGCCGCGCCGCACCCGGCGCCGCTGCCGGTCACCACGTTAAAAACGCCGTCCGGCACGCCGGCCTCGGTTGCCAGTTCCGCTACCCGCAGCAGGGTCAGCGGCGTGGTTTCCGACGGCTTAATGACGATCGAGCAGCCAGCCGCCAGCGCGGGCATCACTTTCCACATGCCGATCATCAACGGGAAATTCCACGGCACGATCCCGGCCACCACGCCCACCGGCTCTTTTTTGGTCCACGCCTGATAGCGTGCGCCCTGCGGGAAGGGGATCGATACGTCGAGGGTGCGGCCGCTGATTTTAGTGGTCAGCCCGGCGGTATAGCGCATCCAGTTCAGCGTGCAGCCCACTTCAAAGGCGCGGGAAATGTTAATCGATTTTCCCTGTTCAAGGGTCTCCAGCTGCGCCAGCTCCTCGCCGTGCTGCTCCACCAGATCGGCGAAACGCAGCAGGATCCGTTCGCGGTCGGCGGGCGTACGCCCTGCCCAGCTGCGGGAAACGAAAGCGCGCCAGGCGGACATCACCGCCCGATCGACATCCGCGGCGTTAGCATCCGCGGTGCTGGCGATAGCCTGACCGGTGGCCGGATCCCAGACGGTTAAGCGCTTTTCGCTCTCTGCCGCCTGCTGCGCACCGTCAAGATACAACCCATGCTGTCTGTCTAAAAACTGCTGCACGCTGGCGAGTAGCGCGACCTGTGATGTGGACATACCCCTTCCTTATTCTTCACGGATAGTGATTTCAGTTTATGCCGGGGTCGCGATTCACGCTTTTTTCTCTGTGACATTCGCTGTTGCCGCTGTGACAGGCGCCGCAATTAAGTCGATGAGGCGGACAGAAAATGTGCAGCAGGTAATAGTTCTTTCATATACTCCGCCGTTGACCCTTGCCTCCGGCATCATAAGTGCAACAATGCAAAAACATTATTATTACAAGGGATGCGCGATGAGTACGGCAAATCGTGGGCAGAACTACCAGCACTGGTTAGCAAAAATCAATCAGGTCTGCGGGCAGTTCGCCGCCCGTCCGCTGGCTGATAATTTCCACGGTGAGATCGACGCCAGCTATGCCGGCGACCTGAAAGTCAGCACGGTGACCGCCTGCGGCATTAATCTTTACCGCACCCGACAAGAGATCCAGCGCGATAACGACGCCTGGTTTTATACCGTCTTCCAGCTCGCGGGCCAGGCGACGATCGAGCAGGATGGCCGCCAGGCGATGCTGGAAAGCGGCGATATCACCCTGATCGACGCGTCTCGTCCCTGTTCAATTATCTGGCAGCAAACCTCGCGTCAGGCCTCCCTGCTGCTGCCAAGATCGCTGCTGGAGCAACAGCTGCGCAGCAGTGAAATCAGCATCGCTACCCGGCTGGCGAAAAGCCTGCCGATGGTCCAGCTCAGCCAGCGCCTGCTGCATGAAAGCATGAACAGCCCTGAACTCTCGGCCAGCGAAAGCAAAGCGGCGTTGGAGGCCATCGTCTGCCTGCTGCGCCCGATGCTGCATCATCAGGAGGCCCAGCCGTCCCGGCGCGATAAGCAGTTTCAGAAAATCATGGCGTTAATCGATGAGTCGATTCAGGCGGAACATCTGCGCCCGGAGTGGCTGGCCAGCGAAACCGGCATGTCGGTGCGCAGCCTCTATCGGCTATTTGCGGAAAAGGGGCTGGTGGTGGCGCAATATATCAAGAATCGTCGGCTCGATTTGTGCGCCCGCGCGCTGCAAAGCGCCCATGATGACGAAAAGCTGGCGGGGATCGGCTACAGCTGGGGCTTCAGCGATCATAGCCATTTTTCCACCGCCTTTAAGCAGCGCTTCGGCGTCTCGCCGGGGGAGTATCGCAAGCGCTGCCGATAGCTATTTTTTCAGCCATTTGCCGTTAAGGCCCTTCACGTACTCGCCCGGCTGCGCCCTGGCGACCAGCTTCTGACCGGCCATTTTCGCCACCTGATCCACCGGTAGATTATTGTCATCCGCCAGCTGCTGATAGCTGTCGCTGCGGGCGGCGTTGATCTGCTTCACCAGCTCAAGGGTTTCTTTATCCTGACGCAGCGGTTCAAGATAGCCGTTGAGGGTTTCGCCGACCCGCCCCTGCTGGCGAGCCTCATTCAGGGTCAGGGCCTGCGCCTGAGCGCTGAACAGCACCAGCGCCAGCGCGGCGGTTATCAGTCGTATTCTCATCATCGCCTCAGAACAGATCGCTACGCGATTTGAGCAGATTCTCAACGTCTTTATCCAGCTTGATATGAATTTCATGCTCAATTTTGACGTTCATATTGATGGTGATCGGCTCTTTCGATGCCGCGATTTCAATACGCGGCGTACAGCCCGCCAGCAGCGCGGTGGCCAGAAAGGCGGCGAATAGTTTGATCATTATTGTTGTTCCTTACAGGTATGACTGTCCTGACAGCGCGGCGCGGGCAGCCTGGCGTTCTGCTCCAGCCACGCCTGCAGATTGTCGCCGAAACGCAAGCTGCGCCACAGGTCAAAAATATTCTCTTCATGGGAGTAGTTTAAGTGCACCGTATTGCTTTTGCCTTCTACCCGGCTGGTGCCGCTAATCGTCGCCTTCAGCGTCAGCACGCCGAGGTTATCGAGGTTGATCCGCGTCCACGAGGTGGCCACTTCCATATAGCGCAGCCAGTTAATGGCCGCCCCGGCGGAGACGTTGTCGGCCACCAGCGCGTCTGCCGTGTCTTTATCAAGACGCATCGTCATCGGCCCCGGATTGCTGAACCAGCCGTCCTTGATAATCCATTTATCGTTATCCAGCCACAGCGGCAGCGCACCGTTAAACGGGCCGGACACGGCGAACTGCTTCACTTTAATCGCGCTAATTAACTCGCTGCTGGAGATATTTTGCAGACGCAGCAGCGCCGGATCGTGCTGCGGCATCCGCAGCTGCTGCATGGTCAGCTTGCCGCCGAGAATATCGACGCTGACGTTGCTCAACTGTAAAGGCGCGTCTTCACTCCAGGGATATGCGCCCTGGAGATCCGCCGTCAGATTGCGCGCGGTGAACTGGTTGACGACTTCGCCGATGCGCAGCGATACCGGATGGCGGGTGCCAAGCTGCCAGGTGGCGTCGCTAAAGCGGAACGGCAGCACAAAATCGACGCCGTTGATCTGGTTATCCGGCATCCAGGCGCTGCCGTCTTTGAGCACACCGTGACCGCCCGCCTCGAAGCCCTGTTCGGCGGCGGCGGAGAAAGCCACCTGCGCGTAGAGCGTTCCCTCACGCAGGTTCATCTTCCACTCCGGCGGCACCAACGGCTGGAAAACGGTCAGCGACTGTTTTGGCCACCACGCCTCACCGCGCAGACGTTCGCCGTCCCAGCGCCCGGTAACGCGCACGGGGCCAATTTTTTGCGCATGCAGGGAGCCGCTGAACCGGAACCAGGTCGGATCGCGGCCATCAATGTTGAACTTAAGCGTTGACGGCGGCAGTTCGCTGCCGCCGCTGAAGGTGGTTTTCCCGGCATCCAGCGACAGCGCGCCGGTCAGTTTGGGATGCTGCTCATCGCGCAGCCAGTGGATCGGTTTTTCCAGCGTCAGGCGCGGGGTACTCACCAGCATGGATCCATACTGCAGCTTATCGAAACCGGTCGACAGGCTGTTGAGTACAATGGCGCTATCAACCCATTCGCCCGCGCCTTTAACATCCCAGCGCGCCTGCATCGGGGTGAAATGGCCATCGCCCCAGTAGCGCCACTGCCAGCGGCCGCGGTCGGGCATAAAGTTGTCGGCCTGGCCATCAAGATGCAGGATAAAATCCCCCATCTCCTGCTCATGGGCGCGCAGAATAGCCTGCAGGCGGCCATCAACGCCCTGTTGCGTCACTTTGACGCCCGCCAGAGGCCAGCGGATTTCATCGATATTCAACGAATCGATGACCCGCCCGCGCGAACGCAGCAGCGCGCCGGGGTGAAAATTGAGCACCGGCGCGGTAAGCGGCCCGCTCAGCTGCGCGGGCAGTCGGGCATAAAAAATCAGATCGCCGAGCTTGGCCTCGCCGGTCAGCTGTAGCGGCATGTCGCTGCTGTCCATGCTCAGCTTACCGGGGCCGATATTCAGCACGGCGTTGCCCTTCCCGGCCTGGCCCTGAGTGAGCACGTTAAGACGCCCGCTGACCTGCATCTGCTCGGTGCCCTGCTGCCAGTTGCCCAGCGAAAGCGCAACCCGGCCGCTCAACGCGTTGCCCGCGTATTCGGTGTGCCAGCGGCCATCGCTGATGACGATACGATCCGGGGTGATTTCCCACGGCAGGTCAAGCATCGGCTCCACTTCACCGCGCGGCGTGACCAGCAGCTGCCCGCGGTTCTTCTGCCACTCCAGCTCGGCATCGACAAGACCGGGAGTTTGTGGAAATTCAAAGGTGCTGAACAGGTGGCCGTCGACCGGCAAACCGTCCGGCACCAGCGGCATCTGAAACTCGCCCACCAGCTTCACCGGCGCCTGATCTTCCACCAGACGCGCGGAAAAATCACTGACCGTCAGCGCCTGGCCGCGCAGCCGCGCCTGGAGGGTAACCTCTTTACCGGCATAGCCGATATCCTGCTGCTGCGGCGTCAGCGACATCACCAGCCGCCCCTGCCATTTCTCCCACGGTGACAGGCGCAGATTGTCAATCGTCAGCCAGCTGTAAGGGAGCATTGATTGCCATTCGGCGAGGGTTTTCGGCGCCCCCGGCGCGGCTTCGCTTTCCGGGAGCTTGTTCAGGCAGGCGCTGTTTATATCCAGCTCGCTGATATGTAAACGCCAGCGGCTGGGACGCGAGAGCGAGGCATTGGCGACGCGCGCGATTTCGCAGTCGCCGACCAGGTAGCGCAGATCCGGAATACGCAGCGCGGAGCGCGTCAGTCGCGGGCTTTCATTAAGTGAGATTCGGGTTCCCGCCGGTAGCCAGATACCTGCCAGCGTGGGCACCCAGTGGGTGAGCGTTAATAGCAAAGCCAGCGGTAGCAGCACGAGGGCTAATAATAGCGCGATGGCGGCTTTATATTTACCCTTCATGGGCAGCTAATATCCTGATTCGAAATAAGTAAAAGCCGAGAGGCCGCTATTGTGGCACGTTCGACCTGTGAGTTAAAGTTTCCATCCCGTTTAAGCGTAGTCGCCGCCATCTGATTCACCAGCCGGCTATTTAGCCGGGGTTTAGTTTTCGCCTGCGACACTGGTCCACACCTGCGAACGTAAACGGATGGTGCTGTGGACTTAATTATCTCGCTGATGGAATACGCTCAGAGCCGCTATTCATTGGTATTGCTGATGGTTTTCCTGCTGACGTTCACGAAATCTTGCGCCGTTATCTCGCTGCTGATCCCCGGCACCTCCGGACTGCTGCTGTTCGGCACCCTGGCATCGGCCAGCGTCGGCCATTTTTTGTTAATGTGGATGAGCGCCAGCCTCGGCGCCATCGGCGGATTCTGGCTCTCGTGGCTGACGGGCTACCGCTACCGGCACCATCTGCATCGTATACGCTGGCTTAATGCCGAACGCCTCGCTCGCGGCCAGCTGTTCCTGCGCCGCCACGGCGCGTGGGCGGTCTTTTTTAGCCGCTTTCTCTCTCCGCTGCGCGCCACCGTACCGCTGGTCACCGGCGCCAGCGGGACCTCTCTCTGGCAGTTTCAGCTCGCTAACGTCAGTTCAGGTTTACTCTGGCCGCTGGTCCTGCTAGCGCCAGGGGCGCTGAGCCTCAACTTTTAATGAAACGTATTGTCTTTTAAAGAGATTTCTTAACTCTACGATATGCTCTAGAATTAATACTATAACCTGCTGATTAAACTAGTTTTTAACATTTGTAAGATTATTTTAATTATGCTACCGTGACGGTATTATCACTGGAGAAAAGTCTTATGAAAATCGCTGTATACAGTACGAAACAGTACGACAAGAAGTATCTGCAGCACGTCAATGATGCATACGGCTTTGAACTGGAATTTTTTGACTTCCTGCTAACCGAAAAGACCGCCAAAACCGCCAACGGCTGTGAAGCGGTGTGCATCTTCGTAAACGATGACGGTAGCCGCCCGGTACTCGAAGAACTGAAAGCCCACGGCGTGAAGTACATCGCGCTGCGCTGCGCCGGGTTCAACAACGTTGATCTCGATGCCGCGAAAGAGCTGGGCCTGCGCGTGGTGCGCGTCCCGGCCTACTCGCCGGAAGCGGTCGCAGAGCACGCGATCGGCATGATGATGTCGCTGAACCGCCGTATTCATCGCGCCTATCAGCGCACCCGCGACGCGAACTTCTCCCTTGAAGGGCTAACCGGTTTCACCATGCACGGTAAAACCGCCGGCGTTATCGGCACCGGTAAAATCGGCGTCGCCGCGCTGCGCATTCTGAAAGGCTTCGGTATGCGTCTGCTGGCGTTTGATCCCTACCCAAGCGCCGCCGCGCTGGATATGGGCGTGGAGTATGTCGATCTTGAAACCCTGTACCGGGAGTCTGACGTTATCTCCCTGCACTGCCCGCTGACCGATGAAAACTACCATTTGTTGAACCATGCCGCGTTCGATCGCATGAAAGACGGGGTGATGATCATCAACACCAGCCGCGGCGCGCTCATCGATTCGCAGGCAGCAATCGACGCCCTTAAGCATCAGAAAATTGGCGCGCTGGGGATGGACGTGTATGAGAACGAACGCGATCTGTTCTTTGAAGATAAGTCTAATGACGTGATTCAGGATGATGTGTTCCGCCGTCTCTCTGCCTGCCATAACGTCCTGTTTACCGGTCACCAGGCGTTTCTGACCGCGGAAGCGCTGATCAGCATTTCACAAACCACCCTCGACAACCTGCGTCAGGTGGATGCTGGCGAAACCTGCCCTAACGCGCTGGTCTGATATTCCTTTCCCTTTTGTGCTCCTCCTCTGCGGGGGGCACATTCAGATAATCCCCACAGTAATCGCCTGCGATAAAGTTACAATTCCCTTCATTTATTAATACGATAAATATTTATGGAGACTAAATGAACAAGTTTGCTGCGCTGCTGGCGGCGGGAATGTTGCTATCGGGCTGCGTTTATAACAGCAAGGTGTCAACCAGAGCGGAACAGCTTCAGCATCACCGTTTTGTGCTGACCAGCGTTAACGGGCAGCCGCTGAATGCCGCGGATAAGCCGCAGGAGCTGAGCTTCGGCGAAAAAATGCCCATTACGGGCAAGATGTCTGTTTCAGGTAATATGTGCAACCGCTTCAGCGGCACGGGCAAAGTCTCGGACGGCGAGCTGAAGGTTGAAGAGCTGGCGATGACCCGCATGCTCTGCACGGACTCGCAGCTGAACGCGCTGGACGCCACGCTGAGCAAAATGCTGCGCGAAGGCGCGCAGGTCGACCTGACGGAAACGCAGCTGACGCTGGCGACCGCCGACCAGACGCTGGTGTATAAGCTCGCCGACCTGATGAATTAATAGTTACCGCAGCTTCCGCCTGCCAGCGCCTGCTCGCTGCAGCGCTTGCCGTTCGGCAATGCGCACATGCCGATAGCGGAGCCATCAAGCTGGCGGGCGACCGATAACGAGCCGCCAACCATGGCGCAGTTTGCCTGGCCGGAGCTGCTCATCGCGGCACGCATTCCCGGCGACACGTGCGCCGCCGTTGCCTGCTGAACAGGTTCATCATTGCTACTACACGCCGACAGTAACAGCGCAGCACATCCCACTAAAAACGCAGCTCGCATCTTCTCTCCCCTCAGATACATCTTAAAATGGACAAGCCTAAGGATAATAGGCAGCTCAGCGCGCCGCGTCGAGAGGCGAAGTACGTATTTATGCGCTGTATTAACATTTATTAGCAAATTTTTTCGCGTCAGAAGCCTCTCAGCATGAGCACATTAATCTCTGTACGACTGAGAAGCATCATAATGAGGCGATTTAGTCGCTGCAGGAAACGATATAATTATTTGTTCTGTAATAATATTTTCCACAGGGGAGCCGTTTTCTAATTCTGTCATTCAGTAAAAATGCCCGGCTAAGGGGCTGTGCCGACTTAGCCGGGCGGAGGGGCATTAATTTGGTACAACTCCAGAATAGAATGTTCCGGCCAGATATTGCGTATCTGTTACCGCATAGACTTGTGTCATCACGCTTGAATCGACATCTTCAAACGGATGATGGAAATATGCATCGTACTCTGATTTTACTTTATCAAAAAACATCGCACGCCCGGCAAAATAAAGAACTCCATCCTCAAGATTGCGAAATACTATCTGAAACACCGGTGTAATACTAACTCGATCTGAGCCTTCGTTAGAGGGATCCCAGAGATTAATGAAATGTCCTGCCACACGGACATATTTCCCTTCAACAACCTCACCATTTTTTGCTCTGTAAATAGCCTGCAAAGTTGCCCACGGCAGTGTTATGAATTGCATATTTTCATCCTTAATTAAATTTAATAACATGGTTTTCTTGATAGATTAATCATCGAACAGATTAACCCTCGACTTTATCAAAACTTTGCGATATGTTATCAGCACATCTGCTATAAAAAATTTGGACTTAGCATGCCCTCCATTTGCTGTAGTATAAAAATGGTCCTTTCAGGAAATTCCTGTAAAAGGAGATGTTCTGCTTTGGATTAGCAGATTTTATTGCCAGTCAACTCATTACTCGAGCCCTTAACCAACCATATATAAATGATTTATTAGCCTCACTTTTTTCTGCTAACTTCAGATAATACTGCCCCTGGCTACAGTTTAATGCCCGGAGCAGTACAAGCTCCCCTTCACTGCCTCTTCGAATAACATAATGGCTCAAGGCATTTAAGGTCCTGGGGCCAATAACACCATCGGTTATAAGATCCGGATAAAGTACTCCACGATGATTAAAAGCGTTTAACCAGCGTTGAAGCCACTTACCCGGCAGAACAGGCCCCATATTGACCCCGGCGTCACACAGTTTTTCAGCGATCGCGGTAGATATTTCAGCAACATGATCGAACCGGGGCGCAATCCAGTAGTCAGCGTTGAGAATATCCAGCGCCTGTTGGCGCGTCAGTTTTTGCATATCGCCATCATAACCATGAGCCCGTGCGGTGACTTCAGTAATCCCCCAGTTTGTCGGACCTCCTTTATCATCAGGATGATTTACATAACCGCCCTCCTTTTCCAGAATGGCATTAAAAATCTCATCTTTATTCATTTATTCCTCATTTATCGATTAAATGCGCAATATTCCCCCTCACCAGGAACACGGCAATAAAGACAAAAAAATTCACGGTAACAACCAACCAGTGGGTCGACGTATACAAGCCGAAGAGATAACGAAACGGTATGCTGGCATAAGTGATTACCAGCAAATAAGCCGTATACGATATCCATGGTCGATACCTTCTGTACCGGGCGCGCCGATAAAACATTAAGGTTAGGGTGATCAAAGCGCAGAGAACGGCATTAAGCAGCGCGGGAAGTTCATTTCCCATTCGGGCGCCCACTACTGTTGCGGGTTAGTATTTTGTAGAGGTCGGTTAGTTCTTGATTATTCAGGAACGTGAGTATCTTAATAATCAGTGCGGATATCAGCACGGCGCCTAACGCGTCTAAAGGCCGTTCATTGTATCCGATCCAGATAGCCAGCTTCGTACCAATTAACCCGGAACCCAAAACGCCGACAATAAAAGAAGTCATAAAATAGGCAGCGAGTCTAAAACGCGTGATATTAACCGCTGTCGCAACATAAAATACCGCGCCGGCAAAAGCCCCAAAAACAACGCCATAATCAATACCTGTCACCAGGCCAAACATACCAGCGCCCATTAATCCACCAGCAACAATTATCGACGTACCGGAAACAGGATCGGACATATACCCTCCCTTCTTTCACTATGAGTTATGATGGTAAATAACGAAGCGCAGGGTCATTTTTCCTGGCACTAAGGCGTTACCTCGCCGTTACTTTCTTTCTTTTTTGCAAACCAAGCGCATAAATTGCCCTCTGGAAGAGCCAGGTTCCTGGCTGCGCATACTGGTGTGCAAATTCTTGCTGATAAATGATGGTCGCTCGCTCAATTTGCCGTTTATATTCTTCGCGCTGCCAAAAAATATCCTGTGCCACAAATTTAATCGGCAATGCGTCCTCAATACGTTCAGGCGTATGGTGCTTCCCTTTTGCCTGAATCTGAGCGCGGGACGGAGTGGGCCGGTGGATAAGATCTGAGCTGAGCGTTTGCGGATTTTGTAAGTGGGAACGCTGCGCGCGACGTCGACCCGCAGCGGAGCCATTAAACGCGGTTTTACGGGACATTGCGGTCTCCTTTAATGGGCTTTGGCGTAATGTCATCGGCAATCGGATCCTTGCCAATGGCTTCACCCCAAAGCGCACTGCGCCATGGCGCTGGCTTTTCAGCCACGTAGATTCAGTTATGAATCGTTGTACTTCATCATCCGGATAGTGCTGCCTATCAAGCTGATGACAAAAGAATACCTCAGGGTTATTTAAAAATAAATACCTATAGGTATATTTTATGAAAAAAACAAATTAACCAATTGAAAATATTGAAAATATTTTTGAAAAAAAGTGGTATGCCGCGTAAAAACAGCTGAAAAGGTCCGAGGCGGGTAGTGTTGAACAGCGTGTCCCTGGATTGGGGTGAGAAGCCGCAGGTATGCCCGGCGTACAGGTGGCATACCCGGGTAATGCTTATGGCTGAGCTCAGGGTTTATGACAGAAACAGGATGGCGAAGCTTCGCGGCAATGAACGCCTTTAAACAAAGCGTTTAACGCTGTGGCTATAAATCACGCGACCAATGATCTTCAGATACTGTTCATGGCTTTCGCCAATCGTCCAGTCCGCATATTTGCTGTTATCCGAGTGAACGAGCAGCCCATCCGCCGTGAACTGAAGACGTTTCACCAGCACCGCGCCTTTAAAAGAAAAGACATAAATGCCGTCACCTTCAAAGTAGTCTTTCGAGACATCGACAAAAATGTAGTCACCGGTCTCAATGGTGCCGGACATGCTATCGCCGGAGACCGTGATCACCTTGATATGCTCTGCGGGCCGGTTACCAAAAAGCCGCAGCGCGCCGGCAGAGTCATAGGTGATGCTATTCACCGTTTCATCAACCTCACTGGAGACAATGCAGCCCGGCCCTGCGCTGGCCTGGGCATCCAGAACCTCAATGACATATGGCATCTGCGGCGAATCCTCTACCGGTTCTCGCTCGATATCAATATTACCGGTGATACCGTCCATCCATCCGCGGGGCAGATTGAACGAAGATTCAATAAGTTCGACCATCTCGTCAGCTATCCTTTTCTTTTGCTTTTTGCCTTCGGGGTAGAGCATCCTTGAGACGTAAGAAGGCTCCCGTCCAAGGGTTCGGGCCACATCAACAGCCTTACCGCCGCATAAATTATCACGGATATAGAGCAAGCGCTGTCGTCTGATTTCGTATTTATCCATCGCAATGATTCTAACGCCATTTACCATCAGGTATCTAAAATATAGCAAAACTCGAATAAATTACCTACAGGTAATTAAGGCAGTGTTGTCGGTCAGGAGGCTTTGACTGGCGAAATTCGCCACACTGCTACTTATGGAAAAATGACGCCACTGATTTTGGTGTAGGGTGTCGTTCATACGTAGGCACCTATGTAATACCTTGAATTAATTTATCTGAACTATGGATTTTGTCGCTACTGGAGATCAAAAAATCATGTTCCTCCGGGGTCTATACTTAAACAGTGATTCACAAACCCGGTCACCCTGCCCGTAGCGATGCAGGTAACGCAACCCCGTTACCAGGCAGGTGAGAGACGAACTTATCCGCTACCGGTGGAATCGCGCCGATAGCGGTTTCGCAGAAGAGCTCAGCGTGTATCAATGGGCATAAAAACTTTTTTATCAAAAATTTAGCAATGTGAGTATTGATATGATCACTATCGACGGTAATGGCGCGGTTGCTTCAGTCGCGTTTCGCACCAGTGAAGTTATCGCCATCTACCCGATCACGCCCAGCTCCACGATGGCGGAGCAGGCGGACGCCTGGGCGGGCAACGGGCTGAAAAACGTCTGGGGCGATGTTCCCCGCGTCGTCGAAATGCAGTCGGAAGCCGGGGCAATCGGCGCCGTACACGGCGCGCTGCAAACCGGCGCCCTTTCGACCTCTTTTACTTCATCGCAGGGTTTACTGCTGATGATCCCGACGCTGTACAAACTGGCCGGCCAGCTGATGCCGTTTGTTCTGCACGTCGCCGCCCGCACCGTGGCAACCCACGCGCTCTCCATATTCGGCGATCACTCGGACGTCATGGCAGTGCGTCAGACCGGCTGCGCGATGCTCTGCGCCAGCAGCGTCCAGGAAGCCCAGGATTTTGCGCTGATTTCGCATATCGCCACGCTGCAAAGCCGGGTGCCATTTATTCATTTCTTTGATGGTTTCCGCACCTCGCACGAAATCAACAAAATCGCCCCTCTGGCGGACGATACCCTTCTCAGCCTGCTGCCGCAGGATAAAATCGATGAACATCGCCAGCGCGCCCTGAACCCCGAACATCCGGTAATCCGCGGCACCTCAGCGAATCCGGATACCTACTTCCAGTCACGTGAAGCAACTAACCCGTGGTACGACGCGGTTTACGCGCACGTTGAAACGGCGATGAACGATTTTGCCGCCGCCACCGGGCGTCAGTACAAACCGTTTGAGTTCTACGGCCATCCACAGGCCGAGCGCGTTATCGTGATTATGGGCTCCGCAATCGGCACCTGTGAGGAAGTAGTTGATGAACTGCTGAGCCGCGGTGAAAAAGTCGGTGTACTGAAAGTTCGTCTTTACCGCCCCTTCTCCGCTGCCCACCTGCTGGAAGCGCTGCCGGTAAGCGCCCGCGCCGTAGCGGTGCTTGACCGCACCAAGGAACCGGGCGCCCAGGCTGAGCCGCTGTATCTCGACGTGATGACCGCGCTGGCGGAAGCCTTCAACCGCGGCGAGCGAGAAACCCTGCCGCGTACCATTGGCGGCCGCTACGGTCTCTCTTCAAAAGAGTTCGGGCCGGAGTGCGTTCTGGCGATATTCAACGAACTGAGCGCCGCTAAACCCAAGCCGCGCTTTACCGTCGGCATCTACGATGACGTCACCAATCTTTCGCTGCCGCTGGTAGAAAACACGCTGCCGTCGGAGGCGAAGCTGGAAGCCCTGTTTTACGGGCTCGGCAGCGACGGTAGCGTCTCGGCCACCAAAAACAATATCAAGATTATCGGTAACTCGACGCCGTGGTTCTCGCAGGGCTATTTCGTCTATGATTCGAAAAAGGCCGGCGGCCTGACGGTTTCCCATCTGCGCGTTAGCGAGAAGCCGATTCGTTCTTCCTATCTGATTTCGCAGGCCGATTTCGTCGGCTGCCACCAGCTGCAGTTTATCGACAAGTATCAGATGGTTGAACGCCTGAAGCCCGGCGGTATTTTCCTGCTCAACACGCCTTACGGCGCCGAAGAGGTCTGGTCGCGTCTGCCGCAGGAAGTCCAGGCCACGCTGAATCAGAAAAAAGCGCGGTTTTATATCGTTAACGCGGCAAAAATCGCCCGCGAGTGTAGCCTTGGAGCGCGCATCAACACCGTCATGCAGATGGCCTTTTTCCATCTGACGCAGATCCTGCCGGGCGATAGCGCGCTGGCGGAGCTGCAGGGGGCGATTGCTAAAAGCTACAGCAGCAAAGGTCAGGAGCTGGTCGAACGCAACTGGCAGGCGCTGGCCCTGGCCCGCGAGTCGCTGGCGGAAGTGCCGCTGCAGCAGGTCGATGCCAACAGCCCGAACCGCCCGCCGGTCGTCTCCGACGCCGCGCCGGATTTCGTCAAAACCGTGACCGCCGCCATGCTGGCCGGGCTCGGCGATGCGCTTCCGGTCTCCGCCCTGCCGCCGGACGGTACCTGGCCGATGGGCACCACCCGCTGGGAAAAACGCAATATCGCCGAAGAGATCCCTATCTGGAAGGAAGAACTTTGCACCCAGTGTAACCACTGCGTGGCCGCCTGCCCGCACTCGGCAATCCGCGCGAAAGTGGTCTCCCCGGACGCGATGGAAAATGCCCCGGCCAGCCTGCATTCTCTGGACGTTAAATCCCGCGATATGCGCGGCCAGAAGTACGTTCTGCAGGTCGCGCCTGAAGATTGCACAGGCTGTAATCTCTGCGTCGAGGTTTGTCCGGCCAAAGACAGGCAGAACCCGGAAATCAAGGCCATCAATATGATGTCGCGCCTTGAACACGTTGAAGAAGAGAAAGTGAACTATGACTACTTCCTCAATCTGCCGGAAATGGACCGCAGCAAACTGGAACGTATCGATATCCGCACCTCGCAGCTGATCAGCCCGCTGTTCGAATACTCCGGCGCCTGCTCCGGCTGCGGCGAAACGCCGTATATCAAGCTGCTGACTCAGCTCTACGGCGACCGGATGCTGATTGCCAACGCCACCGGCTGTTCATCGATTTACGGCGGCAACCTGCCTTCCACGCCCTACACCACCGATGCCAACGGCCGCGGGCCGGCGTGGGCTAACTCGCTGTTCGAGGATAACGCCGAGTTTGGTCTCGGTTTCCGCCTCACCGTCGATCAGCATCGTCAGCGCGTAATGCGTCTGCTGTCGCAGTTCGCCGATAAACTTCCGCCCGCGCTTAACGACGCGCTGCACGCGGAAGCAACGCCTGAAGTACGCCGCGAACAGGTGGCCGAGCTGCGTAAGGTTCTGGCAAATGAAGCCGACGCGAAAGAACTGCTAACCGACGCCGACGCGCTGGTCGAGAAATCGATCTGGCTAATCGGTGGCGATGGCTGGGCCTACGATATCGGCTTCGGCGGTCTTGACCACGTGCTGAGCCTGAGCGAAAACGTCAATATTCTGGTGCTCGATACCCAATGCTATTCCAACACCGGCGGCCAGGCATCAAAAGCCACCCCGCTTGGGGCGGTCACCAAGTTTGGCGAACACGGTAAGCGCAAGGCGCGCAAAGACCTCGGCGTCAGCATGATGATGTACGGCCACGTTTACGTCGCGCAGATTTCCCTTGGCGCGCAGCTGAACCAGACGGTAAAAGCGATTCAGGAAGCGGAAGCGTATCCGGGTCCGTCGCTGATTATTGCCTACAGCCCTTGCGAAGAACACGGTTACGATCTGGCGCTGAGCCACGATCAGATGCGTCAGCTGACCGCGACCGGATTCTGGCCGCTGTATCGCTTTGACCCACGTCGCGCCGATGAAGGTAAACTTCCGCTGGCGCTGGACTCCCGTCCGCCGTCAGACGCGCTGGCAGAAACGCTCCTGAACGAGCAGCGCTTCCGCCGCCTTAACGCGCAGCAGCCGGAAGTCGCGGAACAGCTGTGGAAGGATGCGACGGCGGATTTACAAAAACGCTATGACTTCCTTGCCCAGCTGGCCGGTAAGGTGGAAAAACCGGCAACCGAAAGCTAATTTACTGACGTTTTTTTAGTCACCCATAAAAAAAGCCCGAATATTCATTCGGGCTTGTCATTTTACCGCTCAATAAAAACCATTCTCAGGAACGGAGGGCAACATAAATTCTTAGATGACAATAAAAGGCATATAACGGGCGGATAATACGATATTAAAATCACCGTGTATAATTTTTATTTTGTATGTATTTCACAAAATCATTCATTATAATTATCACCATTTCAGTTGAATTATTTATTTTAGATTTTACTCATATCGTAACAATTGATATTTACCATATCTTAATTTGCTCATTTAGCATGAGTTCACTTCCCAGGAGGAAGCTAAAACAAAAACCGTTAAAGGATTGTCTAAATGAAAAGAAAAGTACTGGCCCTCGTTATCCCGGCATTGTTAGCTGCTGGCGCTGCTCACTCTGCTGAGATTTATAATAAAGACGGAAATAAACTGGACCTCTATGGCAAGGTAGATGGTCTGCATTATTTCTCCGATGATTCCTCTAAAGATGGCGATCAATCCTACGTCCGTCTTGGCTTCAAAGGCGAAACTCAGATTAACGATCAGCTGACCGGCTACGGTCAGTGGGAATATAACGTTCAGGCGAACAACACCGAAGGCGCCGACAACCAGTCCTGGACCCGTCTGGCGTTTGCGGGTCTGAAATTCGCTAACTACGGTTCATTCGACTATGGCCGTAACTACGGCGTACTGTACGACGTAGAAGGCTGGACCGATATGCTGCCAGAGTTCGGCGGCGACTCCTACACCCAGGCCGATAACTTTATGACCGGCCGCGCTAACGGCGTAGCGACCTACCGTAACAATGACTTCTTCGGTCTGGTTAACGGCCTGAACTTCGCCCTGCAGTATCAGGGTAAAAATGAAAACGCCGGCAGCGGCGAAGGCACCAACAACGGCGATCGCAGCGTACGTAACGCCAACGGCGACGGTTTTGGTCTGTCAACTTCTTATGATTTCGGTATGGGTATCAGCGCTGCCGCTGCCTACACCTCTTCTGACCGTACCAACGATCAGATGACCCGAACTACCGCACAGGGCGATAAAGCGGAAGCCTGGACTACCGGCCTGAAATACGATGCCAACAATATTTACCTGGCAACCATGTATTCCGAAACCCGCAACATGACGCCATACGGTAACGGCAACGGCGTCGCCAATAAAACCCAGAACTTTGAAGTAACTGCGCAGTATCAGTTCGACTTTGGTCTGCGTCCGGCGGTCTCTTTCCTGATGTCTAAAGGTAAAGATTTGAGCAAAACCGATGGTGACAAAGATCTGGTTAAATATGCTGACATTGGTGCGACTTATTACTTCAACCGTAATATGTCCACCTACGTTGATTACAAAATCAACCTGCTGGACGAAGACGATAGCTTCTATTCCAACAACGGCATCTCTACCGATGACGTGGTTGCTTTAGGCCTGGTTTACCAGTTCTAATCTGCGGGCCCGCTGGCAACGGCGGGCTTTCTCTTCCCCTCCCGGCCATCGACTTCATTCAAAGCAAAACAATATATCAATTGCTTTAAAATAATCGACCGATGAATGTTATATTGCTACCAGGAACCGCCGTAGCCGTAGAGGACGCCCGCCATGCACCATCATCCCGTGAAATCATCCCGTATCCATTCCATCGCCTACGATGAGTCCTCCGGTATTCTTGAAATTCGTTTTCGCGATAACAAAACCCTACAGTATCTCGGCGTCCCGCCGCGCATTTTCCGCGACTTTCTCCAGGTGGTTTCTAAAGGCCGTTTTTACGACGGCGTGATCAAAGGTAAATTTACTGAACGCCGCCGTGCCTGATGGCGAAAGTGTGATTGCGCTCAATGTACAATAATCAACTGGATGGCCTACACTTTAAGTGGTTACTTAAACAGGAGGTTTTATGAACAGAATGATTCTTGTGCCCATCGATATTTCCGATACAGAATTAACCGATCGCGTTATCAAGCATGTTGAAGCTGAAGCCAGAATCGATGATGCCGAGGTGCATTTCCTGACCGTCATTCCCTCCCTTCCCTATTACGCTTCGCTGGGAATGGCTTACACCGCAGAGCTGCCGGCGATGGATGACCTCAAAGCCGAATCGGAATCGCGGCTGAAAGAGATTGTGAAAAAGTTTACTATTCCGGAAGACCGTATCCATTTACACGTTTCCGAGGGTTCGCCAAAAGATAAAATCCTTGCTATGGCGAAGTCTCTCCCCGCGGATCTGGTGATCATTTCTTCGCACCGTCCCGATATCACCACCTATCTGCTGGGCTCTAACGCCGCCGCCGTTGTCCGCCATGCGGAATGTTCGGTGCTGGTCGTGCGGTAAACCTACTCTGCCCGCCGCTGTGCGGGCTTTTTTTCCGCAATCTGAGCACTGGGCCGTACCCGCAGCATCGCAGATAGGGGAATCATTTACCTGGTACTATTAAAATTAGTACGTTGTGTCTTTTTCATTTTGCTGTATAAAACCTTTGCCCGAACATGGGTATGTTTTACAACAATTATAGGGATGAAATGAAAAAGTTAATTATGGTAGTTTTCGCCGCAGCCGCTATTTCTGGTTGCGCCCAGCAGAGCTTCTCGGTAAATCCTGGCGTCACCGTTCAACCTCAGCAGGTCACCACTCACCACTTCTTTGTCAGCGGCATTGGCCAGTCGAAGCAAATTGATGCTGCCAAAGTCTGCGGCGGCGCCGACAAAGTAGTCCGTACTGAAGTGCAGCAGACTTTTGTCAACGGCCTGCTGGGTTTTGTCACCCTGGGTATTTATACTCCGCGTGAAGCGCGCGTCTATTGCGCTAAATAATTGCCGGCGGCAGGCATCATCATTGCCTGCCCTTTTCCCTTTCGGTTCAATCGCCTTCTCTTCGCCCGGACAAACTCATCTTTTCGCGCCCCTACCTGAAGGTTACCTGATGCATTCGTGAATCGTATCTTTGTTCGTGGCGGATTTTGCGCCACAGGTAGAGCATACGAAGAGATAAATGAAATGCCGGCACACGAGGATAAGCGCCTTGCATTTACCTCCGGTTTTTAGCAATTCCTGGGCGATCCCTTTGCGCTTGCCACAATCCATCCTGTCCGTGGATAATGGCGTGCCCCCAGAGCGGGAGACACTCCATACTGATTAAGCGCGCTCCGGGATTAGCGAATTTTGCTGGCTATATCCACGGGCGGTAATGATTTAGAATCGATATTGAAGACCGGCTGTGATGGTATAGTTTTTATTCGCAATGCCGGCAGCATCTCCTCCAATTGAAGCTGATTCACCGCTATAGGTGTCAATAATCTGAGTGCCTCCCTTGCCCTCTTCATATTTGCTATAGGTGAATTCAGCAAAAACTTTGGCATGAGGCGTGACGTAATACCCGGCATCAACCGATGTACCATAATAACGCGAATTAGTTGATTTCTCGCGAAAGGTCAGTTCACGCATATAGTGTTCGTCGTTATCATGAGCTCTGACCCAATCACTGAATTTAAACAAGGCATTAAACTCAAAGTCATTGATACGATATTGACCCGCGAGACCGATATAGGGCATGGAGAATCTCTGGCTGTATCCTATCCCACGCTCACCGGTCGGAAAATTGCCAGTCGTCGCACCGTTATCATAATTGTAAGAACCTCCGGTAGCCGTCCAACTGAAACGCGTTTCCTGATAACCCGCAATTACGCCCGCTTTATAATTGTCGTCCTGGAAAAGCCAGCCCTGCACGCTGAGATCGTATTCATTGGCATAATTGACATTGGTGCTGGGATGAGATGAATGATCTGTCCAACCGGACTGGTTATCGTTCATCCAGTCATAGTCATCCATATGTCCTGAGCCTGAAGCCAACGACGTCCAGCCTCGGGCGGTCAGCGTCAAAAAGGAGTAGGCATCCCATGAGATATCACCTTTCACAATGGCGACATTCTTTATTTTCCAGTCAAGTTGACTGACCTTTCGCCCCGTATCCGCGTCATAAACTCTCTCCTGTGATTTCCCACTCAGCATCCCTGCAGACGTCGATACAGTAAAACTTTCCGCAGAAAAGTTTGGACTTAGCTGCATTGACTCGGCATAAGCTGATCCTGAAAAAGTCGCTATCATCATTACTGCAACGGTACTTTTTTTCATTTTTATTCCCATAATCAAAGTTAATCCATAAGTTGCAGTGAAAGTTTAAATCTCATAAAAATATCAGGCAACTGTCAATTTTTGTAATTGCCTTATTCATAATCCGAGAAATTCGAATGTGGACTGGATAAGCGCTTCGTTTTGCAAGGAAAAACCCCATTGAGTAGGCACATATTCAGATTATTATCAGGAAAAAACCCAACTGCTCTGGCGTTGTAGGGAATCAGTCTGTAGCAGGTTATTTTTACTCAAACTTTACCGCTGTTATTCACCTGCGCCAAATACCTTCGCTGTGTAATTATCAGGATGCAAATAATTATATCGCGATCCTGGCGGATTATGGCAAAAGCAGGAACAAGGCCCCTGCTTTAAAAAAACCGAGGTACCTTGCCAACTCTTTTTGATTATCGCGAACAATAAATTCTCGCACCCTTTTACCAGATACCGTCCATCACCGGGTATGTGACGCTGGCGTGCCTATAAACGACGTTTTTTTCTGCCCGGAAGGGGGATTGAGGCCAAAACTTCGCCGCACTATCGTTAGCAGATGGAAAGCCGCCGTAAAACGCGCTGGCATTCGTCGTCGGAATCCGTACCATACGCGACATACTTTTGCCTGCTGGCTGCTGTAAGCCGGTGCTAACCATTGTTAACCAGATGGGGCATGAAAACGCAATAAATGGTGTTCAAAGTCGACAGTACAGGGATGGATGAAATGAACGGCGATCGGCTATCAATGCCTGACGCCAGGCTTGCACCGTGATGTTAACTTTGCCCCTTACATGCCTTTTCGTTTCAGAGAACGTTTATAATGCTTGATAATCAGCAAGTTACAAAGAAAGAAAAATACAATATCGACAAATTGCAGAAGCGCCTGCGCCGTAACGTCGGCGAGGCGATCGCTGATTTTAATATGATTGAAGAAGGCGACCGCATCATGGTTTGCCTCTCCGGCGGTAAAGACAGCTACACCATGCTGGAGATTTTGCGCAACTTGCAGAAAAGCGCGCCAATTTCCTTCTCCCTGGTGGCGGTCAACCTCGATCAAAAACAGCCGGGCTTCCCCGAGCATATCCTGCCGGAATATCTTGAGCAGCTGGGCGTTGAATACAAGATTGTTGAAGAAAATACCTACGGCATTGTTAAAGAAAAAATCCCGGAAGGTAAAACCACCTGCTCGCTCTGCTCACGTCTGCGCCGCGGCATTCTTTACCGCACCGCCTCTGAGCTGGGCGCAACCAAAATCGCCCTCGGCCACCACCGCGACGACATCCTGCAGACTCTGTTTCTGAATATGTTCTACGGCGGGAAGATGAAAGGGATGCCGCCGAAGCTGATGAGCGATGACGGTAAACATATCGTGATTCG
Source organism: Klebsiella sp. RCJ4 (assembly GCF_009025755.1). Taxonomy (NCBI): domain Bacteria; kingdom Pseudomonadati; phylum Pseudomonadota; class Gammaproteobacteria; order Enterobacterales; family Enterobacteriaceae; genus Klebsiella; species Klebsiella sp. RCJ4. The sequence goes on from NZ_WCIN01000021.1 coordinate 80,079, forward strand.
CCCGCTGGCCTACTGCCGGGAAAAAGATATTGAGCGTTTCTCCCAGGCGAAAGGTTTTCCGATTATCCCGTGCAACCTGTGCGGCTCGCAGCCCAACCTCCAGCGCCAGGTCATTGCCGACATGCTTCGTGACTGGGACAAACGCTATCCAGGGCGCATCGAAACGATGTTTAGCGCGATGCAGAACGTGGTGCCTTCCCATCTCAGCGACGTCAACCTGTTCGACTTTAAAAGCATTCAGCACGGCTCTGCGGTCGTTGACGGCGGCGATCTGGCGTTCGATCGTGAAGAGATTCCGATGCAGCCGGCCGGCTGGCAGCCGGAAGAAGATGACGCGCAGCTGGATGAGCTGCGCCTGAATGTTGTGGAAGTAAAATAACGTCTTTGCGTCTCAGGTACGCGCCTGAGACGCCTTTTCCGCGCTTATTTCAGCAAACGAACCCGGCAGGCTTTACCTTTAATTTTCCCGTTTTGTAGCTGCTTAAACGCTTTATGCGCGACGCCCTGACGCACGGCAACGTAGACATGCGCCGGATGAACGGCGATCTTACCGATATCTGCACCCTCAAGACCGATATCACCGGTCAACGCCCCCAGCACATCGCCCGCGCGCATCTTCGCTTTTTTGCCGCCATCAATGCATAGCGTGGCCATCTCTGCCTGCAGTGGCACAACGCTGCTATTCGTCGGCCCACTCATCCAGTTGAGCTTCATTTGCAGCATTTCGGCAAGGATATTTGCGCGCTGCGCCTCTTCCGGCGCGCAGAGGCTAATCGCCAGGCCGCTTTCACCGGCGCGGGCGGTACGGCCAATACGGTGTACGTGAACCTCCGGATCCCAGGCCAGTTCATAGTTCACCACCAGCTCAAGCGACTTGATATCTAACCCGCGCGCAGCAACATCGGTCGCCACCAGCACGCGCGCGCTCCCGTTAGCAAAGCGCACCAGCGTCTGGTCGCGATCGCGCTGTTCAAGGTCGCCATGCAGCGATAGCGCGCTTTGCCCGGCGGCGTTTAGCGAGTCGCAGACGGCCTGACAATCCTTTTTGGTGTTGCAGAACACCACGCAGGAGGCGGGCTGATGCTGGCTCAACAGCTTTTGCAGCAGCGCGATTTTGCCGTGTTGCGAGGTTTCAAAAAACTGCTGCTCGATAGCCGGCAGTGCATCAACGGCGTCAATTTCAATAGTCTGCGGGTTGTTTTGTACGCGGCCGCTGATTGCCGCTATCGCTTCCGGCCAGGTGGCGGAAAACAGCAGCGTCTGGCGCGAAGCCGGCGCAAAGCGGATCACTTCATCAATGGCATCGCTAAAGCCCATATCCAGCATGCGGTCCGCTTCGTCCATCACCAGCGTTTGTAGGGCATCTAACGATACAGTGCCCTTTTGCAGGTGATCGAGCAACCGCCCCGGCGTGGCGACGATAATATGCGGCGCATGCTGTAGCGAATCGCGCTGGGCGCCAAAGGGCTGGCCGCCGCAGAGGGTTAAAATTTTGATATTCGCCATGAAGCGCGCCAGCCGACGCAGCTCGCCGGCGACCTGATCCGCCAGCTCGCGGGTCGGACACAGCACCAGCGACTGCGTCTGGAACAGCGAGGCGTCAACGTGCTGAAGTAGCCCGAGGCCGAATGCCGCCGTTTTACCGCTGCCGGTTTTTGCCTGCACGCGGACATCTTTACCCGCAAGAATCGCCGGCAAAGCCGCGGCCTGAACCGGGGTCATCGAGAGATACCCCAGTTCATTCAGGTTAGTTAGCTGGGCGGCGGGCAAAACATTCAGAGTTGAAAAAGCGGTCACAATTATTTCTCGCATTACATTTAGGGGCGGACAATCTGCTGGCGCGTATCGTCGCAGATCTCCGCTCCCGATGCGACAATTTAATCGGCTCATCGTCAGGCGGCGGGTCGGGTAACGGGCGCGGGCGAGGTTTGGGATCGTGGACCGGTACCGGATCGTTAGGTTCCGGCGGAATGGGAATTGAGTTCAGCTGTTCATTACGCATATTGACTCCCGGTTGTGGGCGGGTACACCCGTTAAGCGTAGAAGCTGAGAAACAGAGCGCAAAAAAAAAGCCGACTCATTAAAGTCGGCGTCGTACGAATCAATTGTGCTATGCAGTAATTCAAAAAAGGAAGTAAGACAATATGGAGCGCAACGCCCATCGCTTGACGTTGCATTCACCTGCGAGAGAGATATTGCCCTGAATGGGTAGATGGTTTATTGATTTCGCTCAAACATTGCCGGGTTTTCACCATCATCATCGCGACAAAAGACGATTCTTTACAGCCATTTACTACGATGCAACCACCATGTAACACCCCCAATGAGAACGACTAACATTAGGCAGAAAATGGCAAAACCCATATGCCAGCTGTTGCCGGGAATGCCGCCGAGGTTGACGCCAAAGAGACCGGTTAAAAAGGTACTGGGCAGAAAAACCATGGCCATCAACGACATCGTATAGGTTCTTCGCGATAGCGACTCCTGCATAATCTGCGCGATCTCATCGCTCATAATCGCCGTGCGGGCGATGCAGCTATCAATCTCATCCAGACCTCGCCCCAGACGTTCGGCAATGTCCTGCATCCGGCGCCGGTGATCGTCCGTCATCCACGGCAGACGCTCGCTGGCTAATCTGGCATACACATCGCGCTGCGGCGCCATATAGCGGCGCATGACGATAAGCTGTTTACGCAACAGCGCCAGGAAACCGCGCGGCGGAACCTGCTGATCCAATAAATCATCTTCCAGATCGATAATCCGGTCGTGAAGCTGCTCGATAAACTCGCTGGCGTGATCGGTCAGCGCATCGCAGACCTCCACCAGCCAGCCGCCGCCGTCAACCGGACCGTTGCCCTCGCGCAAATCGCCGAGCACATCGTCCAGCGCCAGGACTTTGCGCTGCCGGGTGGAGACAATCAAGCGCTCATCCATATAAAGACGCATCGCGACCAGCTGGTCCGGGCGCTCATCGGTACTGCCATTGATGCAGCGCAGCGTGATTAACGCCCCATCGCCAATCCTCGTCACTCGCGGACGAGTGCTCTCCCCGGCCAACGCGTCACGCACGTTATTGGGCAGCAGCGGCGTCGATGCCAGCCATTCCGCGCTATCCACATGGGTATAGTTGAGATGCAGCCAACAAGGATGCTCTTTATCAATGGTGTCACTATCGACCAACGGCTTTACGCCGCCCTGCCCGTCGAACACCCATGCAAAAACGGCATCCGGCACGTTCAGTTCCGATCCCTTAATGGCGTCCACTGGACCTCCGTTAACTCATGCACATTTCCGTAGTCTAGCCTTACGCGACGGTTACGCAAGAGCTAATCAGGGCATGCTGCTGAATTCACTGGCGAAAAGCGGGAGGGCTGAAAAAAAGAACCCGCCGGCGGCGGGTTGCTGATGAACTTTGCAATACGGTGTCTAACCTGCATTATCACCTGCCGCCAGACGCTGGGCTGACGGGAAGGCAGGCTAGCAGGAGCCGTTCATTTTTTCTCTTCTGCGTATTGACGAGCGTTGTCATGCAAATTAGTACACATTGCTTTTTCCTCCATTTTAGTAAGCAAAATAAGAATAGAGCGATCTTGCCGGTTTGCAAGTTTTAAGAATTATCTTTCGCAACCCAGCGTGCGTTATCCAGATGACGCAGCAATAGTACGAGGTCTAAATCATTGCGTAGATCAAATTTAGACATAATGAGACGCTTGTGGGCAAAAACCGTTTTATTGCAAAGCGATAGCTTACTGGCAATCGTGTTCACCGTTAACCCCTGATAAATTGCCGCCGCGATGATTCTCTGCTGCGGGGAAAGCGTCCTCTGCGGGCAACTATCGCACCGAAGCGCCAGCTTTTCTTTTGCTGACGGAGGCGTCAGAACCCATGAAAGTTTAATTTTCGCAATAACCTGAGAGAGCTTCTCATCGCGCCCAACAAAAACTATCTCCTTCAAGCAGAGCGGCAAAACGCCTTTCCCTCGATGATTTAGCCTGGCAACCACGCCGATCAGCAATCCCGGTTTACGGTTTAACAACTCTGGATGACATACGAACTCTTCCCCGCGGCATAAATCCAGTACGACGACATCTGCATCACGCACGAGCCGTTCGTTAAGCGATGCGGTGACCTGTGTAGAGAATGCGTATTCCGGGAAGAGCGCCTGCAATAAAAAATGAAATCCCAAATTAAAGAACTGATTATTATTTTTAATAACAATATTCAACATCGATTTAGCCTGCTGACGAAAGTAAATCAAGTATTATCCAGATAGCTAACGATACGCACAGTACAGCTATCGTCGTTTTAAAAAACACGATATACATAAACATTATTTTTTGACCTGAGAACGGGCACTCAACGAACTTTAAGTAAAATAGCTATCTGGCGTGACGGGCATTCCCCTCACCAATTAACTTCGAGGTGCCCCATCCGGGATTAATATTTTCAGCATTCAACCCAAACGGAAATAGTGAGAAAACGTCATGCCATCCATATGAATTATATTTCTGCCAACCGGACCGTCGCCAGCAAGTCCAGCTCACGACGAAGCGCTAGCAAAAACCAGCGCTATCGCTGCTGATAGTGAATTTTGATATAAACACACTCATTAACTCAAGTTATTTCTCGGTATCATTTTAGACTATTCATCGCTTGTCTTTTTCTGCAATCCCGACTTATCGCCTCCACGCCTCGTGGATTCAAACGGTGACTTCAGCCCTTGATCAAGCCATCCCGTATAAAAGTCTTCATTAACTCATCCCCGCAGCCGCGCGTTGTGCGGATTTCTTTTTCCGCAAAATGCTGTATTATGCAAGTTATTGCAGCATTTTGCGGATTCAAACGATGCATAAAACGGCCAGGCAAAAATATCTTATTGATATTCTCAGTGAAAAAGGCCAGATCACGATCAGTGAGCTGGTAGACAGACTGCAGGTTTCTGCAGATACGCTGCGCCGGGATCTTAGCGACCTCGAAAAACAGGGGCTCGCCCAGAAAAACCACGGCGGCGCTATCGCGCTCAATCTCTCCGCCATGAATCGGCAGAACAGGAACACCCTGCTACCGGATACCAAGAAGCGCTTAGGTAAAATGGTGGCGGAGAAGATCCCCGGCGGATCCACGCTGTTTCTTGACGCCGGGAGCACCGTGCTGGCCGTCGCCACCCAGATACAGGGCCCAATGACGGTCATTACCCCCTCTTTAGATATTGCCCAGCACTTCAGCACCCGTGCGGATATTCAGCTTATTTTGCTGGGGGGGAAATGGGATATGCAGCAGCGCCTGTTTGCCGGTAGCGCTACGGTTTCGCTGCTGGAACGCTATCGGGCGGATATCGCTGTTCTCGGCACCTGCGCGCTCCACGCCGACCTCGGCCTCAGCGCCAGTCAGGAGGCGGATGCTGAAGTCAAGCGCGCCATGCTGGCGGCCAGCGCGGAACATTGGCTGGTTGCCGATCATATGAAACTGAATCACTGCGAGCCCTGGCAGGTTGCCGGACTCGCCGACATCCATCAGCTCTTCCTCGATCGCCCCTGGGACGAACTGAAGGATAACGACTCAATACAGCTCCATATCGCTGATGCTTAATAACGCGGAGATGCTTATGACTACCGGTAAGAACATTAATATTGCCCTGATTGGCTACGGCTTCGTCGGCAAAACTTTTCACGCCCCGCTGATCCAGTCCGTCGACGGCCTGAATCTGGCGATTGTCGCCTCGCGTGATGAAGAGAAAGTGAAACGTGACCTGCCAGAAGTCACCGTCATCGCATCGCCTGAAGAGGCCATCCAGCATCCGGATGTCGATCTGGTGGTTATCGCCTCTCCTAACGCAACCCATGCTCCGCTTGCCCGTCTGGCTTTACACGCCGGCAAGCACGTCGTCGTCGACAAACCCTTTACCCTCGATATGCAGGAGGCTCGCGAACTGATTGCCCTCGCGGAAGAGAAACAGCGGGTACTGTCGGTATTCCATAACCGCCGCTGGGACAGCGATTATCTGGGCGTGAAGCAGGTTATCGAACAGGGGCTCATCGGCAAAGTTAAACATTTTGAATCCCATTTCGACCGATTCCGCCCAGAAGTGCGCGTCCGCTGGCGGGAGCAGAACGTACCGGGCAGCGGCCTGTGGTTTGATTTAGGTCCACATCTGATCGACCAGACGCTGCAGCTGTTCGGCCTGCCGCAGTCGGTGCAGGGGAATATCGCCACCCTGCGTGAAGGCGCGGAAATCAACGACTGGGCGCACGTGGTGCTGAACTATCCGCAGCACAAAGTGGTTCTGCACTGCAGCATGCTGGTCGCGGGCGGCGTATCCCGCTTTACCGTCCATGGTGATAAAGGTAGCGTCGTCAAACAACGCACTGACCAGCAGGAGAGCCAGCTGCTGGCGGGCGTGGTCCCGGGCAGCGAAAGCTGGGGCGAAGACGACGATAGCCTGGTGGTGTTTGATGCCAACCTGCGCGCCAGTGAAATCAGCGCGCCACGAGGCGATCAGCGGCAGTACTATATTCACGTCCGCGATGCGCTGACGGGCAAAATCAGCAACCCGGTATCGCCCTTAGAAGCGCTCGCCGTCATGGCGGTACTGGAAGCCGCAGCGCAGTCTGCCGAAAGCGGAACAACGCAAACTTTAGCGCTGACCGCCGATGAACTGGCGGGCCTGCAATAAGCGCTGCGCGATATGTTTGACGGTTTGTCGTCCGGAGCGCCGCTCCGGATAACCACTCCCTTTCATACCAGCCTACAGTTTCACCCGCAGCAAATCGCTGAATCGGGTGGTGTAGGCTGGCGACAGCATATGCCGTTTCATCTCCCAGCTGCGCTCGATTCCCTGCCCGGCAAACCAGAGCTGGCCTTTTTCACGTCGGTTAACTAAATCAAGCACCGTCATCAGCTGTTCGCTATTCGCTCGCGGCTGATAGTCGTCAAACAGGCCTAACTGCGCCACCCCCTGGCTAAAGAAATCGCCCAGCATCACGCCGCACTTTTGATATCGGCATCCCTCCCGCCAGATAGTATCCAGGCATTTTAGCGCCGCAGCGACGATATCCCGGCTATCCTGCGTCGGGATGTGGATTTTCGTGCCGGCGTCTTTGCTGTAATAGACTTCATGACCGGCGAACGGACTGGTCTTCACAAAGACCGAAACATAGCGGCAGTACTGGTGCTCCGCGCGCAGCTTCTCGGCGGCGCGGACCGCATGGCTGCAGACGGCTTCGCGCATCGCCCCGTATTCAATCACCTTCTGACTAAAGGAACGCGAGCAGATAATTTGCTGTTTAGTCGGCATATACTCTTCCAGTTCAAGGCACGACTCGCCTCTCAGCTCCCGCACGGTGCGCTCCATTACAACGCTGAAATGTTTTCTGATCAGCGAAGCGGGCGTCTCGGCCAGCTGAAGAGCCGTCGTAATCCCCATGTCATTGAGCTTTTTCGCAATCCGTCGCCCCACTCCCCAGATTTCACCGACGGCAACCTTCTCCAGCAGTTTTCTCTGCCTGGCCGGCAATGAGAGATCGACAACGCCCTCGAATTTTGGCCACCTTTTGGCCGCATAATTCGCCAGCTTGGCCAGGGTTTTCGTCGGCCCGATCCCCACCCCTACCGTCAAGCCGGTACTCTGGAGTAATGTACTACGCACGTGGCGACCAAACGCCTCAAGCTCCTCAGAACGATGGATCCCGGTCAAATTTACGAACGCTTCATCAATGGAATATTGATACACCGCGGGCGCCAGTTCTTCGAGAATCGTCATGACGCGATGGGACATATCGCCATAAAGGGCATAGTTGCTGCTAAACACCGCTACCTGATGACGTTCAAACTGTGATTTCACTTTGAAATACGGCGCGCCCATTGGAATTTCCAGCAGTTTCGCCTCATGGTTTCTGGCGATGACGCAGCCATCGTTATTGCTTAACACCACCACCGGACGCCCGCGTAAGTCAGGGCGAAAGGCTATTTCACAGCTGGCGTAAAATGAATTCACATCGACCAGGGCAAACATCAGCGGAGCCTGTTGATGCTGAAAGTGACAACGCCAAAAATCTCCAGCGCTTCACCGTCGTTGCGCAGCACAATTGGCGGAAAATCCGGGTTCATCGGCAAGAGCTGCATGATGGGGTGCGTACAAAGACGCTTAACCGTGTATTCACCGTCGACTGAGGCAATGATGATATCCCCATGCTTCGCTTTCAGGCCGCGATCCACCACCAGCAGCGTACCTTCATAAATACCGGCATCCACCATTGAGGTGCCTGTCGCCATGACAAAATAGGTTGCCGCGGGATGGCTGATACAAAGCTCATTGAGATCGATTCCCTTCTCAATATAATCCTGCGCAGGGCTGGGAAAACCGCATGGGACAAGGTCGCTAAACAGCGGAATCGACACGATCTGACGCAACTCAACCGGTTTATAGAACAACATAATAGACTCACCGTTATAATACTGTGTTTTTATACAGTATCGATAGTTCATCTACGTTTTTCAAGTCGCCTGTCGGAGATTGGCGTGAAGCCGTTGAAGTTGCGCTGAATTTTGCGTAAGGCGTTGCATAGCACGGGGCTGGAGAATGCCTCCCCCCTACGTATTCCAGATGGTTTTGTACGGCATGCTGGAAATTTCCGCGAATTGGGAGGAGGATAGAATCCGTTGATGCGTGCTTTGCTCATCGCTTGTTGTTGTCCACCCGACATACTGAACCGGAGATTCATATGTATTACACGTTAGGAGACAAAACTCTCCACTTTTATCGTTATCAGTGCCGTTTTTATGTCGCTCATTGGGACGGAGGTCATGTGATGACGGAGAAGTTCAAGCCGTTTATTGCCTCCATCACCGAGAAAACGGGCATTGAGGCAAAGAACGTTGAGGCGGCGGCGCGGGACTACTTCAATAACGTCGACTGAGATTGAACCCCGGGCCATCGCTATCGGCTTATCCATAGCGATGGCAACGGCTGGCGAACGGCAGAAAGCGCAAATAATAAGCCGTGTCACGCGATCGTAAAACAAAGCCTGTAGGATAGCCCCCGGACGCCACCAGCGCTAAAACGAGGTGAAGAGATGGGAACAGTAAAAGCCAGCAATCTGGAACAGGCAAAGCAGCTTCTGCAGTCCGGCGACGCCATTAAACTCGAACTGGATTTCGAGCTCGACTCTGATGAGTTTTTTAATTTTGCTATCGAGTACTGTACAAATGGAACGAAGCTCACGCGAGCCGGCGATCGCTTCCTGATTTCACGTAAAAAAAGGTAGCCTGAGAGTCATCCCTGCCATTCACAGCATCACAGAGGCATACGTTTTTCGCATCTGTGATGCTCTCCGTCATAATAAAAATATCCGCAGAAATTAACCTCAAATATTGATACATCGCGCATTTTCGTGAGTAAAGGAGGAATAGTGTAGCTTCGCTATCTCACCGAGGGTTAAATCGTGAAAAAACTATTAATATGCTGTCTGTTTGGCGAAACGGCAGGGATTATTGCCCGCAAAATGCAAAAAATTGCTGACGATCGGCAATTAGATTTATTAATCAGCGCCGTTGGGGTTGAAAATTTCTTTAGCGTCGCGCCTGCCTATGATGGCGTACTGGTTGCGCCGCATATCCAGTATAAGGTTGAACAATTTATTAGCGCACTGCATTTACCACAAGAAATTGCCGTGATTGAAAGCTTGCCCTATGCCTCATATGATGGCGAGAAGATCCTCAACTTCGCGCTGAATACAATGCCTTCATCTCTGTCCTGATCTCTACGTCCCGCCCCACACAACCCGCGAGATCGCGGGCTCTGTGGGGATTAATTATCTGAACGGCGCATCAAGAGGCACTTCAGCGTCCGGTTCGTGGGTGATGCGGTTGCGAAGATCGCGACGAATCATCTCAATGGCCCAGAACCAAAAAATATGCCCCACCAGTTCCGAAATATATTCATCGGCAGGAATATTCAATAAAGAGGGGGTCAGGCCCAGTAACGGAAAGGAAATCCAGTGTACGGCGATAGTTGCGACAATCCCGGCCCATGCCCCCTGCCATAATTTAACTTTCGGAAAGACCTCCGCGACGACACAATAGCCAACGGCAAATACCAATGAGAATATAATATGCGTAACCATCACCGGATTGATGATGTGTTCGGAAAAAGTATAAACCGTATGCGTCGGGTCAATGCCCAGATAGTCGCGTAAGAAAAGATAAGGTGGGTTAAATTCATCTCTGCCACCGGAGAAAGTACGCGGCGGTAAAGGAACTTCAGCGCCCCATTTAACAAATGCCGACATAATCCCTGCCACTACCCCGACAAATAACGCTACGCCATAACGACGGCGTCCAGGTGTGGTCTGTTTAAAAAAATCCTTAATTGCCATAAAATCACCATTAATATATTACATTTATTTTCCCTGTATCATATTTAAAGGCATTGGCGATTATCAATGTTGATCACGATCACACTTTATCGGGTCCTGTGGCTACCAGTTCTATACTGTAATTATGACCATAGGTATACCATTAGCAGATAAAGAGCCCCTTTTATTCAAAGGAGACTCTTCCCGTACGATGCGTTTATTGCCCAAAGCGGTAGCTAATGCCGGCCATCACGGAGCTCACATCGCTGCTCACGCCAATTTGGTTTTCGTTACCCACATTGTTGACCCACTGGTACTCCAGGCGCCCCGACCATCTGTCATTAAAGGCATATTCGGTACCGAAAGCCAGCACCGGACGCACGCCCGTATCAAATCGATTTTTTCCATTCACATTGGATTCCGCACGGTAGCCCATCAGGCCGGCCCGGCCGTACAGATCCCAGTCGCTGGTCAGGCTGTAGCTGGCCTTCAACGAAAGCTGTAGCCCCTGACTTTTCATTTGCGAACCGGCTGCGCCATGGCGACCATTGATGCCCATATTCCCTAAATAGTCATATCCACCTTCAACCGCCAGCCAGGGGTTAATCTGATAGCCGGTAAACACACCGCCGCCGACGTTATCGCGGTCAACATCGACTTGCCGATCGGTGCTGGAGTCGCCGTAGTGCGACCAGCCAAATTTAGACCCCGCGTACCAGGTTCCAGTCTCCGCAGCAGCAAAAGCGGCAGTCGCCGTAAAAGTATGAGCAATAATTAACGTAATAAGCGTCTTCTTCATAATCATCCCATTGTCGACCCGTTGTCGAATAAATGTCATCGTCAAAAGTTAAGTGGGCCTACAATAGAATATTAGCGTCGCGCTGATAATCGTTTTATTATTTAATTTTGGACAAACTGCCAGCGCTAAAAACGCTCGGGTAATTTATTCACCCCGTCAAATACCCTCCCCGTTTAAAAGCAATATAATTACCACTTTTTAACGCCGACAACACGTTTAATACACTGCTGCGTGATAAGTGCGTACGTTCCTGGATATAATCCAGGATAGAGACCCGCATCCGGGTCTCTTCGGGTAGCTGGCCCATTTCCTGCAAATGATTGCGGATAACGGCATAGGTTCGCTGCTGTACGACGAGCGCGTCGCGATAGAAAAGATAAGCCGTGTGGTACGACAACAGTGAGGCGACGTCTTCCCAAACGCCGTGCTGGCGAAAGGCTTCCATCGCTTTTTGCGCATCAACGCGCAGTATTGTCGATTCGGTTTCCGCACGCAGCTGATGGCCGCGTACCGGCTGGATCATCTCGGCAATACCAAACAGGTGTGGGTGGTAAACCGTGACAATCAACAGACCGTCCGAGGCCCGGAGTATGGAGAGCTCGCCGTCAAGGAAAAGGAACAACTGCGGTTGATTTTTATGCGTCCAGGTCATGCGTTTCCGCGGCACAACGACCATTTTTTCAGCAATTGGCGTCAGGAGCGCCGTTAAGCGCTGGATACTCTCTTCCGGACGGACGGGCGGTAGGATATGCATAGAAATACCTGATTAGTTCTGGTTTAAGAATTATAGAACGCAACAAGATTTCCGTAAGAATTGCGTAGCTGCGCATTGACGCACATCGGCAAAGAGAAGAAAAGTACGGCGTGATTTAAATTTAAACAAACTAAAAAGCTGCCCGCAGGCAGCCCGATCAAAATGGTAATAATGCTTACTATACCCGTCATACTTCAAGCGGCTTATGTGTTGGCTTTGTTACTCGGTTCATCCATGAGTCTCGCCCTTACGGGCCGCCTGGATAAGGTGTTATCTATGCTTCTTGAAGCTCACGTCCTGGCCGCCTTTAAGCAACTCGAATTATTTAGGGTATTTGCAGATATCAAAGGCCCTTTTCGGGGCCTTTTCTTACTTCCGTAACGCCAGCGATGCCGAGTTTCTGGAAATATGCGGTGCGATGTTATCAAATGTAATCATTGCGGATTTACAAAAAATGCATTTCGCGCCAAACGGATTTTTTTCAGAAACATCGTAGGTGGATGTTCTGTACTGTGACCCATGACAGCATGGGCATCTGAAATGAATGTGGTCAATCATGATGTTAGCCTCTTTTTGCTACAACATTCTCTACCGCAGGGACATTTAGCCATATTTCACAGAAAACGCCTTCCCGGCTTTTCTGTCACAGCGTAAAAACGCTGCTCTGAATGGTTGAGAATAACAATGACATCATTGTCATTACTTCTTATAGAAACATCTGAAGCGCACTTCAGACTGAACTCTATTACTGCACCAGCGATTTTTTAATGTTGTTAATTTCTTAGTTTGCCCGAGGGCACGTAATGTTCGGTAGATTTCAATAAAATAATCGTGTGCTTTGGGATAACGCTATCTCTTATGCACTTTTCACGCTAAACGGGAGATACAAGGGCTTTCCTTCACTATCACCGTTTGCGCCAGCTTCTGAGCCTGTCTACTCGGGTTTAGACCGTCATCGTTGTCGCAGGTTCAAAAAACTTTAACATTATTCGCGTCACAGAGCTTAATTAATCACGATAAGGAGAGTCTAAAGAAGGATTATCTGTGGATAACGCTTGAGATGAGAACTGCTTCGCTAAACCGTTTATTACCGCATCTGTGTAGTAAATCAACTTGCTATTGATCACACAGATGGCGATTGATAGCAAGCTTTATTTTCACACCACGATGCTCGCCAGCTGGCGCGCAGGTAGCGTGAATGAATCCAGGGCCCAGGCTGGAGAGGCCGCCCATGGATGACTCAATGATTCCGGGAAGGTGTACAGCCGCCTCTCATTTGGCGTGATTTGCCACAATTGTGGCGCTTTATGAATGTTACCGCCAGGATTGAAACGTTATGCTCTTCTCCGGGAAAAGAATCGCACCCGGACAACACTCATCCAGCGGAAACCTGACAATGGCACATAACCGTACTATCTCTCTCAATATCGGCTGGAAGGCGCTGCTAAAAGATGCCGGTTTAGAGCCTCAACACCTACTGCGCAAAGCAGGATTGCCCGACGACACGTTTTCGAGGACAGAGCGCGGCCTTAATATTGAGGAGTATATTCGTTTTTGGCGCGCCCTTGAGGTAGAAACAAACGATCCTGCTTTTCCCTTACCCCTGGTAGAAAGAGTCTCTGCTGAAGTCTTTGATCCCCCGCTTTTCGCCGCACTATGCAGCACCAATATGATGCAGGCAGTTCAGCGACTGGCCAGATATAAGCAACTCATCGCCCCAATGGTTCTGGAAATAGTCGTAGAACACAGCGGCATCCTTACCGTTTCACCGCGCTGGCTGTCAGCGATAAACATTCCTTCGTCCCTGCAGATAGCAGAACTTGCTTTCTTACTGCGGCTGCTAAAACTTGCCACTCGCGAACCGGTCACAGCAGTGAAAGTCACGCTCCCTCAGCTTCCCGCCAGAATACAGGACGGCCACCTTACCCGCTTTTTCGGTACTGCCGTAGCGCATGGAGAAAAACCGGCCATCAGCTTTTCCGCCGCTGATGCCCTCCGCCCGTTTTTAACGGTGAACGAAGGAATGTGGCAAATATTTGAACCAGAGCTGCGCCGCCGTCTCAGCACGTTAGATGAAACGGCCTCAACAACTGAACGCGTACAGGCGGTACTTCTTGAGCTTCTTCCCGGTAACGAAGCCACTATTGAGAAAACGGCGGAGCGTCTCGGTATGAGCAAACGTACGCTTCAACGCAGACTTGAAAGTGAGGGAGGAAATTTTCGTACATTGGTCAATATTTGCCGGGAGAACCTGGCGCGGCACTATCTGAGTCATACCCATCTCTCCGGCTATGAGATTGCATTCCTGCTTGGCTTTGAAGATCCAAACTCCTTCTATCGCGCATTTATGGCCTGGACCGGACAGACGCCGGAAACCGTCAGAGGGAGCATGCGTCTTAATGGAAAGAGCTCATCAGGTTAAACAAACGAGATGACGCGGTTGTTAAGCACCGACTTGCCATAAGAATCGCGTTACCTCCTGTCGTTTCCACAGAAGGCGGCTTCCTTTCTGATCTGAAGCGAATGGCGCCGTTAGCAAGCGTACTGGCGCACAAGGCCAGATGAAAAGAGCCTGTCTGCAGGCAAACTGTAGCCAGTCCATGAAACGAGGTCCTTATGTTCGCTCCGGAAAAGAAAACCGCGCTGGTCACCGGCGCATCGTCAGGGATGGGTAAAGCTATTGCCCGTCGCCTGATTCAGGATGGTTACCAGGTATATGTTGCCGCCCGTAGCATCGATAAAATGGCCGATCTGGCCGAACTTGGCGCACAGCCGTTACGGATGGATATAGCCAGGGATGAGGAGATTGTCTCCTGTGTAAACGCCATTCTGTCGCAAACCGGGGGAGTGGATGTCCTGATCAATAATGCAGGCTTTGGCCTGTATGGACCCGTAGAAGAGATCGGTATTGATGAAGCACGCTATCAATTTGAGGTTAACCTCTTTGGTGCCGCACGGCTGACGCAGCTACTGCTCCCTGCAATGCGAGCCAGACGTAGCGGGCATATTGTCAACATCTCCTCGATGGGAGGGAAGATGTACAGCATCCTTGGTGCCTGGTACCACGCCACAAAACACGCGCTCGAAGGATGGTCAGACTGCCTGCGCCTGGAGGTCGCCGGATTTGGGATTAAGGTCACGATCGTCGAGCCGGGGGTGATAGAGACAGGCTTCGGTGATGCTGCCAGCGAAAGCATCGTCAAACGTTCACACAGTGGCCCCTATGGCCAACTGGTGAAAATGGTGGCCGCGTCGATCAAAAAAACTTACGGGCACGGGACAGGCAGCGATCCGAAGGTTATCGCGGATGTCGTTTCAAGCGCCATTAAAAGTAAGAATCCACGTACGCGCTATGCCGCGGGTAGGTTTGCAAAAATGCTTATCTGTCTGCGCGTCTGGCTGGGCGACCGTCTATTCGACCGTATTATTCTCAGTCAGACACGCTAACAAGCGGATGATTTAGCTGAACAGCCTGCGTCTCTTGAGGAGCGCTAACTCACGGTTAACGCGTCGACCACTTCCGCTACGCTTTTGACGCTGCGGATGCTGCCGATACCCGTGCCGAGCGCGATATAGCCCTCATCGGCATTGCCTTCCAGCATGCCGACGCGCAGGCCGCGTAATCCCCCCATTGCTTCACCGAGCGCCTCGTTGCTGGCGCCGGCTTTATCCATCGCCACCAGTTTTTCGGCCAGTCTGCCCGGCAGAGAGCGATAGTAATGGGGCAGCGTGCGGAAAAGCAGCAAATCCAGGCCACTGGCGGCAATAATTTTATTTTTGACCGACCGCGGCACTCTGCTTTCTTCCGTCGCGATAAAAACCGAACCGGCAAATATCCCTTCAGCGCCGAGCGCGTGCGCCGCTCTGGCGGTGCGCTTGTCGGTAATACCGCCCGCGGCCATCACCGGAACACGCTTCACCGCATCGGCGATCAGCGGCACGATAGAAAAGGTTCCCAGCGCGGTCCCCGGCAATGTACCTCCCTCATCAAAGCCGGTCGCGACGATGATATCGGCGCCCGCTTCTTCAGCAAGGCGGGTATTTTCAGGCGTCGGGTTAATATCGCGATAGATGATAGCAATGCCCGCCTCTTTTAATTCGTTGAACAGCGCAGGTATGAGCGCTCCTTCACCGTAGCCGGTATACACCACGGCTCTGACGCTCTCTTCTTTTATCACCTGCAAAATAGGCGGGGTCCAGATATCGTTTTCAGCCGCGGGGATCAGGTTCACGCCGAAAGGTTTTTCGGTCAGCCGTTTGGTTTTGCGAATCTCTTCACGCATTTTTTCGGCGGTTTCTTCCGGCGTGGACACCGCGGTCTCAGCGGTTAAACCGGCATTCGGTCCCAGCACACCAAGCCCGCCGGCATTGCTGACAGCGGCGACTAAACGGGCATCGGTCAACCACGATAACGGCCCCTGAATAACAGGTTTTTCTATATTCAGGATCTGGCAGATTCGGTTATTTTTCATGGGGTAATATCCTTCACAATAGCGCTATGGAGCGGTTCAGTTTCATGATGGAAGGAGTGTAGGACGTTATATTATTTAGAAAAATAGCCGAAAAAGTGCATCACTATTATAAAATCAGTAACAATATGATATCCCGATCCCGGTAAAAGAAGCCCGCTATGCAAATAAACCTCTTTGAATCGATACGCATTTTTATTGAAATTGTCGAGTCCGGTAGCTTTACTCAGGCAGCGGAGAACCTGCAAATTCATCGTCCTGCCGTCACTAAGGCATTGCAGCTGCTTGAGCAGCACTGCGGCACGCGTTTGATGCAGCGAACAACGCGGCGCATCAACCTGACGCCTGACGGCGAAGCGTTTTATCGGCAGAGTAAACCTTTACTGGCCCAGGCAGATGCGCTGCTGGAGTCGTTTGGGAGCGATAGCGTATTGCGCGGCCAGCTTCACGTGGATATGCCCGTCGCTTTTGCGACGTTATTGGTCGTCCCCCATCTGCCTGATTTTTATCGCCAGCACCCTGGCGTCGAAATCATCCTCAGTAGCTCAGACCTCCGCCGGGATATGCTGCGCGATGGTCTTGATTGCTTACTGCGGGTGGGGGAACTGGACGACGGGGACTATATCGCCCGTAAGTTAGGCAATATTAAAATGACGACCTGCGCCAGCCCGTCCTATATTGCCAGCCACGGTGTGCCGCAAACGCTGGAGGATCTACAGCAGCATCAGGCCATCAACTGGATTAACAGCAGCAGCCGACAAATTATGCCGTGGACGTTTTCTACGCCAGAAGGAACAGTTGAAATGACGCTTCCCGGCAAGCTGGTCATCGATAACTCTGAAACCTATTTATCGGCAGGCCTGGCAGGGCTGGGATTAGTCCAGGGAATGAACGTTTTTTTACAGCCTTATCTCGATCGCGGCCTGTTAGTGGAAGTCTTACCTGACAACCCTACCCCCGATCGCAAATTGTCACTCCTGTATCCGCACCGCCATCTCTCACGCAAAGTGCGGGTATTTACCGAGTGGTTAGAAAGCTTATTGTGAAAAACGGGATTAAGGCACTCATCCCCGCGCAAAACCACAATGATTGATAAATGCATGCGGTTACTGCCTTAAACCCGGTCAACGATCCGCGCCCGACTCTGGGTCCTGCTTGCTCAGATTCTCAGCGTGTCTATCACCGCCCGCAGCGCGGGCGACACATTACGATGGGGATAATAGAGAAAAGAGCCTTCCAGCCGCTGGCTGTAACGCTGCAGGACTCTGATAAGCGCGCCTCGCTCTAAGTCATCGGCAACCAGTTCCTGCGGGACATAGGCCAGCCCCAACCCCAGCCGGGCGGCCTTCGCTTCCATATAGCTGTCGGCAAAGGCCCACTGTCCCTGCGGCCGGTGGGTGATTTTTTTACCGTCCTGATTGAGTTCCCAGGCATAAATAGTCCCGTCGCCAAACTGGTACGCGATACAGGGATGAACCACCAGGTCCGCCGGCGTTTGCGGAAAACCGTAGCGGCGAAAATGCTCGGGCGTGCCGACAACGACCATCTCCATATCGGGTGAAATGCGCACCGCGACCATACCGCCGCCGACTTCCGGCCCCAGACGCACCCCGGCATCAAATCGCTCCGCGATAATATCGACAAACCGGCTTTCACTGATGAGTTCCAGCCGGATATCGGGATAGCGTTGTTTGAACACCGAAAGCTTTGGCAGAAGCACTTTATCAATGGCGTGCTGGCTGGCATTGATGCGGACGGTACCGGTGGGGGTGTTGCGATAATACGCCAGAGTCGAAAGCCCCGAATCTAACGCATCAAAGCCGGATTCAACGGTTCGATAGAGCTGCTCGCCGGCCTGGGTGAGCGAGAGTTTACGGGTGGTACGCACCAGAAGCTGTACCCCCAGCCTTTCTTCAAGTTCACGTACCGCACGGCTGACGCCGGATTGCGCCAGCCCAAGCCGCTGCGCCGCGGCGGTAAAACTGCCCTCCCGCACCACCAGCATAAACAGGTACAGATCGTTATAGTTTTCCCGTTTTGCCATGATTCCTCCCGCGCCTGCGCCGTAATTTATAACAATATGATATGAATCTTAGCACTTTTCACCCGCTAATCAGCACTCTGACTGCTAACTATAATCAGCGCATTGCAACAAAGCACCGCAGCGTTGTCCGTATGAAACCTGTATCTGGAAGCTGTTTTAGGGGAATGATTAATGAAAGCGTTTACCAGAAAACTGACGGCCGCCATGCCTGCCATGCTGCTATGCGCGTCACTAAGTGGAGTCACCACCATGAGCTATGCCGGGACAACCAATCCAAACGCGCCCGTTTCGCTGGTCGAAAAATGGGACAAAACCTTCGCGGAAAGCGCGAAAGTCACTCACCGTAAGGTGACCTTCCAGAACCGCTATGGGATCACCCTGGTCGGCGATCTCTACATTCCGAAAGATCGCGGCGAGCGCAAGCTGGCGGCGATTGCCGTCAGCGGCCCCTTCGGCGCGGTGAAAGAGCAGTCCAGCGGTCTGTATGCGCAGACCCTGGCGGAACAGGGCTTTGTCACCCTCGCCTTCGATCCTTCTTATACGGGGGAAAGCGGCGGCCATCCGCGTAACGTCGCCTCTCCGGATATCAACACCGAGGATTTCAGCGCGGCGGTGGATTTCTTAGGATTGCAAAACGAGGTGGACCGCAACCGAATTGGCCTGCTCGGCATCTGCGGCTGGGGCGGTATGGCGCTGAATGACGCCGCGATGGATACCCGGGTGAAAGCGGTGGCCACCAGCGTCATGTACGACATGAGCCGCGCGATGGGCCACGGCGTTGGCGACGGTAAAGACCGCTATACCACCGCCGATCGCCGCGCCGTCTTGCAGTATCTGAACGCGCAGCGCTGGAAGGATGCGGAAAGCGGCACCTTCGCGCCGGGCGGGCATGATATTTATGTCGATCAGAAAGGTCACGTCAGCGCAGGCGATCGTATTCTGCCGGAAACCTTGCCGGCCAACCCGAACCCGGTTTTGAAAGAGTTTTTTGACTATTACCGGATGCCGCGCGGTTTCCACGCCCGCTCCGTGAACTCAACCGGCGCGTGGAATGCAACCATGCCGCTGTCGTTTATGAATATGCCGCTGCTGAGCTATGCCAGTGAAGTCACTATCCCGACGCTGATCGTGACCGGAGAAAAAGCCCACTCACGCTATTTTGCCGAAGACGCCTTTAAGGCCATCGGTAGCAAAGAGAAAGAGCTGGTGATTGTCCCCGGCGCGAACCATGTCGATCTCTATGATAATGCGGCCGGTAAAATCCCGTTTGCCAGATTTGAACAGTTTTTCAAAACCAACCTGAGATAACGGCCGGAAGCCGCCCGATCGTCGCGGGCGGCTTGCCCTCGCCCGCGCATGACGTTTACCCACGTTTTAGTCGTTATTCAAGAATAGCGTCCGCTCCGGCCGCACCCGAATCTGGCCGGAAAAATAAAGAGATACCCCTATCATGTCCACACTGAGTCGTCATACACCACCCCCTCAACCGCACGCCCATTGGGGCGGCGTCTTTGCCATGACGCTGTGCGTTTTTGTCCTCATCGCTTCCGAGTTTCTGCCGGTCAGCCTGCTGACGCCGATCGCCGGAGAGCTAAACATCACCGAGGGGCTGGCAGGCCAGGGCATTGCGATTTCCGGCGCCCTGGCGGTGCTGACCAGCCTGACTATCTCTAACCTTGCCGGAAGTCTGAATCGTAAACACCTTCTGCTGGGGCTGACGGTTCTGATGGCGGTCTCGGGAATGATTGTCGCGCTGGCCCACAGCTATGCGATCTATATGGCGGGAAGAGCCCTGATTGGCATCGTTATCGGGGGATTCTGGTCGATGTCGGCGGCCACCGCCATCAGGCTGGTCCCCACGCACCAGGTTCCCCGCGCGCTGGCGATTTTCAACGGCGGCAACGCGCTGGCGACCGTCGTGGCCGCGCCGCTTGGCAGCTATCTGGGGGCCACCGTCGGCTGGCGCGGCGCCTTTTTCTGCCTCGTGCCGCTGGCGATAGTCGCGTTCATCTGGCAATGCTTCAGCCTGCCTGCGATGGAAAGCGATAAAGCGAGCCGGCCGCGCGGCTCCGTGCTTCGCCTGCTCAGACATTCCATCGTCGCAATCGGTCTGCTGGCCTGCGGACTCTTCTTTATGGGGCAGTTTGCCTTATTTACCTACGTGCGGCCGTTTCTGGAAGCGGTGACCGGCGTCAGCGCCTCTGGCCTGTCCCTGATTTTGCTCGCTATCGGCGTCGCGGGTTTTATCGGCACCCTGGGCGTTTCAACACTCCTCAACGCCCGGTTTTATCAGACCTTAATGACCATCCCTTTATTGATGGCCCTCATCGCCGGCACGTTGCTTCTGGTAGGACACCACGCCTGGACCGTTGCCGTGCTGTTAAGCTTATGGGGAATGCTGGCGACGGCGGCGCCAACCGGCTGGTGGACGTGGATAGCGCGGACCCTGCCCAGTGATGCCGAGGCGGGTGGCGGCCTGATGGTCGCCGTCATTCAGCTGTCGATCGCGCTGGGTTCAACCGCTGGAGGTTGGGCATTCGACCGCCTGGGGTGGCAAAGCGCGTTTGGCTTAAGCGGCATTTTGCTGCTTGCCGCGGTGGGTATGACTTTGCTCACCAGCCGTCAACCGACGAAATAAGCTCACTGAATCCGATACGAGCAGCGGAGTTTTCTCGTCGCGGGTAATGCGTATAATGCGGCTTGCATTCACGCTGAAAAATAACCGCGGCTCATATTATGCATCTCAACCGGTGTTGCTGGCTGCTACTGATCTTCGCAGCGATCGGTAGCTTTTTTACCTCCTGGCCCTTTGCTGTATGGCTGCTGCTGATTAACGTACTGACGCTGGTGATTTATGGCGTGGATAAAATGGCGGCGCGCAGGGCCTGGCGCAGAGTACCGGAAGCCACATTGCTGGCGTTCGGGGTGCTGGGCGGCTGGGCTGGCGCGATAGCCGGCCAACAGCTGTTCCGCCACAAAACGCAAAAGCAGCCGTTCAGAACCCGATTCATCATCAGCACGATCGTCAGCCTCTCAGGGATGGTGGCGATTTATTTGTTCTCTCCTTTTTCTTTTCACTAAGTTCCGGCAGAGGCTACAGTTTGCAAACGCGTGGAATGCACTCAACCCGCCGCTATTCGTAGTATATTATTGAGAGTATTGTTGATTATCAGGTGTACCTTATGACCTACTCCATCGGAGAATTTGCGCAGCTTTGCGGCATAAACGCGACGACGCTCCGCGCCTGGCAGCGTCGCTACGGCCTGCTTAAACCACAGCGTACCGATGGCGGCCATCGCCTGTATAACGATGACGATATCCAGCAGGCGCTTAAAATCCTCGACTGGGTAAAAAAAGGGGTACCTGTCAGCCAGGTAAAGCCCCTGCTGGCGCGCCCTGGCGCACGGCGGACGAATAACTGGATCACCTTGCAGGAGAGCATGCTCCAGCGGCTTAAAGAGGGGAAAATCGAATCCCTGCGCCAGCTGATTTACGACGCCGGTCGTGAATCCCCCCGCCCCGAGCTGGTCACCGAAGTGCTGCGCCCGCTGCGTAGCCAGGTTTCCGCCAACGTACCCGCCATCATGACGCTGCGCGAAATCCTCGACGGCATCATTATCGCCTACACCTCTTTTTGCCTCGAAGGGGACAAAAAGGCGCCCGGCGATAACTATCTGATCACCGGCTGGCACCTGACGGACGCCTGCGAAATCTGGCTCGAAGCGCTCAAACGCACCGGTCAGGGCCACCGCATCGACATCCTTCCCTCTCCCCCCGCGACCCTGGTGCCGGAGATCCTGCCGGATCGCAAATGGCTGCTGGTGACGACCGGTAAACTCTCTGCAGCCCGCCAGAAACAGGTTGAACGCTGGCAGCAGGTTGTCTCTCTGGAGATTGTTGCGCTGTAATTGCGTGCGCCACCGCTCCGTGGCGCAACGAGCAGGTCCCTCAGAATTGCCCCTCTTCTTTTTTCGCACAAGCCCGCTGACTCTTCTTTTCTCTCCAACCCCCACAAAAGCATGCTTCAGAGACACGTTATTAACCAACTGATAATCAATGAAAATAAAAAATATTTTAGTCCAAACTTGGACAAATAATATTAATTGTGTAAGTTTTAACTATGCCATATTGTTTACTCAGGAAGTGACCTATGAGTCCCTCGTCGTCCGCCATCAGTCGTTTTAGCGCGTACTACGCCGCGCTGGATACCCAGCCGCCTTCGGCGCTGGCCGCGCTGTACCACACGAATGCGGTGCTGATCGATCCTTTTGGCCAACACCAGGGGCTGTCCGCGATCCAGGATTATCTTTCGCACCTGCTGGCCAACGTCGATCATTGCCGTTTCACCCTCGATGCCCCACTCTGCGAAGGTCAACGTTTTGCCGTCGCCTGGACCATGCACTGGTCGCATCCGCGACTTGCCGGGGGGAAGGCGCTACAGCTTGCGGGCTGCTCGGTGGTCACCGTTGAAGACGAACGAATTATTCACCAGCGTGACTACTACGACGCCGGGGAGATGCTGTACGAACACCTTCCCCTGCTGGGATGGGCGGTGCGCGGCGCTAAACGGAGGGTGCGGTCATGATGACGGTGCTCATCACCGGCGCCAGCTCCGGCATTGGCGCCGGGCTCGCCAGGTCCTTCGCTGCGGACGGCCACCGGGTTATCGCCTGCGGCCGCGATCCGTCGCGTCTGTCGGCGCTACAGCAGCACAGTCCCCACATCAGCGTCCGCTCTTTCGATATGACGGACAGGGATGCCTGTCGCCAGACGCTCGCTGATTGCCGCGCCGATCTGATCATTCTCTGCGCCGGGACCTGCGAATATCTCGATCACGGAACGGTGGATGCCGGGCTGGTTGAAAGGGTCATCACCACTAATTTTCTCGGGCCGGTGAACTGCCTGGCGGCGCTTCAATCGCAGCTGTCAGCCGGGAATCGCGTGGTGCTGGTGAGCTCGATGGCGCACTGGCTACCCTTTCCTCGGGCCGAAGCCTATGGCGCCTCGAAAGCGGCGCTGACCTGGTTTGCCAACAGTCTGCGCCTGGACTGGGAGCCAAGAGGGATCGCCGTCACGGTCGTTTCGCCGGGGTTTGTTGACACTCCGCTGACGCGTAAAAACGATTTTTCTATGCCCGGCCAGGTGAGCGTGGAGCAGGCGGTTAAAGCGATTCGCCGCGGCCTGGCGAAAGGGCACGATCGTATCGCCTTCCCGACGGGCTTTTGCCTGCTTCTGCGCCTGCTGGCCGGGCTTCCTGAAGGACTTCAGCGCAGGCTATTGCGCAGGATGGTGCGCCCATGAAAATCGCGATTATTGGCAGCGGCATTGCCGGGCTGACCTGCGCCT
Source organism: Klebsiella sp. RCJ4 (assembly GCF_009025755.1). Lineage (NCBI taxonomy): Bacteria > Pseudomonadati > Pseudomonadota > Gammaproteobacteria > Enterobacterales > Enterobacteriaceae > Klebsiella > Klebsiella sp. RCJ4. The sequence continues at coordinate 103,843 of NZ_WCIN01000021.1, forward strand.
GGCGCCTTGCCGGGCAACACGAAGTGACCCTGTTCGAAGCGGCGTCCACGCCGGGGGGGCATACCGCCACGGTGGATATCGCCACGCCGCAGGGTACCTGGGCCATCGATACCGGATTCATCGTGTATAACGATCGCACCTATCCGCGCTTTATGGGCCTGCTTAACGAGCTTGGGCTGAGCGGTCAAAAAACGCAGATGAGCTTTTCGGTCCACAATCCGCAAAGCGGGCTGGAGTATAACGGCCACAGCCTGAGCTCGCTTTTCGCCCAGCGGCGCAATCTGCTAAAGCCGGCCTTCTGGGGGTTGCTGACGGAGATCGTCCGCTTTAATCGCCTGGCGAAGCAGGCTCTGGCGGGAGCGTTCGACCCGGGCGCCACGCTGCAGACCTTCCTTGAGCGGCACCGTTTTAGCCCCTTTTTCGCACGCCACTATATCCTGCCGATGGGGGCCGCTATCTGGTCTTCGTCGCTGCAGGAGATGCGCCGCTTCCCGCTGGCGCTGTTCCTGCGCTTCTTTGATAATCACGGCCTGCTGGATATCCGCCAGCGCCCGCAGTGGTACGTGGTGCCCGGCGGCTCGCGCGAATACGTGCGCGCCCTGCTTGCCCGGTCCGGCGATCGCCTGCGCCTGCGCCTCAATGCGCCGGTGCAGAACGTGATCCGTCAACAGGATAGCGTCACGCTCCAGCTGGCATCGGGGGAGCAGCACTTCGATCAGGCGATCTTCGCCTGCCACTCTGCCGAAGCGCTGGCCATGCTGGCGGACCCGACGCTCGCCGAACGCGAAATACTGGGGGATATCGGCTGGCAGCGAAACGAGGTGGTCCTGCACAGCGATCCCCGCTGGCTGCCGGTGCGCAAGCGCGCCTGGGCCAGCTGGAACTATCGCCTGAGCGAACAGGATCAGGCCAGCGCCTGCGTCACCTATAACATGAATATTCTCCAGGGCCTGCCTGCCGACGCCCCGCTGTTCTGCGTCACCCTCAATCCGCCAGCGCCGGTGGACCCGCGCTTCGTCTGGAAGCGTATGGTCTATGAACACCCGCTATTTAATCCCCAAAGCTGGTCCGCCCAGATGCGGCGCGAAGAGATTAACGGCCGCCAGCGAAGCTGGTTCTGCGGCGCGTACTGGTACAACGGTTTTCATGAAGATGGCGTGCGCAGCGCCCTCGATGTGGTCAACGGCATCATCGCGGCGGAGAACCTCTGACATGAACAGCTGCCTCTATCAGGGCGTATTACGCCACCGCCGTCTTCAGCCGAAAGCGCACCACTTTCGCTATCACATCTTTATGGCCTGGTTCGATCTGGATGAGCTGGATCGGCTCGGCGAAGCGGGTATCCGCCGCAATCGCTTTGCTGCCGCCTCTTTTTACGATGCGGATTATCCGCTGGGCACGCCGCTGAAAGCGCAGGTTCTGAACCGGCTGGAAAGCCTGACCGGCGCGCGCCCGGATGGCCGCGTCATGCTGCTGACCCAACTGCGCTACCTGGGCTTTCATTTTAACCCGGTCAACTTTTACTACTGCTACGACGGCGCCGGTACCCTGCGCTGGGTGCTGGCCGAAGTGCGCAACACGCCGTGGAATGAGCGCCATTACTACGCGGTAGACGGTCAACGGGCGCGCCCGCTGGCGAAAGCCTTTCACGTCTCGCCGTTTAACCCGATGGATATGGTCTACCTCTGGCGCTTTAACAGTCCCGGTAAAACGCTGCACATGCATATCGAGAACCATCAGGCCGCGAAAGTCTTCGACGCCACGCTGGCCCTGAGCCGCGCGCCTTTAACGCGGGCCAGCCTGCGCGGGCTGCTGCTGCGCATTCCGCTGATGACGCTGAAAACCGTCCTCGCGATCTACTGGCAGGCGCTGCGGCTATGGCTCAAGCGCGTGCCGCTGTACAACCATCCTGTCAGCAGGAGTGAACGCTCATGACCGATCCTGTCTTTGCGCTTGAACCCGATATCCCGCGCAACGTGCGTATCGCGCGCTGGTTGCTCTTTCGTCTGTTGAGCGGCATTCGCGAAGGGGCGCTCACCGTACGCGAAGGGGCGCAGACCTTTCATTTTGGCGACCCCGCCGCCGCGCTGCGCGCCGAGGTGCACGTGCTCTCCTCGGGCGTCTACCGGCGTTTACTGACCGGAGGCAGCCTCGCCGCCGCGGAGGCCTGGATGGACGGCGAATGGGAGAGCCAGCAGTTGACGCCGCTGCTGCAGATCCTGGCACGTAACGGCCAGGTACTGGGGCGGCTGGAGCGCGGCTTCCGGCTGCTGGGCAAGCCCGTCGAGCGGCTGCGCCACTGGACGCGCCGCAACTCGCGCGCGCAGGCGAAGGCAAATATCGCCGCCCATTACGATCTGGGCAACGACTTTTACGCCCACTTCCTTGACGACGAGCTGCTTTACTCCAGCGCGCTGTTTACCGACGACGGCCAGGATCTCACCCAGGCCCAGCGGGCCAAAATGGCGCGCCTTTGCGAGCGTCTGGCGCTTACGCCCGGCGATCATCTCCTGGAGATTGGCACCGGCTGGGGGGCGATGGCCGAATACGCCGCCCGCCACTACGGCTGCCGGGTCACCACCACCACCCTGTCGCAGGAACAGTTCCAGTGGGCCAACGCGCGAATTGCCCGCGCCGGGCTGCAGGATCGCGTCGAGGTACTGCTCTGCGATTACCGCGATCTGACCGGCCAGTATGACAAGCTGCTGTCGGTGGAGATGATTGAAGCCGTGGGGCAACGCTATTTGCCGGCTTTCTTTCGCACCTGCCAGGCGCGGCTGCGCCCGGGCGGCAGAATGGCTATCCAGGCCATTACCATCCAGGATCAGCGCTATCGCGGCTACAGCAAAAACGTGGATTTTATTCAGCGCTACATCTTCCCCGGCGGTTTTTTGCCCAGCATCACGGCGATGAACGAGCTGATGACGCGGCACACCGATTTTGTGGTGCGCGATCTGTTCGATATGGGGCCGGACTACGCCCGCACCCTGGCCCACTGGCGGCAGCGATTTATCCACGCCTGGCAGGATATTGAGAAGCTCGGCTTTGACGATCGCTTCCGCCGCATGTGGCTCTACTACTTCGGCTACTGCGAAGCCGGGTTTAACGCTCGCACCATCAGCGTTGTGCAGCTTACCGCGGAGCGAACATCATGAAACGCATTCTGACCCTTGGCCTCGCGCTGCTGATGCTGGCGCTGGCGGGCTGCAGCGCCGAAGTGACCGACTACCGCCAGCAGCAGCCGGCGCTGGACATTTTCCACTACTTTCAGGGCAAAACGGAAGCCTGGGGGATGGTTCAGGATCGCAACGGCAAACAGCTGCGCCGCTTCCATGTCGCCATTGACGGCGACGTTGTTGGCGACACGCTGACGCTCCACGAACGCTTTATTTACGATGATGGCGAAAAGCAGCAGCGGGTATGGCGCATTCGCCGCACCGGCGACCACCGTTATGAAGGCACCGCGGGCGACATTGCCGGCGTGGCGACCGGCCAGGCGGCGGGCAACGCTTTTCACTGGCGCTACAGCATGAACGTGACGGCCAGCGGTAGCACCTGGCTCCTGCACTTCGACGACTGGATGTTCCTGCAGGACGACGCGCACCTGTTCAACAAAACCGAGATGAAGAAATTTGGCATTACCGTCGCCACCGTGACCCTTTTCTTCACCCGAACCGCACAATAAAAGAGGACTACGCCATGAACACACAACCTGTCATTGGGATCAGCGGATGTTTGACCGGTTCTGCCGTACGATTCGACGGCGGGCATAAGCGCATGGGCTTTGTGATGAACGAGCTGGCGCAGTGGGTGGCGTTTAAACCCGTCTGTCCGGAGATGGCTATCGGCCTCCCCGTCCCGCGCCCGGCGCTGCGGCTGGTGCAAACGACCGAAGGGGAAATCCGCATGCGCTTCACGCATGCACCGCACGACGACGTGACGGAGAAGATGGCCGATTTCGCCAGCGCCCACCTCTCGACCCTGGGCGCACTATCGGGATTTATCGTCTGCGCCAAATCGCCCAGCTGCGGCATGGAGCGCGTGCGGCTGTACGATGAAAAGGGCAATCGCGGGCGAAAAGAAGGCACAGGGTTGTTTACCGCCGCGCTGATGGAGAAATATCCGTGGCTGCCGGTGGAAGAAGATGGCCGCCTGCACGATCCGGTGCTGCGTGAAAATTTTGTCGAACGGGTCTTCGCCCTGCACGAGCTTAACTGTCTGCACAAAAATGGCCTGACGCGCCGCGCGCTGCTGGATTTCCATAGCCGCTATAAACTGCAGCTGCTGGCCCACCATCAGGCGGGATACCGCGAGATTGGCCCGTTCGTTGCCTCGCTCCACGAATGGCAGGATCTGGAGGCTTTCTTTGCGATCTACCGCGAAAAACTGATGACGATCCTGAAACAGCCCGCCTCGCGTAAAAACCACACCAACGTGCTGATGCATATTCAGGGCTACTTTCGTAACCAGCTAAACAGCCGCCAGCGCGGCGAGCTGCGGGAGGTGATCCTTAACTATCGCTCCGGGCTGCTGCCTATCCTTGCGCCGTTAACGCTGCTTAAGCACTATCTGGCCGAATACCCGGATCGCTATCTGCAAACGCAGAACTACTTTGATCCCTACCCGCAGGACCTGGCCCTGCGCCTGACGGTGCATTGAGATAGCTGAACGCGCGAAGAGGCTGGCGCACGCCAGCCTCTTCGTTGTTGGATCCATCGGCTTCTAGAACCACGCCTCAAACATACCGCCAAGGTTTAACGAATCCAGCTGCTCATCTTTGATGCCGTTAACCTTCGCGGTGCGCTTGTTATCCACCTGGCCGCCGGTCACGTAGAAGCGCAGCATCGGGCGGAACTCCGGCCCCATACCGATGGCGATGTTCTGCGACAGCGTCAGCTTCCAGCCGTGGTTATCGCCGCCCTGGTCGTAATCGACGCGCTGGTAGCCCGCTTCCAGCCAGGTGGAGTGCACATCGTTCCAGAAGTACATCGGACGGACAATGGCGCCGTAGTTTTTACGGTTATCGGTGTTATCCTTGCCGTTGTCATAGTCGTGGAAGGCCAGCAGATATTCGATCTGCGCCTGCCGGGTGAATTTATGCAGCCCTTCAAAGCTGGCGTAAATCGCGGTCAGGTCATCGGTTTTGTTGTAGACGCTGTTATCCGAGTTATCGGAGTAGCGCAGGATCACTTTATTGACGCCGCTGTCGTTGGTGTGGCTCAGCACCAGCCCGCCCTGCCAGGCGTCGAGACGTTCGTCGCTGTCCACCGCTTTCGAATCGAAACCGTAGTTGGCGTACACCTCAACGTCGATCGGCCCGGCCTTGATGTTGTGGGTTTTGGTGGTCAGGGCGTAGTGGCCGTTATCGCCGGTACCGGAGCCGCCGGTACAGGTGATGCGCGACGGGTTGGCCTCGTCCGCCATCACTTCCGGGCTACAGGACTCCACCTGCGACACTCCCGCCACGTCAAACTGCACGCCGCCGATATCAAAGTTCTTCACCCCGGCACCCTGGCCGTCGTGGTTCATCCAGAAGTAGTCGTTGATCCCCTGCTGCGGGCGCTGATGGAAGTCGCGGCCGGCCCAGATATAGGCGTTGGGATTAGACTCCAGCACGTTGGTGACGCCGACGTAGGCTTTTTTCAGGTTAACTTCATCGCTCCAGTGGTCAAACATGACGTTGATATCCCAGATAGCGCCTTTACTGCTCCTGAAGGCTTTGGTTATCTGGAATTCGCCGCCGTTGCCTTCGTTGCCTAAACGGCCGATCGCCGAGGCGCCGTTATAGGAGCCATCGACGCCGACAAACTTCTGATCGCCGGTCTGGAACTGCGCGCCGTAGCGGGCGTAGCCGCTGAACTTCAGGCCGAAGGGGATCGCCATATCCGGCGTGGCCGCGGTGGTCTGCGGGTTGGTGATAACATCCACTTTTTTATCAGCCGCGGCGTCGATTTTCGCCTGGCGTTCGGCCAGGGCTTTATCGACGGCTTTCGCCACAATGGCGTCGATCTGTTCCTGAGT
>NZ_WCIN01000022.1:0-6944 GCF_009025755.1 Klebsiella sp. RCJ4
TCGCAACAGGCTGGCTGGATTTTCCATGAATCTCTCTCTTTGTCAGTTCCTGGACACGCTACCGCCCCTCGCTGTTCACCAAAGCGCATAAGGTCAGGCAGACAGATTGTATTTTTCTTTGCTGAGTGCCCGCATATCAGGCTCTCAGCAAAAAACTGTGGACAGGAAACCCCGCCCGCATCAGGCGATTGCCCTAAATAATTCGTGTTGCAGGCAGGCGGCAAGTTCGTGAATCCCCGGGAGCATAGATAACTATGCAACCGGGGTGAGCGGACGTAGCCAACGCACCTGCGGCGCGAAGTATGACGGGCAATTACGCGGTGGCGCGTTCGTTCCAGCTATCGGAATGAATGATGTTGCCGTCTTTGTAGGTCCAGGTGATTTTTTCGTAACGCAGTTCTACGCGCTCAAGATGGTTGTGCTTCTCTTTAGAAGGATCCTTGATGTCGTACATTTCAGGGCTCACTTTCACCACCTTCACGTTTTCGAGTTTGGTGTTGAAGTACTCCACTTCCTGGCCCGCGTCGTTGATCTTGTACCACTTGAATTCCGCAGACTTGAGGGTCTGACCGGTGGTCACCGCCTTGTACAGATACGGGCTGGACGAGTCGATTTCCTTGGTGAACAGGAACGGCGTGTGGATACGGGTGCCGGTCAGTTTGCCGGTGTTGTTATCGGTCGGGATGTACAGGTTATGCTCCTGAGCGACAACTTCGATGCTGCCCTCGCGATCCTGAACGTCCACAGATCCTTTAATGTCCGCACCGCCGTCGTCTTTCAGCCAAAGATAAACAGGAATTGCCATGGAATTACTCTCCATTGTGTTGTGATGCGCCATCATCCTGCGATGACGCTGGGTATTTGCCGGGTATCTGACAGGCATTGGCCTGCGGTACCAGACTGATTTCGACACGGCGGTTGAGCGTACGCCCTTCCGGAGTGTCGTTGGTTGCGACAGGACGGCTTTCGCCATAGCCCTGCACCGCAAAACAGCTTTCCGGCACGTCGCCGGTGTCACGCATCCAGTCACGCACCGCTTCGGCACGTTTCTGAGAAAGCGTCTGGTTCAGTTGCGGATTGCCGGTGTTATCGGTATGCCCGGACACGACAATCAGCCAGCCCGGTCTGGCCTTAACGCCCACCAGTGAATTGATCAGCATTTTGGTGGAGCCTGGCTTGAGGTTGTACTTGCCCGAGTCGAACAGCGACATGCTGTCGAGGCGGATAATTTTCGCTACCGGTTTGGGTTTCGGCTGTGGTTCAGGCGGCAGTGGCGGCAGCACATACGAGCGGATCGCTTCCAGCACCGGCATGCGCAGACGCCCGCCCTGATACAAACCCAGGCTCAGCCGGGCCGGTACACCGTTACGTGCATGGTCGTCCAGCAATGCCGCATCCTCGCGCAGGGCCGCAACGGCGTCGGCTTTCGGGCCGTAGTCATCCATAGAGATGCGGTCGTAACGGGTAATATCGAAGCTCACGCGTTGCAGCTGCTGGCGATTGTTCCAGCCACTGCTGAGCAGCGCAGCGATAGTCGCCAGCGTGAAGATCCCGAGCGCACAGCGGAAGGCTTTGTCATGCGGCGTCAGGCCTCGCCCTTCCGGCAGCAATGGCAGGACAAAATCCGGCAACGGGGAAATAACCGTACTGTCCGTTCCCACCGGCTGCCAGCCGGTCACCTGTTGCATCGCGGTATGATGGGACAACCACGCCGTCCAGGCCGATGTGGCCAGGCTTCCGGCAAGGATTGGTCTCATGCCCCACACCACTGCGGTAGGGGCAATGACCGGCACATCGGGGTTCTCATCCATAAAAACAGCCTGGACGTGCTGATGGAACCAGCTCATCAGGCTGTTCATCAACACCTGCTGCTGCATCGCAGGCGTTCCGCCGGCGGTGACCCATGCAGCGACAGAGCCCGGAACTGAAGATTCACGCCAGACCCTCACCCCTTCACCCGGGAGAGCCATCTGCCAGAACAGGTCATTCGTCATCGCGCTGCCGACCTGACCATTCAGAATCAGTGGCACAGAATGACCCGTTTCTTTACGCAGCTGGCTGATGCGCCAGCGCAGGGTCATCAGACGACTGGTCAGGGCTTCGCTGTCCGGGTGTTGCTGCGGACAGACACAAACCATTACCGACAGCTGACGCCCCCAGTCCGGGCGCAGCCACAGTATCTGGCGGGCTACCTGCTCCAGGTCCTGATGATCCTCCACGCGGATCCAGCATCCCTGCGGGACGATGAGTACCGGTGATTGATGCGGCCAGGCCAGCGGCAGATCGCCGCAGACCAGCACCACGGGCTGACGGTAAGTGGCTTCCGGTAGGTTATCCAGTTGCAGGGTGACGTCATGCCGCGCGCGGCGACTGGCGACAGTCCAGCACGCCATGATAAGCCCCAGAACGGAAAGCAGAACGAGTACTGACACCAGTCGGGTGACCGACAGAAAACCCAGGCAGACCACGGTACTTAGCAAGGCGGCCCACAGCGCAAGTCCGCGCTGTTGCGCAGGGCTCATTTCACCGCTCCCGGCAACAGGGTCTGCAGCATCTGATCCAGCCAGCGATCCAGTCCCCACCAGAGTGCGGCAACCACCACCACGCTCAGGCCAATACGTACGGGCCATGATGCCAGCCAGCCGCCCATTTCCCGTCCGGCGCGGCTTTCCACCAGGACTGGATGGGTTTGTGGATAGCTGAACGGCGTGACATATTCATCAAGTGCATTAATGAGTTTCTGGCGTTCAGGGTCGTTCAGGGAGCGGAAATTGCCGAGGAAACCCAGCATCATGACTCGCTGGAAGCAGGTCACAACAGCGTGGTCAGGAGCCGGTTCACGCAGCACATCGCGCATCCGATCGCACAGCGTGTCACCCGCGTCCATAGTGCCAAGGAAGAGCCCCTGCAGGGGAATGTCATACCACTGCACGCAGGCATCGTCCTCCACACCGCGACCTTTGACCGCCTCATCGAGCAGCGCACACTGTGCCGTGAGAATATGCTGACAGCTGGCTTCATCAAGTTCGCTCGCTTTCAGCTCACGCTGGACTCGTTCGACATCAGCAATGCAGCGTTCCCAAAGCGTGCGCCCTTCCCCGTCCTGGAATATCGGACCGTGACGCAGGCTGATCACCTGCAGCCAGGTATCCTGAAGCAGGGCATCTATATCAATGGACGCGGCGCCGCCGCGTTTACGCTCACTCATGTTCTCAGTACCGCAAAGAGTTCAAGTTCAGGCTCGCCGAGCATTCCCGGAACGTAAAACATACATGTGCCGCTCTGGAGCATTTCGGTGGTCAGGGGGTGAGAGACATCAAGGCTGAAGTACTGGTTTTCCAGACGCAGTGGAATGGCTGCCGGTACATGACGCAGTGGCGCGAGAGGTACGCCCACCCGCGATGAGTTGACGATACTTCTGACATGATCGGGACTGCCGACCTTGCACTGGCGCGGGAACTGCTCCTGCAGCTGTGCCGCCGACATCCGCGAACGCACGGACAGGTAGTAATCCGCCCCTTCACGCAGACGCGGGTCATGCAGACGGGCCTGCCAGAAGTGCAGCCGGGCATCGTGCTCAAGTTCAATCGCCACCACCCGCGACGGCAGGCTGGCTTCCAGCAGGTCACCCAGTAAATCAAACAGCGGCGGGAAAACGTTATTCAGTTGCTCATGCTGCCAGACCGGGATCGCACTCACCTGGTGCTCCAGCGAGAAGGTCAGCAGGCTGCCCGCCAGACGGGCCAGCTCCGGATACAGACGCTCCGGCGGGTTTTGCGGATGGCGCTGAAACTGTCCGAGCACGGGCTCAGCGCTGTTCAGAGCATTGAGCAACCAGAACAGGGACACATCGGCCACGGCAAAATCCGCCATCCGTTCGTTGCTTTCCCTGCGCATATCCATCAGGCGGCTCAGGCGGGTACGCAACTGGGTCATCAGTTGCTCCAGTTGGGTCATCAGCCAGCGGCTACCCTGGATGGCCAGGAGCGGGGGAAGAAACGTCTCATCAAGTTGCCACGCCCTCTGCGAATCCTGCTGCAGGCGGGCGATCGGACAGGTCAGGTAATCGCTGTTATTCTGATGGGCGAAACGCAGCGTCAGCTCCGGGCGCATCACCGCAATCTGGCGGGTATCTTCCCCAAAGGCGTTGCGGACATCCCGCCAGCGCTGCCGATAGCGAACAGGACGCTCAGCCACCTCATCGGGTTTCAGGCAGTTGCCGCCGTTCGCCCGCAGCAGCGGAAGGGCCAGTACCACCACCACGTGCTGTGATTCATTCTCAAGCGCCAGTACCGGTGGCAAATCGTCAGCGTTATCCGTATCGATTAATGTCCCATCGGGGAAACGGATATGCAGATGACGGGCCTGCAGGCGGCCCAGTTTCAGTGCATCCGATTCGAATGTGGCATCGATCATCCCCCAGGGATGAGAAAGCCCGAGTCGGGCGATACATTCCGCAGACCAGGCTGAATACGCGGCCTGCTGCTGGAAGTGCTGGGGAGAGACCATAACGCCCCTGCCCCATAACGGTTGTTCCGTTTTCATTGGCTTTCTGCCTTAGCTTATTATTTCGCCTTTGGCATCTGAGAAACCAGAGACAGGTTCACGTCCATCCCTTCCACCTGGAAGTGCGGCACCGCGTACAGCTTCACCCGGAAGAAGCCCGGATTGTCCTCGATATCTTCCACCACCACCTTCGCGTCGCGCAGCGGGTGTGAGGCCTGCAGCTCGTCGCCCGGGTCGGTCATCTCCGTCACCAGACCGCGCACCCAGGTGTTGAGCTCCAGCTCCAGCAGGCGGCGATCCTTGGTGGTGCCGATGTTTTCACGCTGAACGAGCTTCAGGTAGTGCGCAATGCGCGACAGCAGGAAGATATACGGCAGGCGCGCATTGATGCGGCTGTTGGCGGTGGCGTCGGCGGTGTCGTACAGCGCCGGCTTCTGGGCGGAGTTGGCCGAGAAGAAGCAGGCATAGTCGCGGTTTTTGTAGTACGACAGCGGGATAAAGCCGAGGCTGGCGAACTCAAACTCGCGGGTTTCCGGGATCATCACCTCCGACGGGATCTTCACCTGGTTGCCTGTGCCCAGATCGTAGAGGTGGATCGGCAGATCTTTCACCGCTCCGCCCGCCTGCGGGCCACGGATCTGCACGCACCAGCCGTTATTAATAAAGCTTTTCACCATGTTGGACGCGAAAGAGAACGAGGCGCTGGTCCACAGGTATTTCTCATGGTCCGGGCCTTTCACCTGCTCGACGTAGTTGAAGCTGCGCACCGGCACGGTGTCCGGACCATACGGCAGGCGGCCCAGCACGCGCGGCATCACCAGGCCGATATAGCGCGCGTCGTCGGTGTCGCGAAAGGATTTCCATTTGATGTACTCGGCGCGGTCGAAGTAGTTGCCGATATCCTTGATGGCGGCAACCTCTTCCATGGACTCTTTCAGAAAGAAGGCCGGGCCGACGGCACCGATAAACGGCATATGGGCCGCGGCGGAGACGCCGGAGATGTTGCGCATCAGCGCCACGTCCTGCGGGCTGGCGTCGAACTCATACGCGGAGATCACCGAGCCAATCGGCTCGCCGCCCGGGGTGTCGTACTCGGCGGTGTAGGTGTGCCAGTAGAGACCGCTCTGAATCAGCTCCGGCGCGTCTTCGAAGTCCTGGCGCAGATCGTCTTTGGAGACATCCAGAATTTCGGTTTTGACGTTCTGGCGGTAGTCGGTGCTGTCCACCAGCTGCTTCAGGCCGCGCCACAGGGATTCCACCTTCTGGAACTCAGGATGGTGCATCACCGCGTCCAGCTGGCGGCTGATTTGATAGTCCAGTTCAGCGATATGGTGGTCAATCAGGGTCTTGTCGAGCTTCTCCACGGTCTTTCCGGACTGACGGATGCAGTCCATAAACACCTGCATCGCCGCCGTCAGTCGTTCGCCCGCCGGGGCGTCGGACAGCGCGGCATCATCCAGAAAGTCGTTAATATCGCCCAGGCGGGAAGCCGGGGTCAGGTTGATTTTGTCAAACAGGGAGGCGTAAACGCTCTCTTTTTCCAGTACAGCGGTCTGCCCCTGCGCGGGGGCGGTTTCAGTATTTACAGACATCAGCATATTCCCGGTTAATCCATTAAATAACGCACGCCGTTTATTTCGGGGCCAGCGCGCTCATTTCGTCGCGTAATTCCTGCGTCAGTGCCGGGTCTTTCAGGATTTTCTCAAGCTCTTTTCTGAAAGTGGCGTTATCAAGGAGGTTGGATTTGAGGTCGCGTAATAAATTCCGCATCGCCAGCATGGCGCGGAGCTGGGGGATCTGGCGGGCCACCTGCTCCGGTTCGAAATCTTTCATATCGGCGAAGCGGAGCTGAATATTTTCTTCGGCGCTATCGCCGGCCAGCGTGTTCTGTACCGTGAGGCTGATTTCCGGGCTGAATTCCGAAAGTACGCTGTTGAAGTTATTTTTATTGACGTTGATTTTTGCTCTTTCCGATAATGGCCGGTCTTCTTTGCCATTACTGAAATCACCGATGGTGAGGAGTTTCAGCGGCAGCTCGACTTTCTTCTGCGCGCCTCCTGTGTGCAGAGCCAGCTTTAAATTAATGCGTGCCTTGGGCACCTCATTCTGGAACGTATCAGCCATAGCAGTCCCTTCCCGTGAGGAATAATGTGTTAAAGATAACGGTGTGTGAAGACCCGGATATAGTAGAGCAAAGCGCCAAAAAATATCAACCTGCCGGTTGCAAAGTCCATTATGAGACTTTCCTCAGGCATCTTAAGGAAAATGTAAAAATGAAACGCATGAGACAAACAAAGCTGGTATGTAATAACAACTCTTTTCTTACAATAAAGGCAGGATGTATACCTGACAGAGGAATGTGAATTAAATTCATATCTGAACAGGCAGCGTTGATTGATGCAAATCAATATGTAACGCAAATACTGGTCGTTCCGGAT
>NZ_WCIN01000023.1:0-342448 GCF_009025755.1 Klebsiella sp. RCJ4
TCGCAACAGGCTGGCTGGATTTTCCATGAATCTCTCTCTTTGTCAGTTCCTGGACACGCTACCGCCCCTCGCTGTTCACCAAAGCGCATAAGGTCAGGCAGACAGATTGTATTTTTCTTTGCTGAGTGCCCGCATATCAGGCTCTCAGCAAAAAACTGTGGACAGGAAACCCCGCCCGCATCAGGCGATTGCCCTAAATAATTCGTGTTGCAGGCAGGCGGCAAGTTCGTGAATCCCCGGGAGCATAGATAACTATGCAACCGGGGTGAGCGGACGTAGCCAACGCACCTGCGGCGCGAAGTATGACGGGCAATTACGCGGTGGCGCGTTCGTTCCAGCTATCGGAATGAATGATGTTGCCGTCTTTGTAGGTCCAGGTGATTTTTTCGTAACGCAGTTCTACGCGCTCAAGATGGTTGTGCTTCTCTTTAGAAGGATCCTTGATGTCGTACATTTCAGGGCTCACTTTCACCACCTTCACGTTTTCGAGTTTGGTGTTGAAGTACTCCACTTCCTGGCCCGCGTCGTTGATCTTGTACCACTTGAATTCCGCAGACTTGAGGGTCTGACCGGTGGTCACCGCCTTGTACAGATACGGGCTGGACGAGTCGATTTCCTTGGTGAACAGGAACGGCGTGTGGATACGGGTGCCGGTCAGTTTGCCGGTGTTGTTATCGGTCGGGATGTACAGGTTATGCTCCTGAGCGACAACTTCGATGCTGCCCTCGCGATCCTGAACGTCCACAGATCCTTTAATGTCCGCACCGCCGTCGTCTTTCAGCCAAAGATAAACAGGAATTGCCATGGAATTACTCTCCATTGTGTTGTGATGCGCCATCATCCTGCGATGACGCTGGGTATTTGCCGGGTATCTGACAGGCATTGGCCTGCGGTACCAGACTGATTTCGACACGGCGGTTGAGCGTACGCCCTTCCGGAGTGTCGTTGGTTGCGACAGGACGGCTTTCGCCATAGCCCTGCACTGCACTGCAAAACAGCTTTCCGGCACGTCGCCGGTGTCGCGCATCCAGTCGCGCACGGACTCCGCACGTTTCAGGGAGAGCACCTGGTTAGACTGGTCATCCCCCGTGCTGTCGGTATGGCCCGCCACCACAATCAGCCAGCCGGGCTTCGCCTTAATCCCCACCAGAGAGTTCACCAGCAGCTTTGTCGAGCCAGGTTTCAGCGCCCATTTTCCGGTGTCGAACAGCGACATGCTGTCGAGACGAAGGGTTTTCGGACCCTGAATGATTTTCTTAATGACCGGAGGCGGCGGTGGCGGAGGTGCCCAGTCACTGACTGCGGCCTCAACGGGCGGAATCAGTCGCAGTCCCTGATACAGACCCAGGCGATAACGCAGTGGCTCCCCGCGACGTTGCCAGTCGTCCAGCAATGCGCCATCGGCCCGCAGGCGCTGCTGCGCACGAAGTTTCGGGGCAACAGGCTGCCCCTTCAGCTGGTGATATAACGCAAGGTGATCGCTAACATTACGAATGAGGCGCTGGTTGTTCATCCAGGACGCCAGCATAGCCAGCGCGAGAAAAATCCCGCCCAGTAATCCGGCATAACGCCAGAACACCATCCTGCGGCTCACGCCACGTCGGCGCGGCAACGCCGGCAGCAGCAGTTCAGGCAGCGGCAGTGGCTCTGTGCTCACAACGGCATCCGGTGGCAGCGCCGTCATCGAAGTGATGTGCTGTTGCCAGAGATTGCCTGCGATACCACTCACCGGCACCATGCACATACCCTGCACGCAGGGCGTCATCACCGGTAACTCCCCTCGCCGTACCGACAGCAGGTCATTCACCGCGCTGTTTTGCCAGGCAAGCAGACTGTCCAGCCACAGGCCATGGCTCAGACGCGAAAGACGCCCGTCCGTTCCGATTTCCTGGGTCCAATCCGTCAGTGACACATTGCCCTGACCGGACTGATACACCTGAATACCGCTTCGCGGGCTTACCGTGGTAAACCAGACGGGCTCAGCCTCCGCACAGACCACAGGAGGAGATACCCAGGTCACGGTCCACAGCGGGGGGATAGTGCCAAATGCCGCACGGCACCGGACAACAGCACGCTGCCAGCCCCTCAGGGACTGGGTAAAATCATCCCCGAAGGTATGCTGCTCAGGTACCACCGCCAGCATGACGGAGATTTGCGACACCAGAGCCGGACGCACCAGGCTCAGATGCTGTGCCAGGAGTGGCAGCTGTTCCGCATCCTTTACCCACAGATACCAGCCCTGCCGGGTTTCCCGGTGACAGGAGCCGGACACAAACAGCGGGCTGTTGTCGCCGCAGACGAGGATCACCGCCCCCTGAAAATCTTCCGGCGGCAGGTTTTCATCCACTATTTCCCGGATAGCGGTCGCACGTGCCTGCGAAGCCCGGCGCTGACGCCAGAACATCACCCCGGAGACCAGAACGACCAGCAGGCTGAGTGCCACACGGCTGCCCGTGGACAGTGGCCAGAATCCCAGAATGAGCCACAGCGCCAGTACGGCACCCAGGACAGTTAACAGACTTCGGTACGCATCCCGCATCGCTTACCCCGGCCTGACGGTCTGGCTTACCAGCCCGGTAAGCGAAGACGAGAGGAAGAACCAGAGCGCGGCCAGGGCGACAACGGCCACAACCCAGGTCAGCCAGTACCCGCGACGACCGCTGCGCAGGCGTGATGCCCGGGCCACAATCGGGGCGTCCTGTGCCAGCGTGAAGGCCGGCACCCGTTCTGCAAGCGCGCGAACAGTATCTTCCCGACGCTCATCATCCTGGGCGCGATACTGACCCACAAACCCCAGCTGCAGGGTCCGGTACATACAGGTCAGGACGGCGGCGTCAGGGGTAGTATCTTTCAGCAGATCTCGGATCCTTTCCCACAGCTCCTCACCGGCATTGAGGGTACCAAAGAAGTGTGCCTGTAGCGGGTCACGGTGCCAGGTCAGATAGCCATCATCGGTTGTACCCCGGTTCATCACGCTCTCATCAAGCAGTGCACACAGGGCATACACCATATGGTCACGGCTGATGTCGCTGTAACCGGCTTCTGTGAGCGCAGCCTTCGCCTCCTGCACCAGACGGCAGGCCCGACGATAGAGCCCTTCCCCGTCACGGACCTCCTGTCCGCCCCGCAGCTGGCTGGCCATCAGCCAGCCCGGGTAGAAAATACGCTCAATTTGACTCATTTCTGATGTATTCATGTGCGCAGCACCGCAAAGAGTTCAAGTTTCACATCCCCCAGTGAGCGCGGGGTATAGAAGGTGCAACTTCCCGCTTCCAGCATCGCCCGCGCCGCCTCACTACTCAGATCCAGCGAGAAATACTGGTTCTCAAGACGTAACGGGATAGCGGCCGGCACATGGGTCAGCGGCTTGATAACCATCCCGCTCAGGGCCACATTCACCACATCCGAAACATCATCAAAGCTGCCCGCTTTACACAGCTGCGGGAATTTCGTCTGAAGTTCATAATTCGGCATGGAGGAGCGTACGGAAAGGTAGAAGTCCGCCCCTTCGCGCAGGCGCGCATCGTGCAGGGCACCTTTCCAGATCTGGTCCTGGTGCTCCAGGTGGATACTCACCACCCGTGACGGCAGGCTCGCTTCCAGCAGCTTATCGAGCAGTGCCAGCAGCGGCGGAAATACCCGTTCCGGTGCATCGTGCTGGTAAGCAGGAAGATCGCCGGCGTCGTGTTCCAGAGAGAAGGTGAGCAGGCTGCCGGCCAGACGGGACAATTCGCGGTACAACAGTTCCGGATGACGATCCGGTGTCTGCAGCAGTTCCGTCAGCACCGGCTCGGCGCTGTTCAGGGCATTAAGCAGCCAGAACAGGGAGACATCCGCGACCGCAAAGTCTGCCATCCGCTCATTGCTCTCACGACGCATGGCCATCAGGCGACGGCGGCGGGCCTGCAGACGGACCAGCAGGTCACCCAGTTCGGTGGCAAGCCACGGACTGGCAGCAACAGACAGCATTGGCGGGATAAAGGACGGGTCCCGGCTCCACTGCCCCTGCGCATTACGCACCAGACGAGCGACCGGACAGGTCAGGTATGCCGTGTTTTCCTGGCTGGACAGACGCAGGGTCAGCGCATGACGCAAGATCGCGAGTTCCCCGCTTTCATGGCCGGCCAGTTCCTGCACCACCACACGCTCAGCTTTCCAGCGACGCGGGCGCTCGCTGTCTTGTCCGTTATCAAGGTTGCCACCACTGGCGCTCAGCAGCGGCAATGCGGCAACCACCTCAACAGCCTCAGAGCCGTTTGCGGCATACAAATCACAGACCGGCGGAATATTATCCGCCAGATCCGTATCAACCATCGTGCCATCCTGGAAACGTACGACCAGACGGATGGCATTCAGGCGCGCGAGCGCCAGTGCAGCATCATCAAATTCTGCCGCAACCACGCCCCAGGGATGAGAAAACCCCATCCGGGCGACCATGTCGGCAACGTATTCACTCCAGCGGGCCTGCTGCTGGAATTGTTGCGGGGCCAGAGCGGCCCCATCCTCCCAAAGTGGGCGGTAAATTTTCATCCCTGATTTCCCCTCGCCTTACGATTTGGCTTTCGGCATCTGGGAAACCAGTGACAGGTTGACGTCCATGCCTTCCACCTGGAAGTGCGGGATAGCGTACAGCTTCACGCGGAAGAAGCCCGGATTGTCTTCGATGTCTTCCACCACCACTTTTGCGTCGCGCAGTGGGTGTGAGGCCTGCAGCTCGTCGCCCGGATCGGTCATTTCGGTCACCAGACTGCGCACCCAGGTGTTGAGTTCCAGCTCCAGCAGGCGGCGGTCCTTGGTGGAACCGATGTTCTCGCGCTGAATCAGCTTCAGATAGTGGGCGATGCGCGACAGCAGGAAGATATACGGCAGACGGGCGTTAATGCGGCTGTTGGCCGTCGCATCGGCGGTGTCGTACAGCGCCGGTTTCTGGGTGGAGTTCGCCGAGAAGAAGCACGCATAGTCGCGGTTCTTGTAGTACGACAGGGGAATGAAGCCGAGGCTGGCAAATTCAAATTCGCGGGTTTCCGGGATCATCACTTCTGACGGAATCTTCACCTGTTTGCCGGTGCCGAGGTCATACAGATGGATTGGCAGGTCCTGGACGGCACCACCGGCCTGCGGGCCACGGATTTGCACGCACCAGCCGTTGTTGATGAAGCTCTTCACCATGTTGGCCGCAAAGGCGAACGAGGCGTTGGTCCACAGGTATTTATCGTGATCCGGGCCTTTCACTTCTTCAACGTAGTTGAAACTGCGCACCGGTACGGTATCCGGGCCATACGGCAGGCGTCCCAGCACGCGCGGCATCACCAGACCGAGATAGCGGGAATCGTCCGTCTCGCGGAAGGATTTCCATTTGATGTACTCGGCGCGGTCGAAGTAATTACCGATGTCCTTGATAGCGGCAACCTGCTCCATGTTCTCTTTTAAAAAGAACGCCGGGCCTGCAGAGCCAATGAACGGCATGTGGGCTGCCGCAGACACTTTTGAAATATTGCGCATCAGCGCCACGTCCTGCGCGGACGCATCAAACTCGTACGCTGAAATCACCGCAGCAATCGGCTCGCCACCCGGCGTGTCGTATTCCATCGTGTATGTCTGGCGGTACAGGCCACTCTGGATAATTTCCGGCGAGTCCTCGAAATCCTGACGCAGTTCATCTTTGGACAGGTCAAGAATCTCGATTTTTACGTTCTGACGAAAATCAGTCTTATCAACCAGCGATTTCAGGCCGCGCCAGACGGATTCTGTCTTCTGGAATTCATCGCTGTGCATCACTTTATCAAGCTGGCGGCTAATCTGGAAATCCAGTTCTGCGATGTGGTGATCCAGTAATGTTTTATCGAGTTTCTCAACTTTCTGGCCAGACTTCTGTAGGCACTGCATGAAGACCTGAACGGCGGCAGTAACGCGCGCATCAGCAGATGTTTCCGCCATCACGGTATTATCTTCAAAACCATTCAGGTCACCAATTTCAGCAACCGGTGTTAAATTAATTTTATTGAACAGGGAAGCATAAACACCATTCTGTGGCAGCGTCTTTTCAATTGTCGCACCGCCTGTATAATTCTGGGATTCATTATTGACTGACATAAGCATTTTACTCGTGATTATTCCGTTAACGGGTTCCGGTAATTATCCCTGTACCGGGGCAAGCGCATTCAGTTCGCGGCGAAGTTCATCAGTAAGTGCCGGGTCCTTTAAAATAGTTTCCAGTTCTTTCCTGAAAGTGACATTATCCAGAAGATTGGATTTCAAATCACGCAGTAAATTACGCATAGCGAGCATCGCACGGAGCTGAGGTATTTGACGTGCCACCGCCTCTGGCTCAAAATCCTTCATATTCTGAAAAAGCAGCTTCACGTTTTCTTCGGAGCCATCGTTTACCAGGGTATTTTTAACGGTGATATTTACTTCGGGATGGAGATCAGCGAGAACGCTGTTGAAGTTATTTTTATTGATGTTGATTTTTTCGCGCTCTGAAAGGGTCCCCTCCGCCCTGCCATTGCTGTAATCGCCGACAGTCAGCAGCTTCAGCGGCAGTTCAACTTTCTTCCTGGCACCGCCCGTGACCAGATCCAGTTTTATATTTACGCGCGCGCGGGGTATCTCGTTCTGAAATGATTCAGACATGGTTATTTATCTCCTGAATAAATTAATCCCTTGTTGGATTGAGTATCACCATATAAATACAGGGGCTTTTATTTTAACCAGTGATTTGCGTTAAGGTAAAGCGGATAATATAGGGAATTTAACTTCAGTGAAATGTACTAACATTTAATTCAGGCTTAACTACCGCACCCTGACTGGCTTTGAGTGCTAAAGAGCCAGGCTGTCCGCTTAATTTAAAATGAAAACCCCGACCAATTAAGCATTTCACGGGAATGTTACAGGATAGTGCTTAATACTGAAAAGCCCTAAAACTGTCCAATACTGGACATATCATTAAAATTCGGGATAACCAGAGATACCATTTATTCTTTTCGGCGCATCGGATATAAGATAATCATCCACTGGATGCATGGAAGATGTAGTACCTACAAAACCCCGTTCACTTCGTTTGACGAGGTCACTCTGTATGACGACAGAAAAATTATCTCCTGGCTGGAATGTGGCAAGCTTCTGCAGTTTTTGCCCAGCCATATCGGGTTTGTGCCTGGACGAAGTGCATAAGTCATTCGGCGAATGAATGACAACACGGCGTTTTTTCTCTCCAGATAAGGAGATAATCTGTTTGACGGCGGGTACTGGGCGATAGCCTTCATCCAGCATATATACCGGACATTTGTCTTTGCGTTAAGTTGTTCACGGCGCAGTACATTACGCTCAGCCCGACCCTGCTTGTCGGATTTACTAACCTCTTCACCCGCCGGTTTCACAACCTTCGACGCGCTTGTTGTTCTCCTTGTTTTGACGCCAGGTAATGTAATATCCATCATTATTCACCGATTAAATCGGTAACCCCTTAAGAACCCGCACTCTCACAGAGTTTGCGGGTTTTTTAATGTCATATTTCCACCCTGTTCTAAGCGAAACGCTACCGCGACTCTGATTGTAAATCCCGGAAAAACTTCTATTATTTGACTGTACACGTCATTTTTCTGAAGGATTTACATGAGAGTTAATGGACTTACGAAAGGATTTTTCATCCTGATCGTGCTGATCGTCACCCTTGCTTTTTTCGACGTTCTCTCCCCCTATTATTCAGCCATTTTATGGGCGGCCATTCTGGCGGTGATCTTCCACCCGGTGAAGAACAAGCTGCGCGATCGGCTCGGCGAGCGTAACGGCCTGGCGGCGTTTCTGACGATAGTGATTATCTGTCTGATCGTGTTTACCCCGCTGGCGATCATTCTCTCGTCGCTGGCCTTCGAGCTCAACGTGGTTTACACCAAACTGCAGCATAACGATACCCAGTTCCCGACCGTGGTAGCCAGCCTGTTTGCTCACCTGCCGGAATGGGCAAGGAGCTTCCTCTCAGAGCATAATCTTGATAGCGCGGAACAGATTCAGCGGCAGCTTTCGGACGTTGCGCTTAAAGGAGGCCAGTACCTGGCCGGTAGCGCATTCCTGATTGGTAAAGGCACGTTCGGTTTTACCATCAGCTTCGGCATCATGCTTTATCTGCTGTTTTTCCTGCTAAAAGATGGTCCTTACCTGGTCAGGCTGATTCTGGAATCCCTGCCGCTATCAAATCACGTGAAGCAGCATCTTTTCGCCAAATTTGCCGCCGTCGCCAGGGCGACGGTCAAAGGCACCGTGG
The DNA here is from genome assembly GCF_009025755.1 of Klebsiella sp. RCJ4. NCBI lineage: Bacteria > Pseudomonadati > Pseudomonadota > Gammaproteobacteria > Enterobacterales > Enterobacteriaceae > Klebsiella > Klebsiella sp. RCJ4. The sequence continues at coordinate 8,264 of NZ_WCIN01000023.1, forward strand.
CGGTCGCGCTCGCCCAGGGCGCGCTTGGGGGACTGGCGTTCTGGATCGTGGGCATTGATGGCAGCATCCTGTGGGGCGCGCTGATGGCGTTTCTGTCGCTGATCCCGGCGGTGGGCTCGGCGATTATCTGGGTTCCTGCGGCGATCTATCTCTTCGCGACCGGTCAGCTCTGGCAGGGCGCGTTTATCGTCGGTTTCTTTGTGATCATCGTAGGCCTGGTTGATAATATTCTGCGACCTTTACTGGTGGGTAAAGATACCAAAATGCCGGACTACCTGATCCTGATCACCACGATCGGCGGAATGGAAATCTACGGCATCAACGGCTTTGTTATCGGCCCGCTGATCGCCGCCCTGTTTATCGCCTGCTGGAACCTGCTGTCCGGACGCGATCACGCCGGAAACATCGATGAGCTTGATGAGGATTTCTTAGAAGAGGGTAAAAATCACGAGGAGTAGCGGGCGGTATTGCACAACATCGCGGGGACAGCGAGGTCAGGGGGAATGCCCCTTGCTCAACCGCGATGAAATCCCCTCCCCCCGCGCCCATAAGCAGCATTTATAACTGGTATTTGTGAAAATTTTGGTAAACGCCACTGCCTATCAACGTAACAAATGCTAACATTATGCTGTTTATGATTGATAACAAAGGATTACCCACGTGAAAAAAATCACTACGTTTGCTGCCTCCCTGCTGGCCGTTGCCTGCATGTCCACCAGCGCCGCTGCAGCTGAGCAGCCGCTGGAGAAGATCGCCCCGTTTCCAAAGGCGGAACAAGGGATGAAGCGTCAGGTGATTCAGCTGCCGCAGCAGCAGGATGAATCCGCATTAAAAGTCGAGCTGATGATTGGCCAGACGCTGGAAGTCGACTGCAATCGCCACCGCCTTGGCGGCCAGCTGGAAAGCAAAACCCTGGAAGGCTGGGGCTACGACTACTACGTATTTGATAAAGTGACGTCGCCCGTCTCAACCATGATGGCCTGCCCGGATGGTAAAAAAGAGAAGCAGTTTGTGATGGCAGGCCTGGGCGATGCGGGCATGCTGCGCTATAACAGCAAGCTGCCCATCGTGGTTTATACCCCGGCGAATATCGACGTGAAATATCGTATCTGGAGAGCGGACGAAACCATCGGCGTAGCGGTTGAGCGTTAATGCCTGAAGAGTGAATCCGGCGGCCTGCGCCGCCGGAGAAGCGCTTACAGCGCGATGTCAGCGATAGGTTTCCCTTCCGGCAGCGGCTTCAGCGTCGCCTGCGGAACGTTATCAGCCTCGGTAAGCGGCTCATAGCGCAGTTCCAGCACTTCGCTGGTCCACGCCAGCGCCTTTTCAATTTCCGCTGCGTTGCCATCCAGACGCGTACCGTAGCTCGGGATAATCGCTTTCAGTTTCGCCTGCCACTCCGCTGAGTTGATCTTCTCTTTGAACACTTTCTCCATCAGCTGCAGCATGATTGGCGCCGCGGTGGAAGCACCCGGCGAGGCGCCCAACAGCGCGGCTACCGTGCCTTCATCATCGCTGACGACTTCGGTTCCCAGGCGCAGAACGCCGCCCTTCTTCGCGTCGCGCTTGATAATCTGCACGCGCTGGCCGGCCTGCCATAAGCGCCAGTCTTCTTTGCGCGCTTCCGGATAGTACTCGCACAGCGCCGCGTGACGATCTTTGTCCTTTTGCAGCACCTGGCTAATCAGGTATTTTACCAGATCGAAGTTATCCAGCCCGACGTTGAGCATCGGCATGATATTCGACGTGTTGGTGGAGGCCAGCAGATCCCAAAGCGAACCGTTTTTCAGGAAGCGGGTTGAGAAGGTCGCGAACGGCCCAAACAGCACCACGCGTTTGCCGTCGATAATACGGGTGTCGATGTGCGGAACCGACATCGGCGGCGCGCCCACTTCCGCCTGACCGTAGACTTTAGCCAGATGGTGAGTCACCACTTCCGGGTTCTCACAAACCAGGAACTGACCGCCGACCGGAAAGCCCGCGTACTCCTTCGCCTGCGGAATACCGGTTTCCTGCAGCAGGGTCAGCGCGGCGCCGCCGGCGCCAATAAAGATAAATTTAGCCCTGATAACCCGTTTCTGGTGGCGATTGTTCGCATCCGCCAGCGTTACGCTCCAGCTCTTGTCGGCGTTGCGCTTAAAGCGACGGACCACGGTACCCAGCTGAAGCGAGAAATTATCATGGGATTGCAGTCCGGCGATCAGCTGACGGGTAATTTCACCGTAGTTCACGTCGGTGCCGACTTCCGAGCGGGTCGCGGCCACCTTCTGCTGCGGATCGCGCCCTTCCATCACCAGCGGAGCCCACTCTTTAATTTGTTGATGATCTTCAGAGTAGCGGATGCCGCGGAACAGCTCGCTTTGTTGTAACGCCGCATAGCGGGCGCGCAGGAAGTTCACGTTGTCTTCGCCCCACACGAAGCTCATGTGCGGCACGCTGTTAATAAAGGATTTAGGCTTTTTCAGAATGCCCCGGGTCACCTGGTGGGCCCAAAACTGACGAGAAATCTGGAAAGATTCGTTGATATCAACCGCTTTATCGATATTGATACCGTTAGCGGTTTGCGGCGTATAGTTCAATTCCATCAGCGCCGCGTGGCCGGTGCCCGCGTTGTTCCATCCGTTCGAGCTCTCTTCCGCGACGCTGGACATCTGCTCGACCATGGTAATAGACCAGTCCGGCTCCAGTTCCTGCAGCCAGGTTCCCAACGTGGCGCTCATGATGCCGCCGCCAATCAACAATACATCCGTCTCTTGCTCATGGCGGGTGTTGGTCCGAGTGTTATTGGAACCAACCGCCTGTGAGCTGGGTACGGCCATCTTTTTCTTCATCGGATTTGAGCCTTACTTTACTCGCTTTTTTATTTAGCGCAGGTGAAACGATTCTCGGCTTCAAAGGTAACACTGAAGAAAAAAAATTTAAATATTGTTTAAATTTTAAGTTGAGTTTTGAGATCTGTTATAAAAATGTTTAATAAATGTGTATCACAAATCACATTTTGTACTGGTGTCAGCGATGTATCCGCGCTATTATCCTCGGTTTTGTGACCGACCGCACGTAAGCAGCGACCGATCCCGGCCAAAATTTTTTAAATTCTGCGAACTTTTTTTATGCCCCCAGTTTCCGATTCCGCTACCTCTGGTCACGCTGGCGCATTAGGCCAGATACTGCGCTCGCCCGCGCTGCTGACGCGTGAAACGCTGGCAGGCGTGCTCACCGCGCTGGCCCTGATCCCCGAAGTCATCTCCTTCTCCGTCATCGCTGGCGTTGACCCGAAAGTTAGCCTGATTGCCTCCGTGGTACTGTGCCTGGCGATGTCGGTCCTCGGCGGCCGGCCGGCGATGGTCACCGCGGCCGCCGGCTCGGTGGCGCTGGTTATCGGGCCCATGGTGCACCAATACGGCGTCGGCTACATTCTGCCGGCGGTCGTGCTGGCAGGCGTTATTCAAATTTTGTTTGGCCTATGCGGCATGGCGCGCCTGATGCGCTTTATCCCGCAGCCGGTGATGACCGGTTTTGTTAACGCGCTGGGTATTCTCATCTTTTTTGCTCAGGTACCGCATTTCTGGAGCAAGCAGCCGCTGATTATCGGCCTGTTCGTATTGACGCTGCTGATTGTCCTGTGGGCGCCGCGCTTTATTAAAGCGATCCCTTCTCCGCTGATTGCTATCGTTCTGCTGACGCTGTTTACCGTTTTCAGCGGCCAGCTGCTGCCGACCGTCGGCGACGAAGGCTCCATGAGCGGCGGACTGCCGGGGTTAACCAGCCTGATGGTGCCCCTCGACTTAACCACGCTGCGCATCATCTGGCCCTGCGCGCTGAGCATCGCTTTTGTCGGCCTGATGGAGTCGCTTCTGACGGCGAAGCTGGTAGACGATTTGACCCACACCCCTTCCAGTAAGGCGCGCGAGAGCGCCGGTCTGGGCGTCGCCAACATTCTCGCCGGGTTTTACGGCGGCATCGCCGGGTGTGCGATGATCGGTCAGACCATCGTTAACGTTGAAATGGGCAAAGCGCGCAGCCGTGTCTCGACCGTTGCCGCAGGCCTGGTACTGCTATTGCTGGTAACCGCGTTAAGCGAAGTGATGGCGAGAATCCCGATGGCCGTGCTCGCCGGCGTGATGGTGATAGTGGCGGTAAAAACCTTTAGCTGGCACAGCATTCGTCCGGCGGAGCTGGCGCGCAATCCGTGGCCGGAAACGCTGGTGATGCTGGTGACCGTCGGCGCGACCGTCGGTACCAGCAATCTGGCAATCGGCGTTCTGGCAGGCCTGCTCTCAATGGCCCTGATCCCTCGCCGTCTGCGCACTCAAGCGCAGGCTACATCAGAAAAAGCGTCGCCAGCCCAAGAAAAATAAAGAATCCCCCGGTGTCGGTAATAGCGGTAATCATCACGCTGGAGCCGACCGCCGGGTCGCGTCCCAGCTTGACCATCACCATCGGGATAATCACCCCCATCATCGCCGCCATCAACAGGTTGAGCATCATCGCCAGCGTCATTACGCCGCCCAGCTGCGGATCGTCGTACAGCCACCAGGTGATCGCCCCCATAATCCCGCCCCAGACGATCCCATTGATCAGCGCGACGCCCATCTCACGCAGGATCAGGAACGAAAAGCTTCCCGGCTGAATATGCTGTAACGCCATCGCCCGCACGATCATGGTGATCGTCTGGTTACCGGTGTTACCGCCGATTCCGGCGACAATCGGCATCAGCGAGGCCAGCGCCACCAGTTGCGAAATGGTGTGCTCGAAACCATCGATAACGCGGGAGGCGATAAAGGCGGTGCACAGATTGACCGCCAGCCAGGCCCAGCGGGTCTTCACCGCTTTGCTCACCGGGGCAAACACATCGTCATCGTTGCTCAGGCCGCCCATCCGGCGTAGATCGTTATCCGTCTCCTCGTAGACCACGTCAACGATCTCATCGATGGTTAAGCGCCCCATCAGCTTGCCGTCGGCATCAATCACCGCCGCGCTGAGTAAGTCATCACGTTCAAAGGTACGCGCGACTTTTTCCGCGTCCTCGTGCGGCTGGAAGGTCACCGGATCGCCTTCCATCACTTCCCCCACCCGCTTCTGCGCATCGTTAAGCAGAATGGTTTGCAGCTCGAGTTCGCCGAGCAGCAGCTTATTGCGGGTGGTCACAAACAGTTTGTCGGTGTTCTCCGGCATTTTCCCTAGTCGCCGCAGATAGCGCTGTACCGCCGCGAGAGTGGCTTCCGGACGAACGGTAATGACTTCAAACTCCATGATCGCGCCGACGGTATTGTCGGCGTAGCGCATCATCTGGCGAATACGCGCGCGCTTATCCGCGGGCAGCGTGGCCAGCAAACGTCCGGTCAGATCGCGCGGCAGGTGCTGCAGCAGGTAGACCTGTTCATCAATATCGAGATTTTGCAGCGCGAACAGCAGGTCGTGATCGCTCATCTCCTCGATGAGGTCGCCCCAGACGCTTTCCGATGCCTCCAGCAGCACTTCACCGCGCTTATCATCAGCGACCAGCCGCCAGAGCGCGTTGCGCGCATCGTAAGGCAGCGCTTCGAGCGCATCGGCAAGGTCCGGAGGCGGCAGGTGGGAAACCAGCATCTCCACTTCCGCCAGATCGTCGGCAAGCGTGCTGTCATCGTAACGTTCAGCGAGGGTTAATTTACCCAGCAGCGAGGATGTGACGGCTTTATCGGTGCTCAGGAGCCAAATGAGGCGGGCGCGCTCTTCGTCACGCAATCTGGCGCTTTTTTTATGCAAAACGGACATCGGTCAGGCAATCCTTGTAAAAATATCTGTCAGACCAGCAGGCCGGAAGCCTTAAGCATAGCGCGAGGAGGCGGAAATAATAACCGCTATGAATTCAGTCGACGGAAAAAACAGCAGCCTGCGGGAAGCCCGGAGGTCGGCTGGCGCCTCCGGGACGGCGTAAAGCGATCAGGCGGTACGGGCGACCGCGTCGCGGGTCGCCAGCTCGCGCTCATTTCCGGTCAGCTCAGAAAGCTGACCGCCGCGCATTTCCAGCAGCCTGTCGGCGTGCTGAAAGTAGTGATCGTCATGGCTTATAGCAAAGAGGGTTTTACCCATCTCCTTCATCAGCGGCAGCAGCACCTGATAGAACTCACGGCGGAAATGGGGGTCCTGATCCGCCGCCCATTCATCCAGCATGATGATATCTCTATCTTCCGCTAACGCCAGCAGCAGCGCCACGCGCTTTTTCTGCCCTTTTGACAGCTTCAGGTCGAGGATTTTGCCATCGTCGAGCCGTAGCTTATGGTTCATCTGCAGATAACCCAGCCACTTCTCCACCAGCGTCGGGTCAGCCGCCTTCCCTTCCGGCCCCAGCAGTCTGTCAAACAGCCAGACGTCGGTAAACACCGCCGAGAACAGCTTGCGGTAATCTTCCGGCTTATCCGCCGCCATCGGCTGCCCGTCAACCAGGATCTGCCCGGAAAGGGGCTGATACAAACCGGTCAACAGCATAGCCAGCGTCGATTTCCCGCTACCGTTACCGCCGATGAGAAAGACCAGTTCGCCGCGCTTGAGGGTCATGTTGATCGGCCCGACCGCAAAGCTGTTGTCAGGATAATGGAAGGTGATGTCGCGCAGCTCGAGCGTCTGCCAGTGGGGATGCGCCTGCGGCTGCGGGAACTCAGCGCGGTACGGCGCGAGCGAAAACTTATTCAGCTTGTTGAATGCCACCTGCGCGCTGAGCAGAGTGGGCAGCGCGCCTACCGCCGAGAGCAGCGGCGTGCGCAGGAATAATAGGGTCAACGAGTAGGTCGCCGCCACCGCCGTATCGGCCCAGCCCAGGCTGTTGGCCATCCAGAAGACCAGGCCAATCGCGCCCAGCATCATAATATTCGACCAGTTGACCGCGCTCAGATGAAAGGTATCGGCGCGAACAATATGGTGCCGGTATTCGCGCGCGTCCGGCAGATAGAGCTGAGTAAACACATATTCGGCGCGCTCGCGGTTGAGAGTGAGCTCTTTGCGACCTTCGAGCACCGTCTGGTAGTCGTGATACAGCTTATCTTCGCTTTCGCGCAGCGACGCCATATGCTTATAAACCCGCGATACCAGCATAAATCCGCCCCAGATGGTCAACGCCAGCCACAGGGCGGTAACCAGCATCATTTTTCCTGACAGCCAGGCCAGATAAGCGGCGGAGCCAAAGGTCAGAATAATCCCCTGTACCAGCTCCGGCAGGCGCACGAAGGCAATGGTGATATTGCGGATATCGCTGGTTAGCCCGGCCAGCAGCGACGCGCTGCCGATTTTCTCGATCTTCTCGATTTGCGTATCAAGGATGCGCTTTATAAATTCGCCGCGCAGGCGGTAAACGAAATGGTGGCCGAGCGTGGTCAGCGCCAGCTGCGAGCCGAGGGTGACCGCCATCAACAGCAATAACAGCCCGAGAAACTCCGGCAGGACCGTCAGGGAGGTATCGACAAGGGTTATCAGGCGCAGGTTAATGAAGGCGATAAGCCCAATACCCAGCGCCGCGCTCAGCAGGCTCAGGGCAATGACGGAGATAAACGGCCAGCGATACTGGCGCCAGACAAGAAGAAGAAGTTCCATAACGCGTAATCCGGGCAAGCAAAAACAGCCAGCAGTTTAAACTGCTCGACGATGACAGCAAGAATAATTCTTATTTTTATTCTTTATTACCCGCCAGGCGGAAAGTGAGATTGTAACGACAGCCGCCGGTAGCCGGATGGATGCCCTCTTTCAGCGGTTGAATACCGTGGTAAAACAGCCGCGATTCGCCGCCCCAGACCACCACGTCGCCGTGCTCCAGCAGCACCCGCCGCAGCGGATCGTTACGCCGCAGGCCGCCAAACTGAAATATCGCCGGAAGCCCCAGAGAGACGGAAACAATCGGCGCTCGCAGGTTTTGCTCGTCTTTATCCTGATGCAGCGACAGCTTCGTTCCCGGCTGATAGCGGTTGATAAGACACGCATCCGGGGTAAAGCGCGCATAGCCGCTCGCCGCCGCCGCTTCTGCGGCCAGTTCGCGGAAAAGCGACGGCATCTGCGGCCAGCGCTTGCCCGTCAGCGGATCGTCGGCAGCATAAAGATAGCCGTGCTGGTTGGTGGTCCAGCCCAGCTCGCCGCAGTTGGTCATCGCCACCGACATGGTATAGCCGCCGGGGGTGACCATCTGGCGAAAAGGCGAACGGCAGGCAATCTCGCTGATTGCCTGCAAAAGCGCCGGCGCGCGCTCTCGGGCGTAGCGGCGCAAAATTATCGCCCCCGGAGCCAGCGGCTCCTGCCAGGGCGGCGTATCGGCAAAAAGATCGAGCATTATTTCTCCTCGGATGACGCTTCTCGCGCCAGCAGCAGCGCCTTGCGCGCCGTACCCCAACGATAGCCGGATAGCGCCCCATCCTCGCGAACGACCCGATGACAGGGAATAACCAGCGCCAGTTTATTCGCAGCGCAGGCGCTTGCCACCGCCCTCACCGCGCGGGGGCGGCCAATACTTTGCGCGACCTGGCGATAGCTGCGGGTCTCCCCCGCCGGGATCTGACGCAGCGCCTGCCAGACCTGAAGCTGAAACGCCGTGCCGCGCAGATCCAACGGCAGGGAAAACGGCTGCCGGTGGTCATCAAGATGGGAAAATACCTGCGCCACCCGCTGACGAAAAATCTCGTCGCCCGGATGCAGCCGCGCATTGGGGAACAGGCTGGCTAATTCCGCATAGAGCAAGGCGTCGTCCTCTCCGGGCAGCACGGCGCACACGCCCCGCTCACTCTCAGCCACCAGACAGCGCCCCAGCGGACCGTCACCGCATACCCAGGTAATATCAATATCCCCCCCGCCGCGGCGAAACTGGCGGCCGGTCATTCCCAGCGCGGCGTCAGCCTGCTGGTAGTAGCTGCTACTATCCGGAAAACCGGCAGAGAGCGCCGCATCGGTAATTTTCTCCCCCTGCCCCAGCGCTTCGCGTAAACGGCGAGCTCGCCACGCCTGTTGCCAGGCTTTAGGGGTCATTCCGGTGACGGATTTAAAGAGGCGGTGAAAATGAAAGGGGCTGACCGCAAGCTGGCGTGCCAGCGCTTCCAGCGTTAACGGCGTCTCCTGCTCCAGCAGACGGCACGCGGCAGCCACTTTCTCTACCTTCTGCTGCTGCGGATCGGTTTTTTCCGGCTGGCAGCGTTTGCACGGACGAAAGCCTTCCGCCTGCGCGGTTGCCACATCAGGATAAAAGCGAACATTTTCCCGCAGCGCGCGGCGCGAGCGGCAGGAGGGGCGGCAGCAGACGCCGGTGGTCAGCACGGCAAAGACAAACTGACCATCAGCGCTGGCATCGCGTTCGCATACCGCCTGCCAGCGGCGCTCATCGGTATCAATCATTATCGTTTTCATCACGGACTCCTGCTGTAAGTGTATCTTCAGTGTGGGCCGAAGTCCGTCATCAAAAACCCGAAATCTTGCGCTTTAATTTTTCTCGCCAACGAGGAAAGTGCGGAACTGCGGCGACATCCAGGTTTTAAACCCGTCCCCCTCTTTGATAATCATATAGACCGCCAGCCCCTGTTCGCGTACTACGTCACGCGCATTTTCCGGCCCCAGCACCATCAGCCCGGTATCCCAGCCGTCGGCCTCCAGCGCCGTTGGGGCGATAACGGTCACCGAAACCAGTTTATGATCGATAGGCCGCCCGGTTTGCGGATCGATAACGTGCGAGATGCGCTTACCGTCCAGCTCATAGTAGTTGCGATAGCTGCCGGAGGTGCTGATGCCGTGGCCGTTGATATCAACGATCGCCTGTACCGCGTTTTCGCGATCGGTTGGCTTCTGGATCGCCACCCGCCACGGCTGCCCTTCCGCATTCATTCCCCGGCTCGCCAGCGCGCCGCCCACCGAGACCAGGTAGCGCGAGATCCCCTCCTGCTCCATCAGGCGCGCCAGATGATCCGCGGCGTAGCCTTCACCCACGGTAGAGAGATCGACAAACAGATCCGGAATATCTTTTTGCAGAAACTGCTTGCCGGCCTGGTTGATCACCGTCAGATGCTGTAATCCGCTGCGCGCTTTCGCCGCGGCAATCTGCTGCGCATCCGGCGTTTTGACCGGCTGTTTATCCGGGCCAAAGCCCCATAAATTGACCAGCGGCCCGACGGTGATATCCATGGCGCCATGGGTTTTTGCGCCAATGCGCAGCGACATCGTCACGATATCCGCCATCGCCTCGCTGACCGGCCACGGCGAGGTGCCCGGCGAATGGTTAAAGCGCATCAACGCTGAATCGTTCTTCCAGGTGGAAAGCAGACGATCGTCGGCATCCAGCTGAGCCTGAACTTTCTGGCGCAGCGCCTCGGCCTTCGACTCATCAACGTTGATGACGCTAACCCGCCAGAATGTGCCCATGGTTTTACCCTCCAGCACGGTGGCGGCGGATTTTGGCGTCTGGGGAGTGGTGGCTGAATCACAGCCTGAAAGTAATACGCAGGCGCCGAACAGGGCGGCGCGGAAAAAAGTGATATCCATAAAATTGGCTTCCTCTGGCTAAGGCGCAAAGAGTACACCAGCAAGGTTAAACCGGGCATAAAAAAAGGCGCCATCGGCGCCTTTTTTCAAACTTCAGCGTGCTTAGAACTGGTAAACCAGGCCCAGTGCAACGATGTCGTCGGTAGAGATACCGGCACGACGGGTAAACTCGTTGTCGTCCAGCAGGTTGATTTTGTAGTCAACGTAGGTGGACATGTTTTTGTTGAAGTAGTAGGTCGCGCCTACATCAACATATTTCAGCAGATCCTGATCGCCGAAACCTTCGATGTCTTTACCTTTGGACTGCAGGTAAGCCACGGACGGACGCAGACCGAAGTCGAACTGGTACTGAGCAACCACTTCGAAGTTCTGCGCTTTGTTAGCAAAACCGCTGATGGAGTCAGAATCACCGCTACCGCTGAAACGAGTAGCATTATAGGTCTGGGTGTACTGAGTCGCCAGGTAGATGTTGTTGGCGTCATATTTCAGGCCACCGGTGTAGGTTTCAGCGTTGTCACCACGACCTTTGGACAGGTTATTCTGATCGCCATTACGTTTGGAGTGAGAGTACGCGAAACCAGCGCTGATACCGTCGTAGATATCATAGGTCAGAGAGGTGCCGTAACCGTCGCCGTTCTGTTTCAGAGCGCCACGACCGTTGTTGGTCGGGGAAGTACCTTCGCCGCTTACGCTGCCGTTTTTACCCTGATACTGCAGAGCAAAGTTCAGGCCGTCAACCAGACCGAAGAAGTCAGAGTTACGGTAGGTTGCCACGCCGTTAGCGCGAGACTGCAGGAAGTTGTCAGAACCGTAGGTGTCGCCGCCGAATTCCGGCAGAACGTCAGTCCAGGAAGTTACGTCGTAGACAACGCCGTAGTTACGACCGTAGTCGAAAGAACCCGCGTCGCCGAATTTCAGACCAGCAAATGCCAGACGAGTCCACGCCTGATCGCTGGAGCTCTCGGTGTTGTTAGCCTGAACGTTGTATTCCCACTGGCCGTAACCGGTCAGCTGGTCGTTGATCTGAGTTTCGCCTTTGATGCCCAGACGCATGTAGGTCTGGTCGCCATCGGAAGATTTGTCGTCAGAGAAATAGTGCAGACCGTCGATTTTACCGTACAGATCTAATTTGTTGCCATCTTTGTTATAGACTTCAGCCGCATTCGCTGCGCCTGCTACCAGCAGTGCCGGTACCAGGAGGGACAGTACTTTAACTTTCATGTTATTAACCCTCTGTTTGTTATATGCCTTTTATTATTGCCACTGCTTACTGATTACCCTTCTAATCAGTCGGCTATTTCATTGTGCTGCAAAACGAGGAATAATCCAACAAGAATATGATACTAAAACTTCTAAGATGTTTCAAAATACCCACAAGATGTTTCAATTTGTAAATATGAGGGAACTTTTTTTCGGTCCTAAATGGGTAGTGAAATAAGCACTAATAATCAAAAAATAAAAATTTTTAATCCCTGTCAATGAGTTACACGGTTACATATCTATAGCACTGAATGGTAAAACAAAATTCTCGTCTGCGACTAAAATTACCCTCGCTATCATCATTAACTTTATTTATTACCGTCATTCAGTTCTGAATGTCTGTTTACCCCTATTTCAACCGGATGCCTCGCATCCGGTTTTTTTTACCCTTCTTTACACATCTTTAATTATTCTATGCTACCGGCGAAAAAAATAACGGTTATTAATCAAACAGCTTGCGAATAAACTCAAGGCTGTTTATATAATTTCTTGTTATTTAGTGCTATTTCCGTTAGTCAATCCGTAAATAATTGTACAAAATCACTCGGGCCGTACATCTTTGCTCGCCGCGCGGGTTTGGGATAAATCTCAAGGCAAAAAAGTCGTTGTATAGTATTCAGATGTATGGATTTTGGACGTTAACCTTTATACTGTTCATAGCATCTGCGCTGCCCCCGGTTAACTTGGTGCAACAGTCCGTTTACACATACTGATGAGTCGTACTCTCACACGATGACCCCGAAAAAATTTTCCCTGATACCCGGCAACATTACCCGCTTCTTTATTCTCATGGTCATCGTCCTGCTGGCGACGATGGGGGTCATGATCCAAAGCGCCGTTAACACCTGGCTAAAAGATAAAAGCTACCAGGTTGTCGATGTCAGCTACGACTTACATAAACGCATTGATACCTGGCGCTACGCCACCTGGCAAATCTATGACAACATTGCCGCGACCTCGTCCAGTTCAGCCGCAGAAACAGGGTTACAAGAGACGCGTTTAAAGCAGGACGTTTACTACCTTGAGAAACCCCGGCGCAAAACTGAAGCGCTGATTTTTGGCTCCCATGACAGCTCAACGCTGGAAATGACGCAAAAAATCTCCAACTATCTCGATATCCTGTGGGGCGCCGAGACTATTCCCTGGTCGATGTATTACCTTAACGGCCTGGATAACAGCCTGATTCTGGTTTCAACGCTGCCGTTAAAAGATCTCTCCTCCAGCTTCAAAGAGTCGACCATCAGCAGCGTCGTTGAATCACGACGGGCAGAAATGCTGCTGCAGGCCAACACGTTAGATGAACGCGAGACGTTTTCGTCGCTGCGCCACCTCGCCTGGCAAAACGGCTACTACTTTACGTTACGCACCACCTTTAACCAGCCCGGCCACCTGGCGACCGTTGTGGCCTTCGATCTGCCCATTAACGATCTCATCCCTCCCAGTATGTCGCTGGAGAGTTTCCGCCTGGAGCCCGATCCGTCGCAGAACGTCAGCGCCAATCCGGATAAAGAAACCGCCGACATCGTCAGCATTAACTTTAACGGCCCGCAGATTGAAATTATCACCACGATTAATACCACCGGTATGCGCCTGGTCTGGATGGTGCCCTTTAGCGAGCTGATTCTGGAGTCCTTGCAGAGTATTTTACTGCCGCTGCTGCTGAACATTGGCCTGCTGGCGCTGGCGCTGTTCGGATTTACCACCTTCCGTCACTACAGCGGCCGCAAAAGCATCGTGGGGACGGCCGTTTCCTCGGCCGCCAATAGTGAATTACGCGCCCAGCGCGCCATTCACGAAGAGATAGTTTCTCTGCTGCCGCTGGGGCTGCTGGTGCACGATCAGGAAGCTAACCGGACGGTGATCAGCAATCCGATTGCCGATCATCTGCTGCCGCATCTGAATCTGCAAAACATCATCAACATGGCCGATCAGCACCAGGGCGTGATTCAGGCGACGGTGAACAATGAACTGTATGAAATCCGTCAGTTCCGCAGCCAGGTGTCGCCGCGCACGCAAATCTTTATTATTCGCGATCAGGACCGCGAGGTGCTGGTGAATAAGAAACTCAAGCAGGCCCAGCGCCTGTATGAGAAAAACCAGCAGGGCCGTACGGCGTTTATGCAGCATATCGGCACGGCGCTGAAACAGCCGGCGCAAACGCTGGCGGAAGAAGCTGCTGTGCTCGGCATGGCCGAAAGCCGCAGGCTGGCCCAGCATGCCGATGAACTGGTACAGCTGGTTGATGAAATAGAGCTGGCAAACCTGCTGGAGAGCGATAGCTGGAAGAGCGTTCAGGACCTGTTCTCAATTCAGGAATTGATCGATGAAGTGGTACCTGAAGTCCTGCCCATCATCAAACGTAAAGGTCTGCAGCTGCTGATTAACAACTCGCTACCGGCCAATGAGCAGCGCTACGGCGATCGCGACGCCCTGCGCCGCACCCTTTTACTGCTGATTCAGTACTCGGTGACCACCACGCCTATTGGCAAAATAACCCTGGAAGTCAGTAAAGATGAATCCGCGGACGATCGTCTGACCTTCCGTATTCTGGATACCGGCAACGGGGTTTCGGCGAACGAAATCGACAATATGCACTTTCCATTCCTCAACGATACGCAGGCAGACCTTTACGGCAAAGCCAACGCCCTCACCTTCTGGCTCTGCGATCGCCTGACGCGCAAGCTCGGCGGACAGCTCAATATCAAAGCGCGCGAATCGCTGGGTACCCGCTACTCCCTGCATCTAAAAATGGCCGCCAGCGCGGAGGAGAGTGATTCGGGTGAACATCTGCTGGATGAAGTGGTGATCATGCTTGATGTGACCGCCAATGAAGTCCGCCGTATCGTGACCCGTCAGCTGGAGAGCTGGGGAGCTACCTGCATCACTCCGGATGACAGAATCACAAGTCAACAATATGATCTCTTTTTAACGGATAATCCGTCTAATCTTACTGCTTCGGGCTTGCTTTTAAGCGATGATGAAGCCCGGGTTCATAAGATTGGTCCTGGTCAGCTCCGCGTAAACTTTAATATCAGCGCTGCGCTGCAGGAAGCTATCCTACAATTGATTGAGCAGCAGCTTGCTGAGGAAGAGGAGCAGCCATCCTCTCCCGGGAATGAAAGTAACGCCGAACTGCATGCCAGCGGCTATTACACGCTGTTTGCTGACACGGTACCAGATGATGTTAAGAGGCTGTATAATGAACTGGCGACGGGCGATTTCGCCGCGCTGGCGCAAACCGCCCACCGCCTCAAAGGGGCATTTGCTATGCTAAATCTGGTACCCGGCAAGCAGTTATGTGAAACGCTTGAGCATCTGATTCGTGAAAAAGATGCGCAAGGCATAGAAAAATATATCAGCGACATTGACGTTTACGTCAAGAGCTTGCTGTAGCAAGGTAGCCTAATACATGAACAATATGAACGTAATTATTGCCGATGACCATCCGATCGTACTGTTCGGTATTCGTAAGTCACTTGAACAAATTGAGTGGGTGAACGTTGTTGGCGAGTTTGAAGACTCCACCGCATTAATTAACAATCTGCCTAAACTGGACGCACACGTCCTGATTACCGATTTATCGATGCCCGGTGATAAATACGGCGATGGCATTACGCTTATTAAATACATCAAGCGTCATTTCCCGGACCTGTCAATCATTGTACTGACAATGAACAACAACCCGGCGATCCTGAGCGCGGTTCTCGATCTGGACATCGAAGGGATCGTCCTGAAACAGGGTGCGCCGACCGATCTGCCTAAGGCGCTCGCCGCGCTGCAAAAAGGCAAAAAATTCACCCCGGAAAGCGTTTCGCGCCTGCTGGAAAAAATCAGCGCCGGCGGTTACGGCGACAAACGTTTGTCGCCCAAAGAGAGTGAAGTACTGCGTCTGTTCGCCGAAGGCTTCCTGGTCACCGAGATAGCCAAAAAGCTCAACCGCAGTATCAAAACCATCAGTAGCCAGAAAAAATCGGCGATGATGAAGCTCGGCGTGGAAAACGATATCGCCCTGCTCAACTACCTCTCTTCCGTTTCCCTGAGCTCAACGGACAAAGACTAACGTCTCTCTTCCCGGATAGCGCGGCGCTATCCGGGAAACATCTTTTATTCCCTGCCCTTACGTACCCGCGCGGCGTAGACCGTCAGCGTCTGCTTGATAATATCCAGAGTGACCGGTTTTGAAAGGCAGCTGTCCATACCGGACTCCAGGCAGCGCTGCTTCTCCTCCGCCAGCGCGTTGGCGGTCACCCCAATAACCGGCAGCGTAAGCCCTAGCTGGCGAATGCGCTGGGTCAGGCGATAACCATCCATATTCGGCATGTTGACGTCGCTGAGCACGATATCAATATGCTGCTTGCTCAGGACATTCAGCGCATCGACCCCGTCATTTGCCGTCACGCACTGATAGCCCAGCGATCCCAGCTGATCGGCCAGCAGACGTCGGTTAATCGGATGATCGTCCACCACCAGAATCATCATGTCATCATTGCTGGCGGTTTGCGCATCCGCCGCGGATAGCGCAGGGCCGTTTTCCGTACTGGCCATGGCAATATGGAAGATGCGGGCCAGCAGCGGCAGCAGCTCCTGCGGCGTGGCCACGCTATGCAGCCACTCGCCGGGCGCCCGCTCCTGCGGAATACCGATATGCCGACGAGAGAAGATCACCATCGCGCAGCCGTCCCAGGCGTTACGCGTCTCGCTATCGGTCAACAGAATATCCTCCGCGCCCGGCGCTTGCCCGGCAAAATGACGGACCGGAATACCGTGGTATTTCAGCAACTGCTCGACGAACAGCGCCAGCGAGCTGTTATCAATCGCCAGCCAGCAGCATTTTTCCGCCAGGCCATCAATATTCGGCGACGGCGTATTTTGTACGCCATAAAGCGGGATACGAATAGTGAAGCGGCTGCCCATACCAGGCTCGGTTTCAACGGCAATATCGCCATCCATCATGCTGATAAGCTTTTCACAAATCGCCAGACCGAGTCCGGTCCCCTGGAAATTGCGCTGCACGCCGGTCCCCACCTGGAAGAACGGGTCAAACAGGCGTACGACCTCTTTCGCCGGGATCCCTTCCCCGGTATCGCGTACGCTGATGCGCAGATAATCCTCCGCCCGCTCTACGTGCAGGATAATGCAGCCGGTATCGGTAAACTTAATCGCGTTACTCAGCAGGTTTGAAATAACCTGCTGCAGGCGCATCGGATCGCCGGACATCAGCTGCGGTACGTCAGGTTCAATAAAGCAGTACAGCCCGAGATGTTTCCGCACCACCAGCGGCAGATAGTTGGCGGAAATATGGTTCATGACCTCGCGCGGCGAAAACTCCCGCGGCTCAATTTTGAGCTGTTCGGACTCAATTTTCGAGAAATCGAGGATGTCGCTAATAATTTTCAGCAGCAGGCTGGAAGAGTTGTTCATCGCCGTCACCAGACGATCGACGCCCTTCGGTAGCTCTTTGGTCTGCAATAAATCGAGGTTACCGATAATCCCGTACAGCGGCGTTCGCAGTTCGTGGCTGACGGTGGCAAGGAACATCGATTTCGACTGGCTGGCCTGCTCGGCGGCCTGGGCCATCTCCTGCAGCGACTCTTCCATTTTGACGCGCGCAGAGACATCCACCAGCACGCAAATCGCCACGTTCTCGTTACGGTAGCGCGAGTGGACAAAGCTGATTTGCAGATTGGTATTGTTGCTGGTCAGCACATCGACGAAGTTCACCTGCTGGCCGCAGATAATTTGCGTCAGCCGCTGCCGATCCTCATGGGTTAGCATATTGAGATAGTTATGCGCCAGCTCGTTACTCAGGATATTGGTGCCGTCGATCGTACGTAAAATACAGATCCCCACCGGCGCGGAGGCAACGATTTTTCGGTTGAACTGCTCGTGCTCTTCGAGGCGCTGGGCGTCGTTTTCAGCCGGAATAAAAATCCGCCGTTCATACATGCGGGCAAGCGCAAAAAGGAGCCCGCCGGTAAGCAGATTGAGCACCACGGCGTTCAGTATCAGCATCCGGATGCGTTCCAGTACCTGATCCACCGGCACCGAATAGACAATGCTCAACGATGACGGCGGCAGGCTTTTTTTCATCGCCAGCTCGCGAAAACCGGCGGTATAGCCGAACCACAGACGCTCCTGCATCCACTTCGCATCCGGTTTAATATTGCTATCCGACCCGGCAAGCGAGATCAGCGTCTGTCCGCTATCGTCGAGAATCGTCACGTTCATCGGCAAACTGCCTGGGGTAAAGAAGCTTTCCATGCGGATGGTTTGCTCTACGCCAAGCATGGCCTGCAGGCGATTCGCCACATAGATTGGGGTCAGCGCATAGAAATAGCCAACGCCCGGACGCACGCCCTGGCTTATCCAGAACAGATTGTTACCGCGCTCGTTTTGCGGCGCGTCGCGATACTGCTCAATGCGCTGATGCAGCACTTTTAACGCCTGGTCCCGCTCCAGCGGAATATCGCGCAGGCCGAAGTTGGCCATACACAGATTGTCGCTACCAATCATAAAAATACGATTGAGGTCGTAGGCCGTTGAGAAATTGTCGCGCCAGTAGCGCATAAACCACGCCAGTGACTGCAGCGAGTTACGCCAGGTCGTACTCATCAGCGCGCAGTCGGAATCCGGGTAGAGCGGTTCAAAATCAGGGATCGTAATATCACCGCGCTGCACCGGCGTATCGCCGCCTTCGCTACCGTCCATCGGCCGGTTGCCGGCAACGTATTTCAGCTCTTTGATCACATCGGCCGTACGCTGTATGTAGCGCTGCGCCTGATCGGCATTGAGGTTAAATTCCTGGCGAATTTCCGATTCGCGATCGTGCAACGCATTGACGATGTAAAACACCGAAACAAAAGCGACCAGCACCCACAGCAGTATCGCCAGCGCTCTGAACAGATAGCGTGAAACCTTTAACGTGTTATGGAAAGAAGCTAGATATTTCAATGTGGCGATGCTCGGCCGTCAGGGGCTCAACAGAATGGCGTTAAGGTAACGATAAAACAACGGTCCCGCAACGGGAAAACAAAAAGGGCCGGGGAGAGCCCCGACCCTTTCAGACAATTACCGCAGAGAATTACTCTTCGTCTTCGGCGATGTCATCGTCAGTATCCGCTTCCGGCGCGATATCTTCGTCGCCTTCCGCCGCGCTGCCGTCGATGGCATCCAGCTCTTCGTCATCAACCGGCTCAGCCACGCGCTGCAGGCCGACCACGTTTTCATCTTCCGCAGTACGAATCAGGATCACGCCCTGAGTGTTACGACCGACAATGCTCACTTCAGATACGCGGGTTCGTACCAGCGTGCCCGCGTCGGTGATCATCATAATCTGGTCGCAGTCATCAACCTGCACCGCGCCCACAACGGAACCGTTGCGTTCGGTCACTTTGATTGAGATAACGCCCTGGGTCGCACGCGACTTAGTAGGATACTCTTCAGCTGCGGTACGTTTACCGTAGCCATTCTGCGTAACGGTCAGGATCGCACCTTCACCGCGCGGAACGATCAGAGAAACCACTTTGTCCTCGCCGGCCAGCTTGATGCCGCGCACGCCTGTGGCGGTACGGCCCATCGCGCGGACGGCGTCCTCTTTAAAGCGCACCACTTTACCGGCGGCGGAGAACAGCATGACTTCGTCCTGACCGGAGGTCAGATCGACGCCAATCAGCTCGTCGCCTTCGTTGAGGTTAACCGCGATAATACCGGCGGAACGCGGACGGCTGAATTCAGTCAGCGCCGTTTTCTTCACGGTACCGCTGGCGGTCGCCATAAAGACGTTCACGCCCTCTTCGTATTCGCGGACCGGCAGGATCGCGGTAATACGCTCGTTGGCTTCCAGCGGCAGCAGGTTGACGATCGGACGGCCGCGCGCGCCGCGGCTGGCTTCCGGCAGCTGATAAACCTTCATCCAGTAGAGACGACCGCGGCTGGAGAAGCAGAGGATCGTATCGTGGGTGTTGGCCACCAGCAGGCGGTCGATGAAGTCTTCTTCTTTGATACGCGCCGCAGATTTACCTTTACCGCCACGACGCTGGGCTTCGTAGTCGGTCAGCGGCTGATACTTCACGTAGCCCTGATGCGAAAGGGTCACGACAACATCTTCCTGGTTGATCAGGTCTTCAATGTTGATATCCGCGCTGTTCGCGGTGATCTCGGTACGACGCGCGTCGCCGAACTGTTCACGGACCAGCTCCAGCTCTTCGCGGATAACTTCCATCAGGCGATCGGCGCTGCCCAGAATGTGCAGCAGTTCCGCGATCTGTTCCAGCAGCTCTTTGTATTCATCGAGCAGTTTTTCATGCTCAAGGCCGGTCAGCTTCTGCAAACGCAGATCCAGAATCGCCTGCGCCTGCTGTTCAGTCAGGTAGTACTGGCCGTCGCGTACGCCGAACTCGGGCTCCAGCCATTCCGGACGGGCGGCGTCATCGCCGGCGCGTTCCAGCATCGCGGAAACGTTGCCCAGATCCCATGAACGGGCGATTAAGGCAGCCTTCGCTTCCGCCGGGGTCGGCGCGCGGCGAATCAGTTCGATAATCGGATCGATGTTGGCCAGGGCAATCGCCAGCGCTTCGAGGATGTGCGCGCGATCGCGGGCTTTACGCAGTTCAAAAATCGTACGACGGGTCACCACTTCGCGGCGATGGCGCACGAACGCGGCAATAATTTCTTTCAGGTTCATGATCTTCGGCTGACCATGGTGCAGAGCAACCATGTTAATACCGAAGGAGACCTGGAGCTGGGTCTGCGAATAGAGGTTGTTCAGCACCACCTCACCCACCGCATCGCGCTTCACTTCAATCACGATGCGCATACCGTCTTTATCGGACTCGTCGCGCAGCGCGCTGATGCCTTCGACGCGTTTGTCTTTGACCAGCTCGGCGATTTTCTCAATCAGGCGCGCTTTGTTCACCTGATACGGAATTTCATGCACGATGATGGTTTCGCGGCCGGTTTTCGCGTCAGCTTCCACTTCCGCGCGCGCGCGAATGTACACTTTACCGCGACCGGTACGATAGGCCTCTTCAATGCCGCGGCGACCGTTGATGATCGCGGCGGTCGGGAAGTCCGGACCTGGGATGTGTTCCATCAGCCCTTCAATGCTGATGTCTTCATTTTCAACGTAGGCCAGACAGCCGTTGATCACTTCGGTGAGGTTGTGCGGCGGAATATTGGTCGCCATACCTACCGCGATACCTGACGAACCGTTGACTAACAGGTTCGGGATTTTGGTCGGCATAACGTCAGGGATCTTTTCCGTGCCGTCATAGTTATCGACGAAATCCACCGTCTCTTTTTCGAGGTCGGCCATCAGCTCATGGGCGATCTTCGACATACGGATTTCCGTATAACGCATCGCTGCGGCGGAGTCGCCGTCGACCGAACCAAAGTTACCCTGGCCATCTACCAGCATATAGCGCAGGGAGAATGGCTGCGCCATACGTACAATGGTGTCATACACGGCAGTATCACCATGAGGGTGGTATTTACCGATTACGTCACCAACGACACGGGCAGATTTTTTATAGGCTTTGTTCCAGTCATTGCCCAATACGTTCATGGCGTATAGTACGCGACGGTGTACCGGCTTCAGGCCATCTCGGACATCCGGCAGCGCACGGCCAACAATGACCGACATCGCATAATCCAGATAGGAGCTCTTCAGCTCTTCCTCAATGTTGACCGGTGTAATTTCTCTCGCAAGGTCGCTCATCTAACCGCTATCCCTCTACTGTATCCCGGATTCAAAGGTCGCAAATTATAACACAGCCGCGGTGATACGGGTAAACCTATACCCAATGATTTTCGCGCGGCGAAAGGCGACAGGGATAGACGGTTTATTCATCCCTGAGGCCTGATATACTCGCGGGTCTGAACTGAACAGGAGTAAAAGCGCCCATGAATGCCGAAAAACCGTCGGTGGCCCACAATGTTGATCATAATGAAATCGCTAAATTTGAAGCCGTCGCCTCGCGCTGGTGGGATTTAGAGGGCGAATTCAAGCCGTTACATCGCATCAATCCTCTACGCCTCGGCTATATCGCGGAGCGCTCCGGCGGCCTGTTTGGCAAAAAAGTACTTGATGTCGGCTGCGGCGGCGGCATCCTGGCGGAAAGCATGGCCCGGGAAGGCGCAGCGGTGACCGGTCTGGATATGGGCTTCGAACCGCTACAGGTGGCGAAACTGCACGCCCTGGAGAGCGGCATTCAGGTCGAATATGTCCAGGAAACCGTTGAAGAGCACGCGGCGAAGCACGCCGGAGAGTACGACGTCGTTACCTGCATGGAGATGCTGGAGCACGTCCCGGATCCGCAGTCGGTCGTCCACGCGTGCGCGCGGCTGGTCAAACCTGGCGGTCAGGTGTTCTTCTCAACCATTAACCGCAACGGTAAAGCGTGGCTGATGGCGGTCGTCGGCGCCGAATACATCATGAAAATGGTGCCGAAGGGAACCCACGACGTGAAGAAATTCATCAAGCCCGCGGAGCTGATCGGCTGGGTAGATGAGACAATTCTGAAAGAGCAGCATATTACCGGTCTTCATTACAATCCGTTGACCAATACCTTCAAGCTGGCACCAGGGGTGGATGTTAACTATATGTTGCATACAACGGCGAAAAAAGCATAACGTCAGCTGTATTTCCTATGATGATTGCGCGGCATCAAGCCGCGTGATTTTTTCTTCCGATGAAGAAATCAGCACTCGATCAAATTTTCATTTTTTTTTCTGATTTATTGACATCTTCTCCAGGCCTTATGTGGCGTGGACTTGGCGATTATTACCCTTCCGCAACCTCAATTTAACGTCAAAATCAACTCTTGTACTCAAAAGAATCCTTACTAGAATACTCACCATATAGCGTTTCTTTTATCGACCACCCCCTACATATAGTATTTATCCACAGAGTTAGTCACAACGGCGTTCTGTGGATAAGTGGGGGATATTTTCTTTCACGGACAGGTATAATCCACATGAATCAGAGTCTGCTGGTGACAAAGCGTGACGGTAGCACCGAGCGCATCAATCTCGATAAAATCCACCGCGTGCTGGATTGGGCGGCAGAAGGGCTGAATAACGTATCCATCTCCCAGGTAGAACTGCGTTCCCACATTCAGTTCTATGACGGCATCAAAACCGCCGACATTCACGAAACCATTATCAAAGCCGCCGCGGACCTTATCTCCCGCGAGGCGCCGGATTACCAGTATCTCGCCGCCCGTCTGGCGATTTTCCACCTGCGTAAAAAAGCCTACGGCCAGTTTGAGCCGCCAGCGCTGTTCGACCACGTGTCGAAAATGGTGAAAAACGGCAAATACGATACTCATCTGCTGGAAGACTACACGGAAGAAGAGTTCAAGCAGATGGACTCGTTCATCGAGCACGATCGCGATATGACCTTCTCCTACGCTGCGGTTAAGCAGCTCGAAGGCAAATATCTGGTGCAGAACCGCGTCACCGGTGAGATCTATGAAAGCGCCCAGTTCCTGTACATTCTGGTTGCCGCCTGCCTGTTCTCCAACTACCCGCGCGAGACGCGTCTGAACTACATCAAGCGTTTCTATGACGCGGTGTCGACGTTCAAAATCTCGCTGCCGACGCCGATTATGTCCGGCGTGCGTACCCCGACCCGTCAGTTCAGCTCCTGCGTGCTGATCGAGTGCGGCGACAGCCTGGATTCTATTAACGCCACCTCCAGCGCCATTGTGAAATACGTCTCTCAGCGCGCCGGTATCGGCATCAACGCCGGCCGCATCCGCGCGCTGGGTAGCCCGATTCGCGGCGGTGAAGCTTTCCATACCGGCTGTATCCCGTTCTATAAGCACTTCCAGACGGCGGTGAAATCCTGCTCCCAGGGCGGCGTCCGCGGCGGTGCGGCGACCCTCTTCTACCCGATGTGGCATCTGGAAGTCGAAAGCCTGCTGGTGCTGAAAAACAACCGCGGTACCGACGCCAACCGCGTTCGTCACATGGACTACGGCGTACAGATCAACAAGCTGATGTACACCCGTCTGCTGAAAGGCGGCGATATCACCCTGTTCAGCCCGTCCGACGTCCCGGGCCTGTACGATGCGTTCTTCGCCGACCAGGACGAGTTCGAGCGCCTGTACACCCAATACGAGCAGGACGACAGCATCCGCAAGCAGCGCATTAAAGCGGTAGAACTGTTCTCGCTGATGATGCAGGAACGCGCCTCCACCGGCCGTATCTACATCCAGAACGTGGACCACTGCAACACCCACAGCCCGTTTGACCCGGTTGTCGCGCCGGTGCGCCAGTCCAACCTGTGCCTGGAAATCGCCCTGCCGACCAAGCCTCTGGAAGATGTAAACGACGAAAACGGTGAAATTGCGCTGTGTACCCTGTCCGCTTTCAACCTCGGCGTTATCGATAGCCTTGATGAGCTGGAAGAGCTGGCGGTGCTGGCCGTTCGCGCGCTGGATGCCCTGCTGGATTACCAGGACTACCCAATCCCGGCGGCCAAACGCGGCGCGATGGGCCGTCGTACGCTGGGTATTGGGGTGATTAACTTTGCCTACTATCTGGCGAAGCACGGTAAACGCTACTCTGACGGCAGCGCTAACAACCTGACGCATAAAACGTTCGAAGCGATTCAGTACTACCTGCTGAAAGCCTCTAACGAGCTGGCGATCGAGCAAGGCGCGTGCCCGTGGTTTAACGAAACCACCTATGCGAAAGGCATTCTGCCGATCGATACCTACAAAAAAGACCTGGACGCTATCGTCAGCGAATCCCTGCATTACGACTGGGAGCAGCTTCGCGAGTCGATTAAAACGCACGGCCTGCGTAACTCCACGCTCTCCGCGCTGATGCCGTCCGAGACCTCTTCGCAGATCTCCAACGCCACCAACGGCATTGAGCCGCCGCGCGGTCACGTCAGCATCAAAGCGTCGAAAGACGGTATCCTGCGCCAGGTGGTGCCGGATTACGAAAAACTGCAGAACGGCTACGAGCTGCTGTGGGAAATGCCGAACAACGACGGTTACTTGCAGCTGGTCGGTATTATGCAGAAGTTTATCGACCAGTCGATTTCTGCTAACACCAACTACGATCCGACGCGCTTCCCGTCTGGCAAAGTGCCGATGCAGCAGCTGCTGAAAGACTTGCTCAATGCCTATAAGTTCGGCGTCAAAACGCTGTACTATCACAACACGCGCGATGGCGCGGAAGATGCCCAGGATGACCTGGCGCCGTCCATCCAGGACGACGGCTGCGAAAGCGGCGCATGTAAGATTTGATAATATTGCCCGGCGGCGCGTTGCCTGCCGGGCCTACGGTCTAATGTAGGTCGGGCTAGCGAAGCGCCGCCCGGCGTATAATTCCAGGACAGGATCCCCACTCATGGCATACACCACCTTTTCACAGACGAAAAATGACCAGCTCAAAGAGCCGATGTTCTTCGGTCAGCCGGTGAACGTCGCCCGCTACGATCAGCAAAAATATGACATCTTCGAAAAGCTGATTGAAAAACAGCTCTCCTTCTTCTGGCGTCCGGAAGAAGTTGACGTTTCCCGCGACCGTATCGACTATCAGGCGCTGCCGGAACACGAAAAACACATTTTTATCAGCAACCTGAAATATCAGACGCTGCTGGACTCCATCCAGGGCCGCAGCCCGAACGTCGCCCTGCTGCCGCTGATTTCAATTCCGGAGCTGGAAACCTGGGTGGAAACCTGGGCGTTCTCGGAGACCATCCATTCGCGCTCCTACACCCATATCATCCGCAATATCGTTAACGATCCGGCGATGGTATTTGACGATATCGTCACCAACGAGCAGATTCAGAAACGCGCGGAAGGCATTTCCAGCTATTACGATGAATTGATTGAGCTGACCAGCTACTGGCATCTGCTGGGCGAAGGCACCCACAGCGTGAACGGTAAAACCATTACCGTGAACCTGCGCGAGCTGAAAAAGAAACTCTACCTGTGCCTGATGAGCGTGAATGCGCTGGAAGCCATCCGTTTTTACGTCAGCTTCGCCTGCTCTTTCGCCTTTGCCGAGCGCAAGCTGATGGAAGGTAACGCCAAGATTATCCGCCTGATCGCTCGCGACGAAGCGCTGCACCTGACCGGCACTCAGCACATGCTGAATCTGCTGCGTTCCGGCGTCGACGATCCGGAGATGGCTTCAATCGCCGAAGAGTGCAAACAGGCGTGCTACGACCTGTTCGTGCAGGCGGCGCAGCAGGAAAAAGAGTGGGCGGATTATCTGTTCCGCGACGGTTCGATGATCGGCCTGAACAAAGATATTCTCTGCCAGTACGTTGAGTACATTACCAACATCCGCATGCAGGCGGTAGGTCTCGATCTGCCGTTCCAGACCCGCTCCAACCCGATCCCGTGGATCAACACCTGGCTGGTGTCCGATAACGTGCAGGTCGCGCCGCAGGAAGTGGAAGTCAGCTCTTATCTGGTCGGGCAGATCGATTCCGAAGTCGACGCTGACGATCTGAGCAACTTCCAGCTCTGATGAAACGCATTTTCTTGAAGATTTCTGACACTCGCCTTGAGTGTCAGGATGAACATCCCTCCCTGCTGGCGGCCCTGGAATCGCACAATATCGACGTGGAGTATCAGTGCCGCGAAGGATACTGCGGATCGTGTCGTCTGCGTCTGGTTTCCGGTCAGGTTGACTGGCTCACCGAGCCGCTGGCGTTTGTCCAGCCGGGAGAGATTTTGCCCTGCTGCTGCCGGGCAAAAGGCGATATCGAAATCGAAATGTAAGCCAGCCTGAAACGCATTCCCATTCTTTATAGGGTTCGTTTTTTACGAACCCTGGGTTCGTCTTCCTATCCCTGTTCACCTCCCCCCACTCCGCCTACTCTACCTGTATAAGCCACCGGATAAAGCCATCAGCAATGATCGCAGCAACGCTGGCTGATGCTCTGCGTCACGACATTCATGAGGAGATAAAAAATGGCTTCCGTCAAAGAGGAAAACTGCGCCAACGGACTGAAAAAAGCATACGACGTCATCGTGGTCGGTGGAGGTTCGGCGGGTGCGGTACTCGCCGCACGTCTGAGTGAGAACCCCGATTGCCAGGTAGCGCTGCTGGAAGGTGGCCCCGTTTTCGCCCCTGATGCCTGGCCGGACGAGCTGGCGCACAGCCACTCTGTTGGTGGCGGCGATTACGTCTGGGAGCGCGGGGTAGCAACGGGAACCGATCACACGGCCGGTCATCTGCGGGCAAAAGTACTTGGCGGCGGGTCAACGATCAATGCCGGCGCGTTTGTTCGCGCCCCCAAATCTGATTTTGACCGTTGGGTCAAGCGCGGCCTGAGCGACTGGTCGTTCGATAAGGTTTTACCCTGGTTCAAACGGCTTGAAAACGCCGACTATGGCGACGATCGCTGGCATGGTCGCCACGGCCCGGTTCCGGTGCGGTTACCGGCGCTGGAAACGCTCAGCCCGGCAAGCCAGGCGTTTTATCATGCTTGCCGCGCTCACGGCTTCGCCGCCGTTGACGATATCAACGGCGCGCAGCAGCACGGCGTCGCGGTCTACCCGGTCAATGTTGTCAACGGCATCCGGCAAAATACCGCCATGGTCTACCTGACGGCAGACGTTCGCGCGCGCAAGAATCTGTCGATTGTCGGCATGACGGTCGTGGATAAAGCGTTGATTGAAGGTTCGCGCGTGAACGGCATACAGCTGGCGGACGGAACACAGATCGCTACCGACAACGTATTCCTGTGCGCCGGCGCGGCCGGTACGCCAGCGATTCTGTTGCGCTCCGGCATTGGCCCTGCGGACGATTTACGCCATCTGGAGATCACGGTGAAACAGGATCTCCCCGTTGGGCGCAACTTGCAGGAACAACCCGTGAACGGGATCATGCTGGCAACGTCCGCTAAGCATGCCAGTTATCCCCCTATAGGCACAACGCTCTGGACGCAATCTTCGCTGGCGGCAGCCAACGAACTGGATCTCTATATCAGCAATAACCACTTCGTCGATCCTGAACTATTTCCACATGGTGCGGGTTTCCAGCTCTTTTTCACCGTGGCGCGCCCCTTTGCCCGCGGGCGTCTGACTTTGGCGAGCCGCAACCCGCTGCTCGGCCCCCGTATCGATCTCAATTTACTGGGTGACGAGCGCGACGTCACGCGAATGGTCGAAGCGGTGAAATTATCCCGGGCGCTGGTGCAGGAAGGTCCGCTACAGGCGCTGGTGATTGGCGAAGTCCCGATGGTAAAAGGCGGTACACTGGCAGAAACAGACCAGCAGATAGCAGAAGAACAGCGTAAGACGGTGAAAAGTAACCTGCACCTCAGCGCGACTGCGCCAATGGGGAACGAAAGCGATCCCATCGCCGTCGTGGACGCCTGCGGGAAAGTTTTCGGTATTGCCGGGCTGTTTGTCGTCGATGCCTCGCTGTTCCCGGACGTTCCCTCTCAGGCGACCAATCCGGATGCGATCATGGCGGCAGAATATCTCGCCAGCCGTTTTTCTGGCGCATAGAACGAGGCATAGTCAACCGCAAGACCCGAAAAAGGAGCGCCTGTGTGAACAAGTTCGTGGAAATGAGCACGTTTATTTCGGTTGTTGAGTCTCTGAGCTTTGTCGGCGCGGCGGCAAAATTGGGGACATCAAAATCGGTAGTCAGCCAGCGCGTCAAGATGCTGGAGAAACGGCTTGGCGCCAGCTTACTGGAGCGCGGGCCACGGCTTAGCCTCACGGAGGCGGGCCTGCTATTTTATCAGGAGTGCGTACGGCTGCTTGACGAAGTCACGCTGGCAGAAGAGGCGGTGGCCCCGTCACGCAGCGAGCTTCGGGGCGGGCTGCGGATTGCCACCTCGCATACGTTTATGACCACTCATCTATCGACAATTCTGGCCGGTTTTATCCGCGACCATCCGGGGTTGTCTCTCGATATCGCGACGGAGGACCGGCAGATCAATATGCACCAGCCCGACTTTGATATCGCCATCCGCCTCGGCCTCGTCCCGGACTCAACGCTCATCGCCCGAACGCTGGCGCGCAACCTGACCTGGCTCTGCGCCAGCCCGGACTATCTGTCGCAACGGGGCACGCCTTTGCATCCTGTTGAACTGGAGCAGCATGACGGGCTGCTATATACCCATCGCGCGCCGGGGGGCTGCTGGCAGTTGCTGCATAACGGGCAGCGCCAGACCTGGCGGGTCAAAAATCGTCTGCGTTCGGATAACGCCTTCAGCCTGCTGGAGGCCGCCAGAATGGGGCTTGGGATTGTGGTCATGCCGCTATTTTTAGGCGCTGAAGCGATCGTGCGGGGAGAGCTAAAAATTATTTTACCCGACTGGCAGCCGGAGGGTGGCAACATTGTGGCGCTGTATCGCCAGACGCGTCGCGCCTCGCCAGTGATTCAGGCGCTGGTCAACGAGGTTGCGGAAAAGCTGGGGCCAGAGCCAGAGTGGGAAAAACAGCTACGACTGGCCGGGCTGCTGCCCCTCTGCAACAGGGGCGCAAGCGCCCCTGATTAATGGCTTACTTTTTATTGAGGAACTTCACCGCCTTATCCGGGAAATCCGTAAACAACCCGTCCACGTCCGCCTGGTTATACAGGACGTCGTAAAGCTGCTCCACGTCCGCTGCATACGCTGGCAGCTGATCCGCGCGGACCGTATACGGATGCACCTGCAGCTTGCTGGCATGGGCTTCTTTCACCATCGCCGTCAGCTTCACGTGACCCGGCGTCGAGCCTTCCGCCACCAGCATATGGTAGTCCGGGCCAATGCCGTCAGCGTACTGCGCGATCTGCGCCATCGCCCCCGGTTTGAACATCCAGTCATAGCTGTAGTTCACCCACTTGCCGTCGGCCTGCCGCTGCTGGGTCTCATTCCAGTCGGTATAGGCGATAAGCTGCACCAGATTGAGATCCATCCCCATTTTCGGCTCCAGCTCCTGCTTGATGCGCTTGAGCTCGTTGGCGTCAAAGCACTGCAGATAAACCTTATCCTGCTTGCCGGTGTAGCCATATTTCTTCAGCACGTTCAGCGTGCTGGCGGCAATATCCTTGCCTTCCTGATGGTGGAACCACGGCGCTTTGATCTCCGGGTAGATGCCGATGTTTTTGCCGGTCGAATGGTTCAGCCCCTGCACAAACTCAATCTCCTCTTCAAAGGTATGAATACGGAAATCAGATTTACCCATCGGGAAACGGCCCGGATAAGTTTGCACGTTCTTGCCATCTTTCGGCTCAAACCCTTCGGTAAACTTCAGCGACTTTATCTCGGCGAGGGTAAAGTCGATGGCGTAGAAGCGGCCATCTTGACGCGCCCGCTGCGGGAAACGCTGGGCCACGTCGGTCACCCGATCCAGATAGTGGTCATGCAGCACCACCAGCCGGTCGTCTTTAGTCATCACCAGGTCTTGCTCGAGGTAGTCCGCCCCCTGCGCGTAGGCCATCGCTTTCGCCGGCAGGGTATGTTCCGGCAGATAGCCGCTGGCGCCGCGGTGGGCGATAACGATTTTCTCCCCCGCGACGGCGCTGAAAGAGAGCGCCGTCGCAGCCAGCAGCATTCCGCTCATCAGGGTGGTTAATGTGCTTTTCATCGCCGCTCCTTAAGCTTGTTTCATCTGTTGGTGATGGCGTCGTTCGCCCAGCATCACGATAATCAGCAGCAGGACCGCCAGCACGCTGCCGCCGATCATTACCATAAAGCCGCCGTCCCAGCCGAAGAAATCGACGGTATAGCCAACGATGGCGCTCGCGGCCACGGAGCCGCCGAGATAGCCAAACAGGCCGGTGAAGCCCGCGGCGGTGCCGGCGGCTTTTTTCGGCGCCAGCTCCAGCGCATGCAGGCCAATCAGCATCACCGGACCGTAAATCAGGAAGCCGATGATGATCATGCAGGCCATATCCACGCCCGGGTTACCCGGCGGGTTCAGCCAGTAGACGACGGTGGCGATGGTGACCAGGGTCATAAAGAAGACGCCGGTCGCGCCGCGGTTGCCTTTAAACACTTTATCCGACATCCAGCCGCACAGCAGGGTGCCCGGGATCCCCGCGTATTCATAAAGAAAGTAGGCCCAGGACGATTTATCCAGCGCGAAGTGCTTAACCTCTTTCAGGTAGGTCGGCGACCAGTCAAGAATGCCGTAGCGCAGCAGATAAACAAACACGTTGGCGATGGCGATGTACCACAGCAGCTTGTTCGGCAGGATGTACTGCATAAAGATCTGCTTTGCGGTCAGCTCTTCTTCGTGCTTCTCGCTGTAGTCGTCAGGATAATCGTTTTTGTACTCTTCGATCGGCGGCAGGCCGCAGGACTGCGGAGTATCGCGCATCATCGCGAAGGCGAAAATCGCCAGCAGGATCGCGCCGAAAGCCGGCATATACAGCGCCGCGTGCCAGTCGTTAAACCACGCCATCCCCAGCAGAAACAGCAGCGGCGGGATCCCGCCGCCGACGTTGTGCGCGCAGTTCCATACCGAAACAATACCGCCGCGCTCTTTCTGCGACCACCAGTGCACCATCGTACGTCCGCACGGCGGCCAGCCCATCCCCTGGAACCAGCCGCACAGGAACAGCAGGACGAACATCACCATAATGCTGGAGGTCGCCCAGGGGACGAAGCCCATCACCAGCATCACCAGCGCGGCAAGGATCAGGCCTGCCGGTAAAAAAATGCGCGGATTCGAACGGTCAGAAACCGAGCCCATGATGAATTTCGAAAATCCGTAGGCGATAGAGATACCGGAAAGCGCAAAGCCGAGATCGCCGCGGGAGAACCCCTGCTCGATAAGATAGGGCATTGCCAAAGCAAAGTTCTTACGAACCAGATAGTAAGCGGCATATCCGAAGAAGATACCGATAAAGATCTGCCAGCGTAATCGACGATATAGCGGATCGATTTCCGCCGTTGGCAAACGCGCTTTATGCGCTGCGGGTTTAAATATACTTAACATATCAGCCTCCGTGGCCATTGCTGTTCTTCTGACGTCGTCGCAAAAAAACGTAATTTATTCACTGACTTCTGATTTGGTCGCGATAGTAGGCAAAGCGTAAATCTAATACTGTGAAATGTCGCACACTTTGTTACAGAAATATGACAGAACTTTCCAATATGCGCATAAAGTCACAACAAACGCTCGAATTACGCGCAAATATGCTCGAAATCAAACATTAAACGCGGTCGATATGGCTAAATGATGTAAAACGAACACAGAGGACAGGGAGATGGCCGATAGTCGTGAATATGACGTCATTATTATTGGCGGCGGCGCCACCGGCGCCGGGATCGCGCGCGACTGCGCGCTGCGCGGGCTGAAGGCGGCGCTGGTTGAGCGCTACGATATCGCCACCGGGGCGACCGGCCGCAACCACGGCCTGCTGCACAGCGGCGCGCGCTATGCGGTAACCGATAGCGAATCGGCGCGGGAGTGTATCAGCGAAAACCGCATCTTACGCCGCATCGCCCGGCACTGCATTGAGCCCACCAGCGGCCTGTTTATTACCTTGCCGGAAGACGATCCGGCGTATCAGCACACCTTTATCACCGCCTGCCAGCAGGCGGGTATTGAGGCCCAGCCTCTGACGCCCGCCGAGGCGCTGCGCATTGAGCCCGCGGTTAACCCGGCGCTGCTCGGCGCGGTGCAGGTCCCCGACGGCACCGTCGATCCTTTCCGCCTCACCGCCGCAAATATGCTCGATGCCCGCGAACATGGCGCCGCTATCCTCACCGGCTGCGAAGTCACCGGCCTGCTGCGTCAGGGCGATCGCGTCCATGGCGTCACGATCTACAACCATCAGCTCCGTGAATCGCGCACGCTGCGCGCGCAGGTGGTGGTCAACGCCGCCGGGATCTGGGGGCAGCGCATCGCAGAGTATGCCGACCTGCGCATCGCGATGTTTCCGGCAAAAGGATCGCTGTTAATCCTCGATCACCGCATTAACCGTCAGGTTATCAACCGCTGCCGCAAACCGGCTGACGCCGATATCCTGGTGCCCGGCGATACTATTTCGCTGATTGGCACTACTTCGATGCATATTCCCTATGACGAAATTGACGACAACCGGGTAACGGCCGAGGAGGTCGAAACGCTGCTGCGCGAAGGGGAAAAGCTGGCGCCGATCATGGGGCGGACGCGGGTACTGCGCGCCTACTCCGGCATACGTCCGCTGGTCGCCAGCGATGACGATCCCAGCGGGCGCAGCGTCAGTCGCGGTATTGTGCTGCTCGACCACGCCCGGCGCGACGGACTGGAGGGCTTTATCACCATCACCGGCGGTAAGCTGATGACCTATCGTCTGATGGCGGAGTGGGCCACGGATGCGCTCTGCCGCAAGCTCGGAAATACCGTCCCCTGTACGACCGCCGATACGCCGCTGCCGGGCTCGCAGGAGCCGGCGGAAGCCACGCTACGCAAAATCATCTCTTTACCTGCGTCGCTGCGCGGGTCGGCCATCTATCGCCACGGCGATCGCACCCCGGCCTGGCTTGGCGATAGCCGCCAGCACCGCAGCCTGGTCTGCGAATGCGAGGCGGTGACCGCCGGCGAGGTTCAGTACGCGGTCGAAAACCTGGCGGTGAAAAACCTGCTCGACCTGCGCCGCCGCACCCGCGTCGGCATGGGAACCTGTCAGGGCGAACTGTGCGCCTGCCGCGCCGCCGGGCTGCTCGCGCGTTTTAACGTCACCACTTCCGCGCGATCCCTTACCCAGCTGTCTCAATTTTTGAACGAACGCTGGAAAGGCGTCCAGCCGGTGGCCTGGGGGGACGCGCTGCGCGAAAGCGAGTTCACCCGCTGGGTCTATCTCGGCCTGTGCGGATTACAAAAGGAGCATCAGGATGAAGTTTGATTGCGCCATCATCGGCGGCGGCCTCGCCGGACTGCTCTGCGGGCTGGCGCTCAACCAGCGCGGCCTGCGCAGCGTGATTATCAGCCGCGGCCAAAGCGCCCTGCACTTCTCTTCCGCCTCGCTGGATTTGCTTACCACGCTGCCGAATGGCGACACCGTCACCGATGTCGCTCACGGCATCGGCCAGCTGGCCCGCCAGCTTCCCGAACATCCCTATGCCAGGCTCGGCGCCGAACGGGTGATGGATTACGCCCGCCAGAGTCAGGCGCTGTTTGCCGACTGCGGTATCGCCATGCAGGGCAACGCCAGCCAGCCGCATCTGCGCGTGACGCCGCTGGGAACCTTACGCGCGGCCTGGCTATCTCCGCAGGAAATCGCCACCGCGCCGCTGCCCGCCAGCGGCGTCGGCGTGGTCGGCATCAGCGGATTCGGCGACTTCCAGCCGCATCTTGCCGCCGCCTCTCTGAACCAGCACGGCGTGACCGCCGAAGCCCATGAGATAGATTTACCTCTCCTCGATGTGCTGCGCGATAGCCCATCCGAATTTCGTGCCGCCAATATTGCCCGCCGGCTGGACGATGAAGCGCACTGGCCGGCCCTGCTGGCGGCGCTGCGCCCGCTGGCGCAGCGGCATAATTTACTGATTATGCCCGCCTGCTTTGGCCTCGCCAACGATCGCCTGTACCAGTGGCTGCAGCAGCGCCTGCCCTGCCCGCTGCGCCTGCTGCCTACGCTGCCGCCGTCGGTGCCGGGGATGCGCCTGCACGCCCAGCTGCAGCGGCAATTTATCCGCAGCGGCGGGACCTGGCTGACCGGGGATGAAGTCATCGATATCAGCCACCGCAACGGTAGCGTTAACGCGATCTGGACGCGCAATCACGGCGATATCCCGCTGCGCCCGCGCTTCGCGGTGCTGGCCAGCGGCAGCTTTTTCAGCAACGGGCTGGTCGCCGAGCGCAGCGGCGTGCGCGAGCCGATCCTCGGCCTTGACCTGCAGCAGACGCTGCCGCGCGAGCGCTGGTATCAGCAGGACTTTTTTGCCTCTCAGCCCTGGCAGCGTTTCGGCCTGAAAACCGATGCGGATCTGCGCCCGCAGCTCCAGGGGCAGACGCTAGAGAATCTGTTCGCCGTAGGCGCGATCCTCGGCGGTTTTGACGCCATAGCGCTGGGATGCGGCGGCGGCGTTTGCGCGGTGACCGCGCTGCATGCTGCTGGGTTAATCGGCGAGCTTGCCGGAGGTGAATCATGAACGACACGCGCTTTGAACACTGTATAAAATGCACCGTTTGCACCACCGCCTGCCCGGTCAGCCGGGTTAATCCGCGCTATCCGGGGCCAAAACAGGCCGGGCCGGACGGCGAGCGCCTGCGCCTGAAAGACGGCGCGCTCTACGACGAAGCATTGAAATACTGCATCAACTGTAAACGCTGCGAAGTTGCCTGCCCTTCGGACGTCAAAATTGGCGATATTATCCAGCGAGCGCGCGTGGAGCACGGTCGGCAAAAGCCCACGCTGCGCGATGCGATCCTCAGCCATACCGACCTGATGGGCACCCTCTCCACGCCGTTTGCCCCGCTGGTCAACGCCGCCACCGGGCTGAGGCCGGTACGCCAAATCCTTGATGCCGCGCTTAAAATCGATCACCGCCGCACGCTGCCGAAATATGGCTTTGGTACCTTTCGCCGCGCGTATCGTCAGCTGGCCGCCCGGCAGGGGCAGTACGCCGAGCAGGTGGCGTTTTTTCACGGCTGCTATGTGAACTACAACAATCCGCAGCTGGGCAAAGATCTTATCCGCGTGTTCAACGCCATGGGCATCGGGGTGCAGTTATTGAGCAAAGAGAAATGCTGCGGCGTACCGCTGATTGCCAACGGTTTTTTTGCGAAAGCGCGCAAGCAGGCGCTGAGCAACGTCATCGCGATGCGGGAAAATAGTCTGCCCATTATTGCGACTTCATCGACCTGCACCTTTACGCTGCGCGATGAATATCCGCATCTCCTTGATATCGATAATCACGATATCGGCGACCGGATTGAGCTGGCGACTCGCTGGCTCTGGCGTCAGCTGGATAATGGGCGGCCTCTGAAGCTAAAAACGCTGCCGCTGAAGGTGGTCTATCACACGCCCTGCCATATGGAAAAAATGGGCTGGTCGCTGTATACCCTTGAGCTATTGCGGCTGATCCCCGGCTTGCAGCTGGAGGTACTCGACTCGCAATGCTGCGGTATTGCCGGCACATACGGCTTCAAGGCAGAGAACTACGACTCATCGCAGGCGATGGGCGCGCCGTTGTTCCGGCAAATTGAGGAGAGCGGCGCGGATCTGGTGGTGACCGACTGTGAAACCTGCAAATGGCAGATAGAGATGTCCACCAGCAAACGCTGCGAACACCCCATCACCCTGCTGGCACAGGCGCTGGCCTGACGCCAGCGCCAGCACCGGGGGGCTAGTAGCTCCCCTTTCCCTCCGCCTGTTCGGCTACCGGCTTGAACATCGCCAGCCGTTTATCCAGCGCGCTGGTGTAAAGGTTGGTATCGACGCCAACGGCAACAAAATTCGCCCCCCACGCCAGCGCTTTGTGCGCCATCTCCGGATCGACGGCAAGGAATCCGGCCGCCTTACCCGCCGCGCGAATGCGGCGGATGCTCTGTTCAATAACCCGCTGCACTTCAGGATGACCGGCGTTATCCGGGTAGCCCAGCGAGGCCGACAGGTCCGCCGGGCCGATAAACACGCCATCAATGCCCTCCACTTCAAGGATCGCATCCAGATTATCGAGGGCCGTTTTACTCTCTACCTGAATCAACAGGCACAGCTCATCGTTGGCCTGCGCCATATAGTTTTCGACCCGTCCCCAGCGCGCGGCGCGGGCCACTCCGGCCCCCACCCCGCGGGTACCCAGCGGCGGGTAGCGGGTAGCCGAGACAATCTCCCGCGCCTGTTCGGCGGTATCGACCATGGGGATCAGCAGCGTTCTGGCGCCGATATCCAGCACCTGTTTAATCAGGCTACGATTGCCCTCCACTGGGCGAATGACCGGCTGGCTGGCGTAGGGCGCAATGGCCTGCAGCTGATGATAAAGATCCTGGATGGTATTGGGCGCATGTTCGCCGTCAATCAGCAGCCAGTCGTAACCCGAGGTGGCGGCAATCTCAGCCATATAAGAAGAGGTCGAGCTCAGCCACAGGCCAATTTGCGCTTCCCCTTGTAATAATCCCGCTTTAAATGGGTTCGATAAAATTGCGTTCATAGTTCTCCCTTACATTAATGCTGTACGCTGCCAGCCTGCGGCACGGCGCGGTTCACGCGCAGTGAAAAGATAATAACCACCCCGACAATCGCCACGCAGGCGAGCGTCACTAATCCGGCAGAATCACTGGCGAACATGGTTTCAGCCTGGACGCGGATAATGGGCGCCAGAAACCCGCCGATAGCGCCGAACAGGTTCACAAAGCCGATGCCAGCGGCCAGCGCCGTACCGGACAACAGCTGCGTCGGCATGGTCCAGAAGACCGGCTGCACGGCAATGACGCCGACGGCGGCAACGCACAGCGCGATAATCGCCAGCACCGGCGACACCAGCCCGGAGACCGCAATGCCAATTGCCGCCGCCAGCAGGGTGAATGCCGCCACATTACGCCGCTCGCCGGTGCGGTCGGAGTAGCGCGGAATCAGCCAGGTACCGAACAGCGCCGCCACCCACGGGATCGCGGTCACCACCGACGCCACGAACCCCACCTTGGTGCCGAGCAGCGCGGCAACCTGGGTTGGCAGGAAGAAGATCAGGCCGTAAACCGCCACCTGAATGGTGAGATAGATAATCGCCAGCTGCCAGACGCGGCCGTTACGCAGCGCATCGGACAAACGCGAGGTCACCTTTTTCTGCTCTTCGCTGGCCAGCTCGCTGATTAACGCCTGTTTTTCGGCAGCGCTCAGGAAGCGCGCCTTTTGCGGCGTATCGTCGAGCCAGAAGAAGGTGAAGAACCCCGCGCCGACCGCCAGCAGCCCCTCAATGATAAACATCCAGAACCAGCCGGGATGCCCCATAAAACCATGCATTTCCAGCAGCGCGCCAGAGAGCGGCGACCCGAGGGTCAGCGCCAGCGGCGCGCCCATATAAAACAGCCCCATAATACTGGCGCGGTTCTGCTGCGGAAACCACTGGGACGTCAGGTAGATCATGCCCGGGAAAAAACCCGCTTCCGCGGCGCCCAGCAGGGTGCGCACCAGCAGAAACTTCGCTTCGGTATCCGCCCACGCCATCGCCGCGGAGAGAAGCCCCCACAGCAAGGTGGTGCAGCCGATCCACTTTCTTGCGCCGAATTTGCGCATCAGCAGGTTAGCGGGCACCCCGAGAAAGGCGTAGACCACAAAGAAAATCCCCGCCCCCAGCGCATAGGCTTCGTTGCTAAGGCCGGTATCCAGCTGATAGGTCTCTTTGGCAAAGCCGATATTCGAACGGTCAAGAAACGCCAGCACGTACAGCGCCAGCATAAAGGGGATCAAACGGGCGCGGTTTTTCTTCACCACGCTCTCAAGCAAGGCGTTGCTCATCGTAATATCCTCAACAATAGGCCGCACATCTGCGCTGTGCGGCACGACGGGATCAGTGGCTATAAGGACGTTTCAGATTACAGTCGCGGTTCAGCTCCACGCCGAAGCCCGGTTTGTCCAGCACGGTTTTATGAATGCGCCCGTTCACCGGTACCGGCTCATCAACCAGAATCGGGTCAAACTGCGGACGCATCGTTGAGCAGTCGGGGCTGGTCATCAGGAACTCACTGAAAGGCGTGTTGGTAAAGGTAATGACCGCATGGTGCGAATAGACCGACGAGCCGTGCGGCACCACCAGCTGGCCGCGCGATTTGGCGATCGCCGCAATCTCCACCAGCGTGGTCAGGCCGCCGCACCAGCCCACGTCAGGCTGCATAATATCGATGCCGGTTTCCGACAGCGTGCGGAAGGATTGCAGCGTACCGTGGTGCTCGCCGCTGGTGACCATCATGCCGGCTGGCGCATTGCGTTTAAGCTCGCGATAGCCTTCATACTGCTGCGGCGGCAGGCACTCCTCGATCCACTTAAGGTTAGAGGGCGCGCAGGCGTGGGCCAGTTTAGTGGCGTAGTTAACGTCCTGGCTCATCCAGCAGTCCAGCATCAGCCAGAAGTCCGGGCCGCACTTTTCGCGCATATCGGCCACCATCGCAGCATCTTTGCGGATCCCCGCGTCGCCATCGTGCGGCCCCCAGTGGGTCGGCATTTTGCCGCCAATAAAGCCCATCTCTTTCGCCAGGTCCGGACGCGCCCCGGTGGCGTAGAACTGAATTTCATCGCGCACCGCGCCGCCCAGCAGTTTGTAAACCGGCAGCCCAACCACTTTGCCGAACAGATCCCACAGCGCCAGGTCGACGCAGGAAATCGTATTCATCACCAGGCCGCCGGATCCGGAGTAGTACAGGGTGGCGTTGAGCATCTGGTCATGGATCAGTTTGATATCGCTGACGCATTTGCCTTCGATAAAGCGGTTGAGGTGTTTTTCCACGATAAAGCAGCCCATCTCGCCGGCGGTCGATACCGCAAAGCCGGTCTGCCCGTTTTCGGCTTCGACCTCAACGATCAGCGTGCCAAGAACGTTGATGCCAAACGACTGGCGGGACTGTTCATACTGTTTATATTTGCTCATCGGCGTGGCGATATGATCGTCAATCCAGTGATTTGCCCCCTGGTCATGATAATCGCCGCCGCCAGCGCCTTTCTCTGCGGTAGCACCGCCAATAAACCAGGCGCGGACGTGTTTAATTTTCGGTAGGGTCATGATCTTCTCCTTATTATGAGGCTTGTTGTTCGAAGGGGCTTTTCCACCCCAGCAGACGGGAAATATCTTTGGCGCAGGCAATCGCCCTACCGGCGAGGTAATCGCGATTGTCTTCATTGATTTGCAGACGGGTACCCACCACGGAAATGGCGGCGGTCAGCTCGTTATTGGCATTAAAAACCGGCGCCGCCACGCAGCGAACGTCGGGATAGTCTTCGCCGTTATCGAAGCTCCAGCCGCGGGCGCGAATACGGCCCAGTTCATCGCGAAGCTGTTGGGCGCTGGTGATGGTGGTTGGCGTCGCCCGCTCCCACTGCAGCTCGCTGATAATCGACTCCTGAACCCGCTCGGGCTGCCAGGCCAGCAGGCATTTACCAATGCCGGAACGATATAACGACAGGCTCTTACCTTCATGCGAACGCACGCTGATGGTGGCCGGGGATTCAATCTTCAGAATGTAGTAGGCGTTGCCGCTGTCGATGATGCCCAGGTGGCAGAGCAGCCCGCACTGATCCATCAGCTGCGTCAGGCGCGGGCGCGCCAGTTCGCGCAGGTCCATTTTGCTCAGCGCCTGCCCGGCCAGCTCAACCAGCTTGGTCCACAGGCAGTAGTTATCCTGATTATCCATGCTGAGGAAGCGCTGTTTTTTCAGCTCTCCCAGCAGCAGATAGGCGGTGCTTTTCGGAATACCCAGTTCGTCAATAATGGTCGCCGCGCTGCAGGGGCCGATGCGGGCGATCAGATTGAGAATATCAATGGCGCGGGTCAGCGCCGGGACTTTGCTTGATTCCAACATACTGGACTCCAATCCTGAATACTGGAATCAGTGTTGCGGTTGTCGGGCGTGTAAATTGTGAGCGACTTCAAATGACGACGCTATTCCAGCCGGGTGGACGTTCAGAGGGAGAAAAATGCGAGATAGTGCACAGAATTTTTAAAGCAAGTACAACAGGCTGGACTCATCGCGCGCCGGGAGGGGCTCCCGACGCGGAGGTGGGTTTACGCTGAGAGAGATTCGACGACGTTAATCCAGCCGTGTTCACCGGCCACCGGCTGGCCGTTCAGCCAGCGGCGCAGCATGTTGAGGGCCATCATCGCGCACACTTCCTGACGCACCTGGAGGCTGTGGCGGTTGGTGGTGAATTTCACCCGCAGCGCGTGGGTGCCGTCCGGCGTGGAAAGCGCAAAGTTCAGGTGATCGCTCTCCTGACCACTCACCGCCAGCGCCAGGCCGGCAAAGTGTTTTTCGCGCCGTTCCGCCGCCCAGCGCGCAGACTGCGCCAGGGTCTCCTCCTGCGCCGGAATGACTTCGCTGGCCAACAGCGGAGCGTTGACGCGAGAAAGCTGAAGCGCCAGCAGACCACCGGTGAACTGCTCGCTCAGCGTCAGGCTTAGCTGACGCTGCTGCAGGCGACGGGCGATCTGCGCAGGCAGGCCTTCGGTACCTTCGAAAATCATGCTCTCTCCGGCCACCTTCTGCACTTCCGGCCACAGCGCCAGCATCGCCTCGCGCTGTTCGGCAGGCCCGGTCAGCTTCAGTTCGATAATCGGCATCGAGGAGCGATAGCCCATCACGACGCCCGGCGGCAGCTGCAGATGGTCGAGGCTCTGCGCCAGTTCGCTTTCGGAACGGCCGAAGGTGGTCAGGCGCAAACACAGCGGCGCAGCGGATAGCGGGAAACGTTCGCGCAGGCGCGGTAAGATTTCCTGTTCAACCATCACCTTAAATTCGGAAGGCACGCCGGGAGTGAAAAACATCAGGCAGCGGTTTAGCTGCACGGCAAAACCGCAGGCGGTCCCGACCGGGTTGTTGATCATCTCGGCGCTTTGCGGAATTTCCGCCTGTTTACGATTGCTGGCGGCCATGGGTCTTCCGCGCTCGGCAAAGAAACGGGTCATGGTTTCCAGCCAATCTTCGTGCAGAATTAACCCTTCGCCTTTGGCCGTCGCCGCGGCCAGCGCGCTCAAATCGTCGCTGGTCGGCCCCAGGCCGCCGTTAACGATCAGCACGTCAGCGTGTTCGCTGCGCTCGCGTAAAATCGCCACCAGGGAGTCGAGGTCGTCACCCACGGTATGGCGACGCGTTAAGGGTAATCCTTGATTAAAAAAGAAATCCGCCAGCCACGCGGCATTGGTGTCGATGATTTGCCCATGCAGCACTTCATCGCCGGTGGACAGCATTTCCACGTTTAACATTGTGAACTCCAGCCTGATAAGTAGAAATACTATATCGCAAAGCGGCTGGTGAAAAAGCCTGAAAATCAGGCGCGGCGGAATACCGCGCCGGAGAGATTAGAAGCTGGCGTTGACGCCGACGTACGGACCGTCCGCGACCGCGTTATCGCGGTTGCCGTCTTTACCCGCCAGGTTAAGGTAGCGGTAACCGGCTTCGATGCTCAGAGGGCGCATAATGGTAAAGCGCGCGCCGGCATTGGCTTCCTGATAGCTGTCGATACCGCTGGAGAGTGAATCGGGAGAGTAATAGTATTCGCCGAACAGACGGAAGCTGTCGCCGATTTTCCACTGCAGACCGCCGCCAACCGCCGCCGCGTAGCCCTCATCGCCATTGTTCGGGTTGGTGTAAACGCCTTTTCCGCCCACGGTGGCCAGGAATGGCCCCAGGGGAATGTTCAGGCCCAATCCCAGCCCCGCCGCATCGCCGTCGTCATCATTGTGCAGCCAGTTGCCGGTTACCGCCAGGCCGGTCGATTCCGTACCGAATCCGACGCCAAGGTTAGTGTAGTGCTCGCCGGCCTGCCCGCTGACGCTGATCGCATTTGCCGCCGTCGAGACGAACATCATGCCGGCCAGGGCCATAAATATGCTTTTTTTCATTTTTATCTATCCAGAAAATAATAATAAGAAAATCCCAAAAAACCGCGAAATTGTACTGCTCCGTTTTAAGGAATCAATGCGTTATAGCGCGCTTTTACCGCGTGATTGTAACCAGTTGCTTCGGGAGCCTTGTTAACGGTCTCAGATATCAATTCAATAGTCAGGGTCAAATTGCTGGGA
Source organism: Klebsiella sp. RCJ4 (assembly GCF_009025755.1). Taxonomy (NCBI): domain Bacteria; kingdom Pseudomonadati; phylum Pseudomonadota; class Gammaproteobacteria; order Enterobacterales; family Enterobacteriaceae; genus Klebsiella; species Klebsiella sp. RCJ4. The sequence continues at coordinate 50,643 of NZ_WCIN01000023.1, forward strand.
CTCAGCCTTTATTATACAAATAGGCTCCAGCTTATTTCGTCGTCGCAAAGAGATGAATAAGTTACATAAAACTTTGTCAGGAGATAAAGATGAGCAAAAAAGGATTAACCACCGCCGCCGGCGCCCCGGTTGTCGATAATAATAATGTCGTCACCGCAGGCCCGCGCGGCCCGATGCTGCTGCAGGATGTCTGGTTTCTGGAAAAACTGGCCCACTTCGACCGTGAGGTTATCCCGGAACGCCGAATGCACGCTAAAGGCTCCGGTGCTTACGGTAAACTGACCATTACCCGCGATATCACCCGCTATACCCGCGCAAAACTGTTTGCCGAAATCGGTAAAACCACCGATCTGTTCCTGCGCTTCTCAACCGTCGCCGGAGAACGCGGCGCCGCTGACGCCGAGCGCGATATTCGCGGTTTCTCGATCAAGTTTTATACCGAAGAAGGCAACTGGGATCTGGTGGGCAACAATACGCCCATTTTCTACCTTCGCGACCCGCTGAAGTTTCCCGACCTTAACCACGTCGTGAAGCGCGACCCGCGCACCAACCTGCGTAACCCCACCTGGAAATGGGACTTTTTCTCCCTGCTGCCGGAAACGCTGCATCAGTTAACGATTGATTTCAGCGACCGCGGCCTTCCGCGCTCCTATCGCCATATGCACGGTTTCGGCAGCCACGCGTTCAGCTTTATTAATGCCGATAACGAACGTTTTTGGGTGAAATTCCACTTCAAATCCCAGCAGGGGATCGCCAACCTGATGGATGATGAAGCGAAACGACTGGTGGCAGAGGACCGCGAGAGTTCGCAGCGCGATCTCTATGAGTCGATTGAAAAAGGCGATTTCCCGCGCTGGACCTTCTACGTGCAGATCATGCCGGAAGCGGACGCCAGCCGGGTCCCTTATAACCCCTTCGATCTGACCAAAATCTGGCCGCACGCTGATTATCCGCTGATGGAAGTCGGCGTGCTGGAGCTCAACCGCAACCCGGACAACTACTTCGCAGAAGTTGAGCAGGTCGCGATGAATCCGGCCAACGTGGTGCCCGGGATCGGCTTCTCTCCGGATCGCATGCTGCAGGGACGGCTGTTCTCCTACGGCGATACCCAGCGCTATCGTCTGGGCGTCAACCATCATCAAATTCCGGTCAATGCGCCGCGCTGCCCGTTCCATAACTACCACCGCGACGGCGCGATGCGCGTTGACGGCAATAGCGGCAACGGCGTCACCTATGAACCCAACAGCTTTGGCGCGTTTCAGGAACAGCCGGACTTTAGCGAGCCACCTTTAAGCCTTGAAGGCGCGGCGGCCCACTGGAATCATCGGGAAGATAACGACTACTTCAGCCAGCCGCGCAGACTGTTTGAGCTATTAAGCGAAGATGAACATCAGCGTATGTTCCAGCGTATCGCCAATGATATGCGGGATATCCCTGAGTTTATTCAGCAGCGACAAATTGGCCTGTTCAGTGAAGTCCACCCCGACTACGGCGCGGGCGTGGCTGCGGCGCTGAAAGCCTTAAAGCACGGAGAGTAATGCTGATGGCAGCCCTTGCGGCTGCCATTTTACGGTTTTTAAACGCGCCTAGTGCCGAAGCTTAGCGAGCTGCCGCAGCGACAAACCGGTTAGCTTTGCGACCTGAGAGGGCTCAAGCCCATCATCCAGCATCGCCTGAGCAATGCGTTGCGTCGCCTCCTGCTGTCCTTGATGCCGGCCTTCATTCCGGCCTTCCTGTCGACCCTTTCGTAAACCTTTTTCTATCCCCGCCTTCATTCCCTGAAGGACCCCCTCTTTACGGCCACGCTCTTCCAGAAAATGAGCAATATTCATCAGCGTCTCCTTATGCGGCTTGAGTGGCGTCTTTTGCGCGAGCTTGCGTAAAAAGGCGACCGGATCGGCGGCGTTGCCCGCCTGAAGCATATAATTCAGCAAAGTTTTAAACTGCCGACGCGTAGTGTATCCCAAGGATAATATCCTGACCAGTTGCTCAGAAATGTCCATCAAATCCCGCTGGCGGATATGTTTTTGCAGCAGTTCCAGCATAGCGACACGGCGGTGCTGCACAAGCCGATCGTCAGGAATCACCGTGACGTCTATCAGTGGAAAACGCTGGCTATACAGCCGCTCGGCCACCTCTGGCTGAGGGAAATCATCCAGCCAGCGCGTCGAGTACGGGTAAGGAGCGATCCTGCCGTGATAAAATAGTAGAGGAATAACCAGCGGCAGCTGATGATGCCCTTTATCAAGGTGGCGCTGCATGGCCGCGATGGCGTATCGCATCAGGCGAAACGCCATATGCCTGTCGGGAGAGCTTTGATGCTCTATAAGAATGTAGATGTACCCCTCTCCGTGCTGGGTTTTTAACGAATAAAGAATATCCGAATGGCTTGCGCGTAGGTCCTCTTCAATAAAACTGCCGGATTCCAGCTGCAGCGTTCGCAGATCGCACTGTTCCCGCAAATGCTTCGGCAAATGAATAGACAAAAAATCGCGCGCCGTTGCCCGTTGGGACAAAAGGTGTTTAAACACCGCATCGTGCGGTGAGTGGCTTGCTATCTGTTCCATGATGGCCCCTGACCCGTTAACCTACGCTCACCCTACCACCGCACGCGTTCGCCGCGCGTTTTCGCTTGCGGTTTGCCGAGGCGGCTCGCAAACTGGGCCTTCCCGTTATTTATCCCTGTCATCAGTAAGGAGAAATCATGCGTCAAAGGACTATCGTCTGCCCGCTCATTCAACATGAAGGCCACTATCTGCTGTGCAAAATGGCCGACGATCGCGGCGTATTTCCCGGCCAGTGGGCGCTCTCCGGCGGCGGCGTCGAGCCAGGCGAGCGCATTGAAGAGGCGCTGCGGCGAGAAATTCGCGAGGAGCTGGGCGAAAAACTGCAGCTGACCCAGATTACGCCGTGGACCTTTAGCGACGATAACCGGGTTAAAACCTACGCCGATGGCCGCCGGGAAGAGATTTATATGATTTACCTGATCTTCGACTGCATCAGCGCCAATCGCGAAGTGACGATCAACGAGGAGTTTCAGGACTACGCCTGGGTGAAGGCAGAAGATCTTCCCCACTATGATTTGAACGCGGCGACCCGCAGGACGCTCACCCTGAAAGGCCTACTCTGAACAAGCGCGCAAAAAGCGCAGCCTGACCTTCAGCCCGCCCAGCGTTTCGCTACGCAGCAGCTGCGGATGGCTGCGGTGCAGGCGCGCAATATCGCTGACCAGCGCCAGTCCGAGCCCGGCGCCGGGGTTGTCACCCACGTTTTCCAGACGATGGAACGGCATGAGCGCCTGCTGAATCTGCGCATCATCGATCCCCGGCCCGCTGTCTTCGACCTCCAGCAGCACCGCCTCTCCGTCACGATGCAGGCTGACCGTGACGATACCGCCCTGCGGCGTATAGCGAATCGCGTTATCCAGCAGATTCGCGCACAGCTCGCTCAACAGCACGCCATCGCCGGCAATGGTCACCGTTGAGGGTTCCCCCTCATAGCCGAGATCGATAGCCTTGCTCCGCGCCTGCTGAAGACGCGAAAAACAGCTGTTGTGGACGATCTCATGCAGGTCCACCGGCGGGAACGCGTGCTCGCCCTGCTCTTTCCGTTTAATGGTAGCCAGCTGCAGCAGGCGTTCGGTAAGCAGAATCGTACTGTCAAGCGTGCCGCTCATCGCCTCCAGGCTCTCTCGCCACAGCCGGGGATCGCCGCTCGCCAGCGCCACTGAGGCCTGCGTTTTCAACACCGCTAAAGGCGTTTTGAGCTGATGCGACGCGTCGGCGCTAAAGCGCTCCTGGCGGGAGATCATCACCCGTAACCGGTCGATATAGCGGTTAAAGGCCACGATCAGCAGACGGGTTTCCGACCACGGCAGCAGCTCCGGCAGCGGCGTCAGCAGGCCGGGTTCGCGCCGCACCATGAGCGCCGAAAGCCGGCGCATCGGCCGCAGCACGCGGCGCAGCAGCCAGCCGGTGAGCACCAGCGTCAACAGCACTAATAGCCCCTGCGAGATCCATGATGAAAACAGCAGCTGTCCCGCCAGCCAGCGCCGCGACTGCAGCGTTTCGGCGATGTAGATTTCCGCCATGCCGACAACGCCGCCTTCGTTAACCGGCTGCAGCAGGCGCGCCACGCGAATGGCCTGACCGCGATATTCAGTATGATAAAACCACGCCAGCGCCGGATAGAGCTCGGTTCGAGAGGTCGATGGCGGCATCGATGGCAGGTCGTCAAAACCGGAAATCACCCGCTTCTCGGGATCGAGCACCTTATAGTACAGCCGATCGTTCATATTCAGCTCGAAGCTGTCCAGAACCACCCAGGGGACATTCACCTCCAGCCTACCGCGGCGAACCACCAGGCGTTCCGCCACCGTGCGGGCGGATGAAAGCAGCGTGCGATCGTAAGCCTGGGTTGCCGCCTGCAGAGCGCTGACGTAGCTATTGAACGCCGACAGCCCCCATAGCAAAACCAGCGGCAGGCCGAGAAACAGCAACAGTTGAGCGAATAACGACTGCGGTTTACCCCACCTCATGAGCGAGCTCCAGCACGTAGCCCAGGCCACGCAGGGTCACGATACGCACGTTGCTCTCCTGAAGTTTCTTACGCAGACGATGGATATACAGCTCAATGCTTTCCGGGCTGACGTCATCGTTCAGGCTGAAAACCTGTTCAAACAGCTGCTGGCGCGACACCGGCCGCGTACGGCGAAACATCAGCACCGTCAGCAGCGCCTGCTCGCGCGGCGTCAACGACAGCGTTTGTCCGCAGAGTAAAAAATAGCCTTCATCGCGATATTCCAGCGCGCCGATCTGCTGAACCTCATGCACCTGGCCTTCGCTACGCCGCAGCAGCGCGCGCAGCCTCGCATCCAGCTCTTCAAGCTCAAAAGGCTTCGGCAAATAGTCATCGGCGCCGACGTTCAGCCCTTTAACCCGATCCGCCACCGCGCTGCGGGCGGTGAGTAGCAAGACGGGAAGGGTCTGCCCGCGCTTTCGCAGGCGCTGCACCACCTCCAGACCGTCCAGTCCCGGCATGCCAATATCCAGCACCGCCAGCGCATATTTTTCGCTTTGCAGCAGATGATCGGCCGCGCGACCATCCAATACGCAGTCCACGGCAAACCCGCCCTGCACCAGCGCTTTCTCCAGCCAGTGAGCCAGCTCACGGTTATCTTCTGCCAGTAAGAGACGCATATCACATCCTGAAAAGTTGCTGCCGCATTGAAAGGGAAATGAAAGGTAATTGTTTTAACAATCACGCAACCGAATAGCCACATGCCGGTTCACATAATTAAAAAAACGTCTCCTGTATCTGACTGAGGAAGCTTATGAATATGCCATTCCTGCGCCGTGCTGGCGCCATTGCATTATGCCTTTTAACCGCCTCTGCCCTGGCCGCCGAGGCGCCTTCCCGTACCGAATGTATCGCGCCCGCCAAGCCCGGCGGCGGCTTCGACCTCACCTGCAAGCTGATCCAGGTCAGCCTGATGGAAACCGGCGCCATCGAAAAACCGATGCGCGTCACCTACATGCCCGGCGGCGTAGGCGCTGTGGCCTACAACGCGATCGTCGCCCAGCGCCCCGGCGAACCCGGTACCGTAGTTGCCTTCTCCGGCGGCTCGCTGCTCAACCTGGCGCAGGGCAAGTTTGGCCGCTACGGCGTGGATGATGTGCGCTGGCTGGCCAGCGTCGGCACCGATTACGGCATGATCGCAGTCCGCGCCGACTCGCCGTGGAAAGACCTGCCGTCGTTTATGGCGGCGATGGAAAAAAATCCCGCCAGTATCGTCATCGGCGCCGGCGCCTCCATTGGTAGCCAGGACTGGATGAAAGCAGCGCTGCTGGCGCAAAAAGCCAACGTCGATCCGCACAAAATGCGCTACGTGGCGTTTGAGGGCGGCGGCGAACCGGTCACCGCGCTGCTGGGCAATCACGTACAGGCGGTCTCCGGCGATCTCAGCGAAATGGTGCCTTATCTCCAGGGCAATAAAATCCGCGTGCTGGCGGTGTTCGCTAACGAAAGGCTGCCGGGTGCCCTCGCCGATGTCCCCACCGCCAAAGAGCAGGGCTATGACCTGGTCTGGCCGATTATTCGCGGCTTCTTCGTGGGTCCGAAAGTCAGCGACGCCGACTATCAGTGGTGGGTGGATGAGTTCACGAAATTGCAGCAGACCGACGCGTTCAAAAAGCAGCGCGAGCTGCGCGGCCTGTTCGAATTCAATATGAACGGTAAGGAACTGGACGCCTACGTTAAACAACAGGTGGAAGCGTATCGCCTGCAGGCGAAATCCTTTGGCCTGGCCAAATAATTTACGGAGGTTGCGATGAGCGATCGTATTTTTGCCGGAGTGTGGCTGCTGCTCTGCGCGGGTGGAATGTTTATCGCCTGGCAAATTCACAGCGAATACGCCTATGAACCCGTCGGCCCACGCCCTTTCCCGGTCGGCATTATCGGCCTGATGCTGGCGTGCTCTGTCTTGCTGCTTCTGCGTCGGCCCGACGCCATCACGTGGCCCGGGCGCCGGGTTTTACAACGTCTATTAACCATGGTGGTTGCGCTGGGGATCTATGCGTGGGGTTTTGAATGGCTGGGTTTTCCTCTGGCCACCGCGCTGCTGACCGCCGTGTTTGGCCTGCTGTTTGGCGCCACCCTGCCCGCCGCCGGGGTAGCCGGCGTCGCGATGGGTATCGCGCTGTGGTACGTCTTTGACGCCCTGCTTGATGTCACCCTGCCGCTCGGCGTCTGGCTGAGTTAACGGAGAAGATTATGGATATCTGGATTTATTTATCGCAGGGCTTCGCCGTTGCCATGACGCCGGGCAACCTGACCATCGCGTTAATTGGCTGCTTTGTTGGCACTATCGTCGGTCTCCTGCCGGGTCTGGGCCCGATTAACGGTGTCGCGATCTTACTGCCGCTGGCCTTTGCTCTGCACCTGCCCGCGGAATCAGCGTTAATCCTGCTGGCTACGGTCTATATTGGTTGTGAATACGGCGGGCGCATTTCATCTATCCTGCTTAACGTACCCGGCGATGCCGCCGCCATTATGACCGCTCTCGACGGTTATCCGATGGCGCAGCAGGGGCGCGGCGGCGTAGCGCTGTCGATCTCTGCCGTGAGCTCCTTTGTTGGTTCAACGATCGCTATCGGCGGGATCATCCTGTTCGCCCCGGTGCTGGCGCAGTGGTCGCTGGCATTCGGCCCGGCGGAATATTTCGCCCTGATGATTTTTGCCATCGCCTGCCTTGGCAGCATGATGGCGGAAAATCCGCTGAAGTCGTTTCTCGCCGCGCTAATCGGTTTGGGGCTGGCGACGGTGGGCGTTGATGCCAATACCGGCGTGTACCGCTTCACGTTCGACAGCGTTCATCTTTCCGACGGCGTGCAGTTTATCGTGGTGGTGATTGGTCTCTTTTCGGTTTCGGAGATTTTGCTGATGCTGGAGAGCACCAGCGGCGGACAGAAGCTGGTACGGAAAACCGGACGCATGCTGTTTAACGCCAAAGAGGCGGGCCAGTGCGTGGGCGCGACCCTGCGCTCATCGGTGGTGGGTTTCTTTGTCGGCATTCTGCCGGGCGCAGGGGCGACCATTGCCAGCGCCATCACCTATATGACCGAGAAAAAGCTCAGCGGCAATAGCGCTACCTTCGGGAAGGGCGATATTCGCGGCGTCGCGGCGCCGGAAGCGGCGAATAACGCCTCCGCCTGCGGCTCGTTTATTCCGATGCTCACGCTCGGCGTTCCCGGCTCCGGGACTACCGCGGTGATGATGGGCGCCCTGACCCTCTACAACATCACGCCGGGACCGGCAATGTTTACCGAACAGCCGGATATCGTCTGGGGGTTAATTGCCGCGCTGCTCATCGCCAACGTGATGCTGCTGATTATGAACATTCCGCTGATCGGCCTGTTCACCCGCATGCTGACGATTCCGCTATGGTTTCTGGCCCCGGCCATCGCCGCCGTGTCCGCGGTCGGCGTCTACGCGGTGCACAGCACCACCTTCGACCTGCTGTTGATGGTTGGGCTGGGCGTGCTGGGCTACATTATGCGTAAGATGCACTTCCCGATGTCGCCGCTGATCTTAGGGTTTGTGCTGGGAGAGATGCTGGAGCAGAACCTGCGCCGCGCGCTGTCCATCAGCAACGGCAACGTGGCGATTCTGTGGCAAAGCGGCGTAACGAAAACGCTTCTGTTTCTGGCCATCGCGGTGATTGTTGTCCCTCCGCTGCTGCGGTACTGGCGGAAGCGCCAGCTTAATACGCAGGGCGACCTGCCCTCTTCCTGATGCTCAACGTCATTGGCGGTCGCTCAGCGCCGCCAATGACGGTATACGTTGAATTTCCACCACATCTGCCTGATAGTTATCGTTTTAACTTTCTGGTGATCCGTTATGACCGTCGCCGCATCCCGTTCGGGGTTAACATTCGCCGCGCTGGCGCTGGCCCTGATGCTTGTTTACACCGGTATCAGCGCAGGGGATAAGCTCACCTGGCTGATGGAAGTGACGCCGGTGATTATCATCGTTCCGCTTTTGCTGGCCACGCGCTCGCGCTATCCGCTGACGCCGCTGCTTTACACGCTGATTTTCTTCCATGCCATCATTTTGATGGTCGGCGGTATGTACACCTACGCGAAAGTGCCCATCGGCTTTGACGTACAGGCGTGGCTGGGACTGAGCCGTAACCCCTATGACAAGCTGGGGCACTTTTTCCAGGGGCTGGTGCCGGCGCTGGCGGCGCGGGAGATTCTGCTGCGCGGCGGCTACGTTCACGGGCGTAAAATGCTCGGTTTCGTGGTCTGCTGTATTGCGCTGGCGATTAGCGCCGTCTATGAACTGATCGAATGGTGGGCGGCGCTGGCGCTGGGACAGGGCGCGGATGAGTTTCTCGGCACCCAGGGCGATCCCTGGGATACCCAGTCGGATATGTTTTGCGCCCTGCTCGGCGCGCTGACCACCGTTTTAGCGCTGGGCCGCTGGCATACGAAGCAGCTACTGAACGTCCAGCGCGTCTGAGTCGGGCATCGCCTGCTGGTTGACCCAGTCACGTAGCGCCCGGCGGGAAATTTTAATTCCGCCGGTTTTCAGCGATTCAGGCAGCCGCAGCCAACGCACCGGCTGCTGAAACCGCGCCAGCTTATCGGCGCACCAGCCCGCCAGCGCGGACGGGTCGTCATGCTCGCCGCACTCCACCACCGCCACCGGCCGCTGGCCAAACTCCGCATCATCCTGCGGCACGATGAAAACTTGCGTAATCCACGGATGAGCGCCAATCACCCGCTCCACTTCTTCCGGCTGAATACCTTCTCCGCCGCTAAAAAAGAGGTTGTCCACTCGTCCGAGGATAGTCAGCCTGCCGTGCTCCAGCCGGCCCCGATCGCGAGTGGCGAACCAGCCGTCGGCATTAGCGAGGGGGACCATTTGCCCATCGCGCCAGTAGCCTGCGGCGATGCTGTCCGACCGCAGCCACACTTCACCATCGACAATCCGCACTTCGCGCCCCGGCAGCGGCTGCCCGACATCCGCCAGGCCGTCCGCCTCCTTGGCGCATACCGTGGAGGCAAACTCGGTGAGGCCGTAGCCGCACCAGCAGCGGATACCGCGCTTACCGGCCTGCTCGGTTAGCGCCACCGGGATCGCCGCGCCGCCGAGCAGAACCGCTTTCAACGACACCTCGGCGTCGCCGCTGAGCAGGCGCCAAAGCTGGGTCGGCACCAGAGAGGCATGGGTACAGCCGCGTAACGCCTGTTCCAGCGGCTGCTTGTCGCGTACCGTCAGGCCTGCGCCAGCTAACAGCCAGCGCCAGAGAATCCCCTGGCCGGAAACGTGAAACAGCGGCAGCGACAGCAGCCAGTCGTCCTGCGGCGCAAAGGGTATTATCGCCAGCACGCCCTCTGCGCTGGCAAGATGGGCGCGAAAAGCGTGCACCGCCGCTTTCGGTAGCCCCGTCGACCCCGAGGTTAGCGTCATGGACGCGATACGATCTTCTCGCCAGGCGACCGCGTGCACGCCGTCGCCGGTGCGCAATGCTAATGGATTAAGCGCCACCGGAAGGTCGCCGCCGTTTAGCACCAGCGCGTGGCGCAGGCCCAGAGACGGCAGCAGTTCCGCTAACAGAGGAGCAGGCAGCTGCGGATTCAGCGGCAGGACGCGCGCGCCGCACTGCAGGAGGGCCAGCCACGCCAGCAGAGCATCGGGCTGGTTGTAAGCGCGAAGCAGCACGCCATCGCCGTCGCGAACGCCCTGGGCGTGGAATCCCACCGCCAGCGCATCAATTTGCGCGCACAGTTCCCGCCAGCTTAGCCGCCGCTCGTTCAGGCGCAGCGCCTGAGCCTCTTCCCGCAGCCGCCGCCAGTGGCGCCATGGCCAGTCGCTAAAGGTCACAGCAGCGGCTCCAGCTCATCAACGTTCAGACACGGCAGCTCGCTTTCCGGCCAACGGCGCACCAGCTGGGCACGCATCAGGCTCAGCGTGTCCAGACCGGGGATCGTGTCCGGGGTCAGCCAGGCGGCGATTCGCGCCAGCTGCGTCAGGCCAAGGCTCGACTCAATGGCTGAACTGATGACCGCCGTCAGCCCCAGGGCATGCGCCTGCGCCACCTGCTGCCGCACTTTTTGCAGACTGCCGGTCAACGTCGGTTTAATCACCACCGTCCGCAGCCCCGGCTCGGCGGCAAAGGTAAAGTCCGCCTCGCGCAGGCTCTCATCCCAGGCGATAGCGATACCCGTTTGTTGGGCGAAAGCGCGCGAATCATCGCGGTTTTTACAGGGTTCTTCGAGAAAGGCGATGCGGCTGCGATAGTGCGGATCCACGTATTTGGCAAACTGCTGCGCTTTCAGCGGCGTCCAGGCGCGGTTAGCGTCGAGGCGTAGCGTCAGATCGGGAATCGCCTCCAGCAGCAGGTTGACCACCATGCCGTCGCGCACCGCCTCATACAGGCCGACTTTGACCTTGGCGACTTTTTCGCCGGGCATCAGCGAAAGCCTGGCGAACAGCTCGTCCGGATCGCCGGCGCAGAGCGGCGCCGCGCGATAGTCCGCCGCCTGCGGCAGCTCGCCGCACAGTTCCGCCAGTGCGCAGCTCGCCCCGAAAGCCGCCGACGGCGGCGTTGGCAACGCGCCCTCTTCTCCATCGCGCCAGGCGTTCGCCCACGCCAGCAGCGCAGCCTGCGCCTCATCCAGCGTTTCCAGGCTGAATCCGGGCAGGGGAGATATTTCCCCCCAGCCTTCGCGCTCGCCGTCGCGCAGGCGCAGAAGCAAACCATCGCGGGTTTTTAACCGCCGTTCACGCAGCACCACTCCCGCGTCCATCGGTAGCTGCCAGCGGTAGACCTGCGCCTGCCGCATTACGGATTCCGTTTAAATTTGCTGAAGTCCGGCTGGCGCTTCTGATTGAAAGCGTTGCGACCTTCCTGACCCTCTTCGGTCATGTAAAACAGCATGGTGGCGTTACCCGCCAGCTCCTGCAGTCCCGCCTGGCCGTCGCAGTCGGCGTTCAGCGCCGCCTTCAGGCAGCGCAGCGCCATCGGGCTGTTTTGCAGCATTTCCCGGCACCAGCGCACGGTCTCTTTTTCCAGATCCGCCAGCGGCACCACGGTATTCACCAGCCCCATATCCAGCGCCTGCTGCGCGTCGTACTGGCGGCACAGGAACCAGATCTCACGGGCTTTTTTCTGCCCGACGATGCGCGCCATATAGGAGGCGCCCCAGCCGCCGTCGAAAGAGCCGACTTTCGGGCCGGTCTGGCCAAAGATGGCGTTTTCCGCTGCGATAGTCAGATCGCACATCATATGCAGGACGTGGCCGCCGCCGATGGAGTATCCCGCCACCATCGCCACCACCGGTTTCGGGCAGGTGCGGATCTGGCGCTGGAAATCGAGAACGTTGAGGTGATGAACGCCGGAATCATCCTGGTAGCCGCCGTAGTCGCCGCGGACTTTCTGATCGCCGCCGGCGCAAAACGCTTTATCGCCTTCACCGGTCAGAACGATGACGCCGATATTGTCGTCATAGCGGGCATCCGCCAGCGCCTGAATCATCTCTTTGACGGTCAGCGGGCGGAAAGCGTTGCGTACCTGCGGGCGGTTGATGGTAATTTTGGCAATCCCGTCCGCCGATTTTTGGTAACGAATATCGGTGTAGCCTTCGGAGCAGTCCTGCCATTCAATCGGGGCGTAAAGCATGGCTTCATCAAGAGAGATCATAAAGTGTCCTTCGGTTAACTCGCTAAAAACTGCGCCAGACAAGCCACGACAGCATCGGGGTTTTCCCGATGCGCGTTGTGTCCGGCATGATTAATCACGTGCGCGGTGGCGGAGAGTTCATTCGCGATGGCGCGAAACTTGCCGTCGCGTTCGCCGCAAAGGTAATGAAAAGGGAAATCGCGCGCCCGTAACGACGTGCGGAGATCGGGTTGTTCCGCCAGCGAGCTGGCCTGCAGCATCGCCGCCAACGCTCCGCCGTTATTGCGGCTGCGTAGCGCAACCAGCGACGCACGCTGCGCTGCGTCCAGGGAAGCGAAAACCGGCTGCTGATACCAGTCGGCAAAGACCTGGGTCAGCGGCTCGCGGCGAAAGCGTTCAGCCCAGGCGGCATCGCTGCGCCGGCGCAGCCTACGCTGGTTATCATCCCCCAGGCCCGGATGCCCCCCCTCGACGACCAGCCCGCAGAGCCCTTCGCGCGGCTGGCTGACATAGAACATCGCCACCCGTCCGCCGAGGGAGTATCCCACCAGCCAGTACTTAAGTATGTTGTAACTATTAAGCGTATTCTTAATCAACTCGCTGACATCGGCAAAATGGTTGACGGCAATATGCGCCGAACCGCCGTGGCCCGGCAGGTCAATATAGAGACGCGGATGCGCGCCAAGCGCCTGCCCCACCGTGCGCCACTCATGACTATCCCCGGCAAAACCGTGCAAAAAGACCAGCCAGGGATAGCCCGGCAGGCCGCCTTCAGCCACCGCGTGCAGCGTCATAGCTGACTCACCTGCGCCAGCAGCTGCTGAAGCGTTTGCGTACCGTCGGTTTCATTAACCGCCAGCTCAACCAACGTCGCGCCGGGTCCTCGCCAGGCAACGTCCAGCGCCTGCTCCAGCTCATTCCAGTCCGCAGGGCGATGGTAAGTCAGATTGAACATCGCCGCCGCGTGCGCGAAATGGATATTCTGCGGCATCAGATAGAACTGGCTGCGCTGCTCCTGCGGCGTGGGCAGCAGGGAAAAAATCTGCCCGCCGTTATTGTTGACGACAATCAGCACCAGCGGCGCGGAGGCCTGACGCAGCAGGGCCAGCGAGTTGAGATCGTAAAGCGCCGAAAGATCGCCGACGATAGCCAGCGTCGGACGCGCGCTGGCGCGCTGCACCCCGGCAGCCGTCGCCAGCAGGCCGTCTATTCCGCTGGCCCCGCGATTGCTGTAGACCGGGTAACCTGCCGGTAGCTGCGACAGCGCGTCAATTAAGCGCACCACCAGGCTGTTGCCGACAAACAGCTGGCCCTGATCCGGCAGATAGCGCCGGATTCGCTGAGCCAGCTGGGCCTCGCCGAAATCCTCGCTGCTGGCGATCGCCGCCTGCCATGCCTGGCGCGAAAGCTCGGGAATGACGGTGGGCCACGGCTGTCGTTTTTCCGCCGGATGCTGTTCAAGCCAGCGGTCGATGGCGCACACCAGTCGGCGACCGCGATGCTGGGCGGGATCCAGGCGCCCCGGCAGATTATCCACCAGCCAGTACTCTTCGGGTTCGCAGGTGGCCTGCCACTGCAAAACGCGTTTGCTGGTCAGGCTACTGCCCAGTTGAACAACGATTTGCGCCTGCGCCAGTTCACTGACCGCCTTGCCGTTACCCAGCCACAGGTCGGCGCAGGGGAGCGGCTGCCCGGTTTGCGAGAGCACATCGCCAATCAGCGGCCAGCCGAGGGTTTTCGCCCACTCGGCCACCTTGACGCCCTCTTCCGCGCTCATCCGCCCGGCGACCACCACGCCGCGTTTCTGCCGCCAGAAAAACCAGTCGCGCTGCTTTTCACTTTCCAGATGCAGAGAGTGACGCAGCCAGGGCTTGTCGCTCTGCCACCAGTCGCCGAGCTGCTGCTGCCACTCGGCGCCGGTGTCGTCCATATCGCCATACAGCGGTTCGGCAAACGGGCAGTTAATATGAACGCCGCCGCAGTGTAGCGCGCCGAGCGCCTGGTCGAGGGTCGAGACCAGCCAGCGGGCGGAGATATCCTGCGACGGACGCGGCAGGGATAGCGTCTGCGACGGGTGCGAAGCAAACATGCCCGGCTGGCGAATCGCCTGATTCGCGCCGCAGTCAATCAGCTCCGGCGGCCGGTCGGCGGTCAGTAAAATGAGTTTTTCACCGGTCAGCCCGGCTTCAATCAGAGCCGGATAGAGGTTAGCCGTCGCGGTACCGGAGGTCACAATCACCGCCACCGGCTGACCGCTGGCTTTCGCCAGCCCTAACGCCAGATGGCCGAGGCCGCGTTCGTCAAAGTGGGTATGGTGAATCAATGCGCGGTTTTCCGCCGCCGCCAGGGTCAAAGGTGTCGAGCGCGATCCGGGCGCAATGCAGATATGCTGCACGCCGTGGCGCGTCAATGCTTCAAGGATCACCGCCGCCCAGCGTCGGTTAAATGCGCTTACAGACATGAATTTGTCCAGTATCAAATATTGAGGCTAAGTATAGATAAAGCAAACTGTTGCCGTTTTGATATGCATCGTTTTCTCTATACTTCTGACAGCAGTAACGAACGCAATCCCGCGGCTTTATTTTCAATTTCCTGCCACTCCTGCTCCGGGTCGGAACCGCTGACGATCCCCGCACCGGCGTAGAGTCTGAGCATACGCTGTTCGATTTTCGCCGAACGCAGAGAAACGCAAAATTCGCTTTGCGCCAGCGACAGATAGCCGGCGGAGCCTGCATACCAGCCGCGGGTAAAAAGCTCATTACGGGTGATAAAATCCAGCGCGACCCGGCGCGGTAAACCAGCAACCGCCGCCGTGGGCTGGAGCTGATGAAGGCAGCGGGCATCGTCAGGCTTCTCCAGCTCGGCCCAAATACAGCGCCGGAGATGCTGTACTTTCCGCAAACGGACAATCTGCGGCGGCAGGACTTCCAGCGCGCGGGTCTCCCCTTGCATCCGCTGACAGATATCCTCCACCACCAGCATATTTTCGCGCTGGTTCTTATCGTCGGCCATCAGCCAGCTACCCAAACGCTGCGCCTGGCGATCGTCCGCATGGCTGGCAACGGTTCCCGCCAGCGCTTCGGTACGCAGCAGCGCCCCGCGACGCCGCCACAGCCGTTCCGGCGTAGACCCCAGAAAGGCCTCTTGCGCGTTAAAGACCATCAGGAAGTGGAAGCAGTTAAGGTTGCTGCGGCGGCTGGCCGCCATAATCGCTCCGGCGTTTAACGGGGCGGCGAAGTGCAAATCGGTGGCGCGAGCCAGCACCACTTTATCCATCTCCCCCGCCGCTATCGCCTGCGTCGCCTGCGCAATCAGCTCTCGCCACTGCGGATAAGCCGGGAAATGCTGTTCGCTCAGCAGAGAGGGCATCGCGGTAGCCTGCGCCTGTTTCGCCACCAGCGAATCGAGAAATTCACGTGCCGCACGGGCATCGTCGCGTAGCGAGGTCTCGCTATATAACACCAGGCGTAGCGTGGCGCTGCCGCCCAGCCGACGCCACTCCAGCCTCGGTAAGATCAACAGACCCTGCTGAGGATGAAAGGCGTTAAGGCCGCAAATTCGCAGATCGTCACGCCCCTGCTGGCGCAAAAAAGCGTGCGCCTGCTCAAGGGAAGCAAAGATTTGCACCGCCCCCAGCGCGGCCAGCTCTTCATCGCCGCTGCGCTGCTGCCAGTAGAACTGCGGCCACTGCGGCTGATGCGTGCACCACAGAAGGGGATCAAATGCGCCATTCAGCGCGAAGGGGATATCGAAAATTCGCGTGCCGGGCGATGGCGGGAACGCTTCATCCAGGCAGCGATACAGGCTTTCCAGCGCGGTGGATACAGACAGCACGCAAACCTCCACGGAGTAAAAACCCCACATTATACGAGGTACTACTGAGGAATAGCAGTACCCACGATGAGGGAGCGGCTTTTAATGAGCGCGGCGGTTAGTGGGTGGCGATTTCGAAGGCCATGCCGATATGGTCGATGCCGTCCTCGTCGTAAACCTCGGTCACCGGAACAAAACCGAAGCTGGCGTAGAATTTTTGCAGGTGCGCCTGGGCGCCAAGATAGATAGCCTTTTGCGGCCAGTGTTGCCGGCAGCTGGCCAGCGCCTGTTCCATCAGCTGATAGCCCAGCTTCTCGCCGCGCACCGCCTGGCTGACAATCACCCGGCCAATCACCACCGGTTCAAACTCATCATCGCTCTTGAGAATGCGCGCGTAGGCTACCAGCTCATCGCCGCGCCAGCCGAGAAGATGGCGATTCTCCCCCACCAGATCGTCGCCGTCGACGTCCTGATAGGCGCAGGTTTGTTCGACAACGAACACCGCACAGCGTAATTTCAGCACGGCGTAGAGCTGTGGGACGGTCAGTTCACCGTGGTGAAGATCCTGCCATGTAATCATCTGCGCTTCCTTAATTGATTTTAACCCTAAATAATTCAAGTGGCATGAAGGCGGCCAGCGAGCGAATCCCCTGGAGCTTACATGAGTAAGTGACTGGGGTGAACGAGTGCAGCCAACACACATGCAACTTGAAGTATGACGGGTATACTTTGTTTTTTGACTCACGCCCTAAGGACACTGGACGATGGAATTACTCTTTTTGGGGACATCCGCTGGCGTGCCTACCCGTACGCGTAATATGACGTCGATAGTGCTGAATTTGCAACAGCCAACAATGGCTGAGATGTGGCTGTTCGACTGCGGGGAGGGAACTCAGCATCAGTTTCTGCGCACCCCTTATCATCCCGGCAAGTTGAATAAGATTTTTATTACGCATTTACATGGCGATCATCTCTTCGGTCTCCCCGGCCTGCTGTGCAGCCGCTCGATGCAGGGTAATTCTCTGCCGCTGACGCTGTACGGACCGAAAGGGCTTAAAGCGTTCGTGGAAACCGCGCTGCGCCTCAGCGGTTCCTGGACCGATTACCCGCTGACGATTATCGAAGTCGGGCCGGGGCTGGTGCTCGATGAAGCCGGCTTCCGGGTCACCGCCTGGCCGCTCAACCACCCGGTCGAATGCTACGGCTATCGTATCGAACAGCATGATAAGCCGGGCACCCTTGACGCCGCGCAGCTTATCGCCGAAGGCGTGCCTCCCGGTCCGTTATTTCAGCGCTTAAAACAGGGATTAACGGTTGAGCTGGAAGATGGACGGCGGATTGACGGCAGCCGCTACCTCGGCCCGGCAACGCCGGGTAAGAAGCTGGCTATTTTCGGCGATACCGCCCCCTGCGAGACGGCGCGGGAACTGGCCTGCGGCGTGGATGTCATGGTTCACGAGGTGACGCTCGAACAGGCGATGGCGGAAAAAGCGAACAGCCGCGGGCATTCAACCAGCCAGCAAACGGCGTCGCTGGCGCACGACGCGGGCGTCGGCACGCTTATCGCCACCCACTTTAGCTCTCGCTATGACGCAGAAGGCTGCCAGCGTCTGCTGGCAGAGTGCAGAGAGATATTTCCGTCTACCGTGCTGGCGGAAGATTTCATGGCGTATAGAGTAGAATAAAAAAGCGGCGTACCGCGGCAGAGAGACGCCGCGAATACGCCAGCCATTACTCTTCAGCATAGCTGTTATAACGCAGAATAGATTTTAAATTGCGATAGCCCAGATAATCCTGGATCGAGTCGTCATCAATTCCTTTTTTTCCCAGCTCATAGCCGCACGCGTGGCGCAGCATCCTGGGATGAATATTCTGCTTCAGCTTCGCCAGCTCGCAGCACTCGCGAATAATTTGATAAAAACGCTGGCGCGTCATCTGATTGCCCCGGGAAGAGATAAACAGCAAATCATTATGAGCCGGGTAACACTCTCTGGCCAGCAGCCAGCGCTGTAATGAGATAATCTCTTTGGGTTGTAAGGGATGATACCCAGAGATACCGTGACGCGCCCGGCGAATATAAACCCGTTTTCGCGACAGGTCGACATCCCGCAAGGTCAAGGCGGTAATTTCGTTAATCCGACAACCGTGCAAAAAACACATCTGGATCATGCAGCTATTTCTTTCCGGGTGCGCACAATAATGTGCAGCAAGTACCAGACGCTCAACGTCCTTGACGCTAAGATATTCCGTATCTACCAGCATACGTTATTCCTTTTCATCCATTTGACAATAAAATTACTGATAGGTAAATGTCAGCTGTACAATAGACTCAAATTTACCCACCGTTGCTCCACCCCGGGTTGAATATAAACGGGCAGCCAGCGGGAATACGCCTTTCCCGGTACTGCCGTCGATAGCAATACTCATCTGGTCCTGATTTTTATAGAGAGTAGAGTGATCGCTACTGGTGATTTGCAGTGCGATATTCTGCGCCGCATCGCTGGCGGCCATATTGGCGAAATGTCTGGCATCATCAACGTCGATAACGCCGTCAAATTTCACCGTTGCTTTTGTTGTCCCCGCCGGGCAATTTTCGACATTCAGGTAAAAGGATTTCCACTCTGAAGCGTTGCCGGGCGTTTGAAAGTCAATATTCAGGAGTGGGCCAAAATTTACCTCTTGATACTTCGTGTCGGTACTGACGTCACAGGGGAGATAATAAATATTACCTTTAATATTCAAAGGGATCCCACCCGAGGATGAAAAAACAGGCAGCAATAATGCCAGCCATAGCGCCTTTTTCATTATCTACTCCTGCTATTCAATTTCTGCCTGAATGGTTGCCGTAGCGGTAAAGCCTCCGCCGCTGGGTAAATTCCCGGTGGTATTAATCGGATAAATTTTCATAGTGGTGTCCCCGGTCTGACTCGGGTAATTAAAATTGACCGGCAGCAGACCTGAAATGACCGGTATTTTGACGCCGGTAATATTTTCAATACGCACCGCAATGTCGCGATTGGTGGTCGCCAGCGCAGTGCTATCGTTAGTATCCGCCATCCCCTGGAACGACAGCGCGATTTTTACCCCGGCGGAAATATTGGTACAGGCCACCGTCATATTAACAACATGCGGAACGAAGTCCTTCGGCATCTGGCCCGCGGTTTTAAAATGGTTGGCGGCAATATCCTCAAAATCAATATTAATCGCTTTACCGGTATTAATCTCACAGGACTGTGGAACCGTTACCGACCCGCTCATTGAAATTTGCGTCAGGGGGATACCGCTGTAGCTGCCGGTTTTTCGCGTCCCGTAGACACTCAGGATAACTGTCGGAGGGATCGTCACCTGGCCTACAAAAGGCCGGGTAAAATAAAGC
Organism: Klebsiella sp. RCJ4; assembly: GCF_009025755.1. NCBI lineage: Bacteria > Pseudomonadati > Pseudomonadota > Gammaproteobacteria > Enterobacterales > Enterobacteriaceae > Klebsiella > Klebsiella sp. RCJ4. The sequence goes on from NZ_WCIN01000023.1 coordinate 70,019, forward strand.
GAAATATATCCCAGTGACCCTGTATCAAAAATGGCGCCGCCGGGATTACAGGCAAAACCTTGATTATTCTGATTACTCTTATCCTCAATCGGCGTAGGAATATATTTATTAACACCCCCGGCAATAAATAACTCGGTGGCAATTTCCAGGTATTTATTTAGCTGGTAATAATTTAATCCATTGCGGCTTTGCGTCGCGGTAAGGCCTGGCACCGTGGCTTTAAAATACGTCACCCCGCTGGCGCTATCACAATCACACTTTGCCTTGTAGGTTCCCCCGGTACTCCAGCGGTACAAACGGGGAAACTCCATTCCGGCCTGATTTTGTGAGGGATTAGTAAAGCTTTCAATAAATGAAAAGCTATCCTGAAAAGGCGCCCCGCCATTACCGGTATTCTGACACCACCCGGTTGCCGCCATCGCCTGCGGCGCGATCGCCAGGCCCGCTAATATTCCCCATGAAAATCGTTTCATTGTCTCTGCATCCTTTCGATTATCGGCATTGCGCCTGGGCCACAATAATGCCGGTAAGTTCTTTTGCTGACGGCAGCGCATAGTGGATCTGGCAGCGTTCTTGCGCCCCGGAGCCCCACTTCACGTTGAGTACGCCGTTAGATTCCAGTCCGGTCAGGTAGACCTGCCCGCCATCGCCAACGATAAACGCCTGCTCAGAGGATGCCGCCCCGGGGACGCTGACCATGGCTCCGAAAGGCAGGGGTTGCCCGTTCTCCTGGCGTACCGTCATCAGTACCCGGTTACCCACGCTGGTGGCATAATTTGCGCGAACCACCGCCCCACGGGTTGGTACGACCGTCTGCGTCGCCAACTCAAGGTCGACATCGTCCGGCATCGTCGTGGTATCGAGCGTCAGGATATTCTTACGATACGGCGAGGCGTAAGGCACTACGGTATAGCCTCGCCAGTCGGTTCTGACCCCTGTCTGGCTATTCACGCCGACGCCGGCGGCGCCGGGCGCCTTGATGAGAGCGACGGTTTCGCCGAAAGGCTGGCCCAGCGTCAGGCCGTTTTCATGTACCAGCGCTCCGCCGCGCAGGGCGTAGTTCAGCCGATGGCTGTATTTATCATGGCTGTAGCCGCCGGTAAGTTCAGCATAGGTTGCACGCCAGTCCGCATTGACGCTGCCGCTCTCCCCTCTTCCCTGGCTGGTGTAGCCTTCCTGCACGCTCCAGCTCAGGTTATTACGCTCCAGCAAGGTGCCGGAGAGGCCCAGATTGTTGCTGGTGGAGCCATTTTTGCTGCTGTTCAGGGAGTAGTTGGCATAAACCGGCTTCGGTAGCCATTCCCCCAAAGGCACGCTGATGCTCAGTGCAAAGAGGTGATCTTCGTCATTACGCTTACCGGTGTTCTGGTCGGTAGTATTGCGGTTATAGCTGTAGTTCATGCTATAGCTGATGCCGCGCCAGCTGTTGTTGTATCCGACGCCCACTGACTCCATGGTGCGGCTGGTATTCCAGTAGTCCTCGCGGATATAGCTCAGCGACAGCGATCCCATTTCTTCGCCAAGGCTTTGGCTGATCGTTACCTCCCCGCGGTTGCGCCGCCGTTCAATAGAAGGCGTGTAGTTGTCATCCCGATAGGTATCCAGCACTTCCTGCATATCCCAGTAACCGCTGGTCGCATAGCGATAGCCTGCCAGGCTTACGTTAGTTCCCAGACCCGGGAGATCTTTGCTGTAACGGAGACGTACCGACTGCCCGCTCTCTTTATCTTTATCCTGTCGGGTCGACCAGGCCTGGATGATATCGGTCGATACGGCGCCCAGTTCACCGAGGTTTTTCCCCATTCCCAGCGCCACCGACTGATATTTACTGCTAAACTGGCCGCCGCCGTACAGGGTTAACCCCCAGGGCAAGCCGTAAATTGCCGTCGCCTGCGTGAGGGGCGTTTCGTCAATGCTGTTGTCATAGGCGCGATACACGCCGGAGGTCACGCTATATTTCAGACGCCCTTCGCGCTGCAGGACAGGGAGAGAAGCGTAAGGTACGATCAGGTTCTGCTCGCTGCCGTCCGCCTCTTTGATGGTGACGGCTAAATCACCCGAGCCGCCGGTCGGGTACATATCGGTAATTTCAAAAGCGCCAGGCGCGACGTAGGTCTGGTAAATCTCATAGCCGTTCTGGCGAATAATGACCTGAGCATTAGTGCGCGCAATCCCGCGAACGACGGGCGCGTAGCCGCGCAGGCTTTCCGGCAGCATATCGTCATCGGAAGCCAGCATCGCCCCACGGAAGGGAACGCCCTCAAAAACGTCGGCGTCCGTGCTGCTATCGCCCAGCGTCATCACCCCCTGTATCGATTTGATGTTGCGCTGCGCATAGGTATAAACCGTGTCCCAACTATTACTGGACTCTCCCCCGCTGCTGCTGCGCGACCAGGTCGTGTAGTTACGTAAACGCCACGGCCCGACGTTGATACCGGGGCGCAGGTTAACGTATTGGTTATCGCTGTCCGGCGCATCGTTCTGACGTGACCAGTTATTTGCCCCGCTAAAGGAGTAATTCAGCAGGATCGCCGGCACCCCCTCATCCCACTGTTTCGGATCCACCCAGCCGCGGGCGGCGCTGGCTACCGCCGCCTGCGGGAAGCTCAATAGCAGGCGCTGCTGGCTGAAGCGAAAATCGGATTTTGCCTGCGGTATCACGCTGATATCCGCGCAGCCGGGCGTTCTGCGGCCCAGCTCTGGAAATTGGGAGACGCGCACGCCCCATTCGGCCAGATCGTCTACCGTCAGGCAAGGCTGTAATTCCGTTATTCCTGGTCCTTTGCTCTGCTGAAAAACCACATCGCGGGTGTCCATAAAAACGTTATTAAGATAAATATCTACCCGGTAGGTCCCCGGCAGCTGTCCGCCAGCCTGCTCGTAAGCGGATAAATCCCTGACGCCCGTATGAGGGCCGTCCATTTCCAACAGGGCCGGGTTAAAAACCTCCCGCGCCAGGACATCTTCACACAGCGGTAGCAGCGCAACGGCCAGAGCGCCGGCTATCCGGTTAAGCCGCCATTTATTATGATTATTTTTCATTTTCCCTGGAACTCCCTGGCCTGAAAGCCTTTACAAATTCGCGTGGTGCAGCGCGCCGGTACCGCCATAATCGTTAATCAGTTTCCACTGCAAAGCGCCCGCGCTGACGCCCGGCAGTTGAAAGCGCGCCGTTTCCCCCGGCCCCACCCAATTGGCCTCTTTAACTTCGGCGCCCCCCACTTTGACCTCGGCAAAATTCATATAAAAGGCGGTGGGATTCATGACCTGTAGCGTATTGCCGCTGCGCGTCCAGCGAAGCTGCTCCGTCACCATCTCCGGCGTTCCCTCAACGGATTTAGGTCGATAAATTAATTTGATGCGCGTTTTGATAGCGATCTGTAGAGTATTGGCGCCGGCTTTAGCCTGCGAGGAGGGAATCGCTTTAATGTTCATCCAGAACATACTTTCTTTATTTTCCGGTAAGCCGCCGCTGTAAATTACCCGCAGTCGGGTTTGCTGCTCGCCCTCAAGGCGAAATAAAGGCGGCGTTAACAGAAAAGGGGCTGCGCCCTTATTACTTTCAACCCAGCTTTGAATGAGATAAGGCGTAGCATCATTATTGGTTACGCTCAGTGAGGACTCTTTTTTACCGCCGGGATAAATCAGACGAGTTCCGCCGGTCACCACGCCCGCATGCGCCGCAGCGCCAACCAACAGCCATCCAGCTATTAGCACTTTCAGGTATTTTTGCATCTCCAGCTCCCTGGAAAAGCGAGCCACACAGGGCTCGCTAACACTGTCATATAGACGGAAAATTAGTTATAGCTGATGGTAAAGTTGGCTGTACCGTCAGCTTTACCCGCAACGATAGTGCTTTCAGTCTGGATATAACGGACGCGGAACGGCAGATCGATATTGCCGGTAGCGGGGATGGTCAGGCTGGCAGAACGCGAATAGAGCGGCAGCGTCGCGTTGCTGCTGGCGTCAACCAGCTGCAGGGCCACGCCTTCGGCAACGTCAGGATCTGTACCCGCTCCGGTCAGCTGCAGTTTATCATTATCACCGTTGACGTTAGCGCCGGAGAACAGTACCGATGCTTTGGTGACGGTAGTCGGGCAGTTTTCCAGTTTAATCGCGAAATTCTGTTCAGCCGCAGTAGACCCCGTACCGCTAAACGCGGTCTTGGCAATCTGCCCCATCTGAACTTCCAGCGGGTTGGACAGGTCGTTCACCACGTCGCAGCCCGCATCGATGATATCGCCGATAAACTTCACCTGACCGTCATCCGCCAGCGCAGCACCAGAGAACGCCGCGCAACCGGCGACAACAGCAGCAAGTAATGTTTTTTTCATGATTTATCCTTTTCAATGCAGTCAATGCATTAACTTATAAGCGCAATACCCTGCGCATCCTTTTATTTACGTTTGATATTAATAACGCAACAAAACATTGACTCATGAAATGGATATAATATTTTGAAGTGGTCATTATGTATCAATATGACCACTTCAATTAATTAGAATATAAATTGCCAGGGAAGGCGTTTTTGATTTCATATTTATCAGGAAAAATCCCAATAAACACGATAAAAAGCTAAAGAATGAGAGGCGGAACAAACCATACATAAAGCCAATTAAAAAAATTAAAAAATAAATGACACCTATACTTAATATAACTATATGAAAATAATAGTAAAAAATATTGTTAATCATAAATTGACATTGTTACTACCTGTGGATAGCATAGGAGTCAGTTTGATACAAAATGACTATTCCGTTTACCAAACTTCTCTAAACCTCGCATCATTACTGGCTGTATAGATAACCGTGTGCTGAATATTCCGATGTCCCAGAAAGTCCTGAATTAATCGCGTATCCACCCCCTTATTAGCCAGCGCGAAACCGCATGCGTGGCGCAGCATATGCGGATGCGCGTTAATTTCCAGCTGGGCGACGAGGCTCAGGTTCTTCATCATCTGGTATATTCTCTGCCGGGATAAAGGCTGGCCATTTCGTGACAGAAAGAGCCAGCCAGAATTATTTCCGGGATAATTATTACGCACGCGCAGCCATTCGTTGAGTACTTTTACCTCTTGTTTATAAATAGGATGAGTGGTTGAAAAGCCGTTCTTCAGTCGACGAATATAAATGACCCCGCTTTGAATATCGATATCAGAGAGCTTCCAGTGACGAATTTCGCTCACTCGACAACCATGATTAAAACACATCCACAGTAAACAGACATCGCGCTCCGGGTTTGCTCCCCGCCTGGCCGCTTCAACCAAACGCTGAACCTCCCCGACAGTCAAATGCTTACGTCTTGTTTTCATTCACTTTCTCCATCTACAAAACACAATAGCGTGCGTAGTAATAATAGTACGGAAAATAAGAGGATGAGTGGAAACGTAAAGTGAGATTAATATGATAAAAAGCATGAATAATACGAAAAAGAGTAAAGAAAGCGCCTGGCGCCTTTGCGTAGATAAAAAAAGGACCGCCGAAGCGATCCTTTTCTCTGGCTAAAGATAGCATTACATCAGCGGCGTAGCCAATTGTACGATGCTGATGAGCGGCTGCGGCCAAACGCCCAGCACCAGCACCAGCAGCGCGGAGATGAGCACCACGATGCCTCCGGCGCTGTACTGCCAGTTAGACGGCGCATCGCGATTCAGTTTCTCCGGCGCGCTCAGATAGAGGCTCACCGCCACGCGCAGGTAGTAGTAGAGGCCAATCGCTGAACCCACCACTACCGCGCCGACCAGCCACCACAGGTGCGCATGCACGCCCACCGCCAGCACGTAGAACTTACCGATAAAGCCCAGCGTCATCGGAATACCGGCAAGAGACAGCATCATCACCGTCATTACCGCCGACAGAATCGGACGATGCCAGAACAGGCCGCGGTAGGAGTAGAGCGAATCGGCATCCGGGCCGCGGTACGGGCTGGACATCAGGCTCACCACGCCGAACGCGCCGAGGCTGCTGAACAGGTACCCTGCCAGATAAACGCCCACCGCTTCCATCGACATCTCACCGCTCTGCAGAGCAATCAGCGCCACCAGCAGATAGCCAAGATGAGAAATGGAAGAGTAGCCGAGCAGACGTTTAATATTGGTCTGGCTCAGGGCCATCAGGTTCCCGAAGATAATCGAAGCAAAGGCGATCAGGCCCAGCACCACGCGTACCGCCTCGCTGTCGCCCACCGGCATATAGAGGAACAGGCGCATGACCACGCCAAAGATGGCGATTTTACTGGCGGTCGCCAGGAAGGTGGAAACCGGAGCAGGCGCGCCCTGGTATACGTCCGGCGTCCACAGATGGAACGGCACCAGCGACAGCTTAAAGCCGAGACCGACAATCATCAGACCGAGACCAGCCAGCAGCAGCGGCTCGTGCAGCATGCCATCCGTCAGGCTCTTACCGAGCGCCAGGAAGGAGAGGTTACCGGAGTTGGCATACACCAGCGCCATACCGAACAGCAGAAACGAAGAGGCAACGGCGGACAGAATCGTGTATTTGATACTGGCCTCCAGCGAACGTTTCTGGCGGAAGGCGTAGCCCACCAGGCCGAACAGCGGCAGCGAAATCAGTTCGATGCCGAGGAACAGCGCCGCCAGATGGTTAGCGCCCGCCAGCAGAATGCCGCCCAGCGCGGCGATCAGCACCAGAAGATAGAACTCTTCTTTGTTGTCCTTGTAACCCTCAAGCCACGGGTAGGCGAAAGTACAGGTGGCGAGGCTCGCCAGCAGCACCAGCCCGGTATAGAGCATCGCGTAACCGTCAACGCGAATCAGCGGCGTGACGTCCATCGCTCCGTTCTGACCCACGAACCAGAGTGATATCAGCGCGGCGTTCAGGCCGAGAACCGACAGCGTGGCATTGAGGAAATGATTGCGTCGCCACGCAATGGAGAGCATCACAACCACCACCGTCAAGCCGACGATCAGCAGCGGTAGCAGTGCGATCAGTTGTTGTGGAGTTATTGTCATGGCGAATTACGGCCTTGTAGTAGAAACAGAATTAACAAACCACTGCTGAATGTTGCTCATCGCAGAGTGCGAGGTGTCCAGAATCGGCTGCGGGAAGAAGCCCAGCAGCACCAGCAGAACGACCAGCAGCAGGATGATCGACAGTTCACGCAGGGACATTCCCGGCAACGCTTTCGCGGCGATTTCGCTTTTTGCTTTACCAAAGTACGCGCGATGCAGCATCGACAGCGAGTACACGGAAGCGAACACCAGACCAAAGGTCGAAATAACGGTAATCACCGGCACGGTTTTATAGCTGCCGAACAGAATCATAAATTCACCGACGAAGTTACCGGTACCCGGCATCCCGAGGGTCGCGACCGCAAAAAACATCGACAGCGCGGGCAGCCACTTGATCTTGCTCCACAGACCGCCCATCTGACGCATATCGCGCGTATGCAGTCTCTCGTAAAGCTGACCGCAAAGAATAAACAGGCCGGCAGCGGACAGACCGTGAGCAATCATCTGAATCACCGCGCCCTGATAAGCCAGCTGGCTGCCGGTGTAGATAGCAATCAGCACGAAGCCCATGTGGGAAACGGAGGTGTATGCAATCAGACGCTTGATATCGTACTGGCTAAAGGCCATCCACGCGCCGTAGAAGATACCGATGACGCCCAGCCACATCGCGATGGGGGCAAATTCGGCGGAAGCGTTCGGAAACAGCGGCAGCGCAAAACGCAGCAGGCCGTAGGCCGCGGTTTTCAACAGGATCCCCGCGAGGTCAACGGAACCCGCAGTCGGCGCCTGAGAGTGCGCATCCGGCAGCCAGCCGTGCAGCGGAACCACCGGCATTTTTACCGCGAAAGCGATAAAGAAGCCCAGCATCAGCAGGTATTCCACGCCGTGGGACATCGGCGTCTTCAGCAGCTCTTCATAGTTGAAGGTCCATACGCCGGTAGCGTTGAAGTGCACAAACGCCAGCGCCAGGATGGATATCAGCATCACCAGACCGCTCGCCTGGGTATAAATGAAGAACTTGGTTGCCGCCGTGATACGCGTTTTACCGTCGGAAGCCTTATGGCCCCACAGCGCGATCAGGAAGTACATCGGCACCAGCATCATTTCCCAGAAGAAGAAGAACAGGAACAGGTCGATAGCCAGGAATACGCCGATCACGCCGCCCAGGATCCACATCAGGTTAAGATGGAAAAACCCCTGATATTTCTCGATTTCGCGCCATGAACAGAGCACCGCCAGCACGCCCAGCAGCCCGGTCAGCACCACCATCAGCAGCGACAGACCGTCGATAGCCAGATGAATGCTAATCCCGAATCGCGGGATCCACGGCATCACGAATTCCGACTGCCACTGCGGAATACCGGTAGATTGCGTGAGAGAATAGCCGCCCTGCATCCACAACTGCAGGCCAAGCAGAAACGTCAATCCCATAGTGATCAGCGCGATCCAGCGCGGCATCTTCACGCCAAAGCGTTCAGTCTGCCAGCACAGGAAGCCGCCGATGAAGGGAATTAGTATTAACCAGGGTAATAACATAGCTAAGTATGTCCCTTATATTTTACTCCTGCTCAGGCTATCTCGCTCGCCAGCCCGAATCCTGCCAGTGCTCACACAAAACGCAGCGCGTTTTGAACGTCCGTAAGGACGGCCCCGTAGGGGTGAGCTTCGCGAATCATCCTCACGTACTCACGTACGCTCCGGTTGCTCTGCGCTGGCGGTTTCCGGTCTGACTTCGCCGATGACGCCTGTACTTCAGGAACAGATTTTAAACGAATTCTAAAAATAATTTTGGGTTTGCAGGCCGGATAAACACAGCGCCATCCGGCAATCGTTCATCCAGCCAACAAACTCAACGCAATACCATCAGCAGCGCCAGCACCACGACAGCGCCGATGCCCATAGAAGCCACATACCAGCGCAGATAGCCATTCTCGCTCACCACCAGGCCTTTGCCTGCGAAGCGGGAAAGGATCGCCGGAATGTTCATCAGGGCATTCAGCGGATCGCTCTTCAGCAGCCACGCCACGCCGAGGAACGGCTTAACGAACACCTTGTCATACAGCCAGTCAAAGCCCCAGGCGTTGTACCACCAGGTACCGAGCAGACGACCCGGCGCGCTGTTGGCAATCGACGTCACCAGCGTGCGTTTACCCAGCCACAGCCAGGCGGCAATCAGAATACCGGCGATAGCAATCACCCCGGAGGCAATTTCCAGCGTCATAACGCGTCCGTGTTCAAGCTCGGTGGTCTGCGGCAGTACGCCTTCCAGCGGCGGCACAATCAGCGCGCCAACGAAGGTCGAGAGCACCAGCAGCACAATCAGCGGCAGATGATGGGTAATCCCCTTCCCTGCGTGAGCGTGAATTTGTTCTTTGCCGTGGAACACGATGAAAATCATACGGAAGGTGTACAGGGAGGTCATAAACGCCCCCACCAGGCCGGCAACCATCAGATTCAGATGACCGTTCGCCATCGCGCCCGCCAGAATCTCATCCTTACTGAAGAAGCCTGCCGTCACCAGCGGCAGCGCGGACAGCGCCGCGCCCCCCACCAGGAAGCAGACGTATACCAGCGGAATAGACTTACGCAGGCCGCCCATCTTGAAGATATTCTGTTCGTGGTGGCAGGCCAGAATCACCGAACCGGACGACAGGAACAGCAGCGCTTTAAAGAACGCATGGGTCATCAGATGGAAAATCGCCGCATCCCACGCCTGCACGCCGAGCGCGAGGAACATGTAGCCAATCTGGCTCATAGTGGAATACGCGAGCACGCGTTTGATATCGGTCTGCACCAGCGCGGCGAAGCCTGCCAGCACCAGCGTTACCGCTCCGACGATACCCACCAGATGCAGAATTTCCGGGGTCATCAGGAACAGGCCATGGGTACGCGCAATCAGGTAGACGCCGGCGGTCACCATGGTGGCGGCGTGGATCAGCGCGGAGACCGGGGTTGGACCGGCCATCGCGTCCGCAAGCCAGGTCTGCAACGGCAGCTGCGCAGATTTACCCACCGCGCCGCCCAGCAGCATCAGGGTTGCCCACCACAGCATGTTATTACCGGCCTCGAAGTGCGCAGGCGCCAGTTCGACCATTTCGCGGAAGTTCAGGGTGCCCAGCTCGTTGTAGAGAATGAACAGCGCGAACGCCAGGAACACGTCGCCGACGCGGGTCACCACAAAGGCTTTCATCGCCGCCGCGCCGTTCTTCGGATCGGTGTAATAGAAGCCGATCAGCAGATAGGAGCACAGGCCCACGCCTTCCCAGCCGAGATACATCAGCAGCAGGTTATCAGCGAGCACCAGAACCACCATGCTGGCGATAAACAGGTTGGTATAGGCGAAGAAGCGAGAGTAGCCCTCTTCGCCGCGCATGTACCAGGAGGCGAACATATGGATCAGGAAGCCGACGCCGGTCACCACGGACAGCATGGTCAGAGAGAGGCCGTCCAGCACCAGGTTGAAGCCGACGTTGAAGTCGCCCACCGACATCCAGGTCCACAGCGGCACGCTGACCGCCTGTTTGCCGTTGGCGAAGAAGTCAACGCCGACAAACGCCGTGACCAGCGCCGCCAGGCCTACCGAGCCTACCCCCACGGTGGCGGATAAGTTTTCCGACCAGCGGCCGCGAGAGAAGGCCAGCAAAACAAAGCCAATCAATGGCAAAAGAATGGTTAAGGCAAGCATATTCATCCGCGCAACTCACTTACTGAATCGATGTTCAGGTTCTGGCGACGACGATGGAGCTGCAGCAGCAGCGCCAGGCCGATACTCGCTTCCGCGGCGGCGAGGGTGATGGCGAGGATATACATTATCTGGCCATCGGTCTGGCCCCAGTAGCTCCCTGCAACCACGAAAGCCAGCGCCGCGGCATTGATCATGATCTCCAGGCTAATCAGCATAAACAGCAGATTGCGGCGGATGACCAGCCCCGTCAGGCCGAGGACAAACAGGACAGAGGCGAGGATCAGTCCATGTGTTAAGGGGATCATGCGTGTTCCTCCGTTTTTCTTTTATCGCTGTCGTTCGGACGGTTGCTCAGCACTTCCCCGACGCGCTCTTCACGGCCGATATGGAAGGCAACAACCAGGCCCGCGAGCAGCAGCATGGAGGCCAGCTCCACCGCCAGAACGTACGGACCAAACAGCGCAATACCGACCTCTTTGGCGTTAATCGCCGCGCCGTCGATACCCTGATCGTTAATACCAAGGATGGCGTAAACGATAACCACCAGCAGTACCGCTGCGAGAATGGCCGGACCGATCCAGATCCCAGGTTTCAGCCACTGGCGCTCCTGCTCGATTTCGCTGCCACCCAGGTTGAGCATCATCACCACGAACACGAACAGCACCATGATGGCCCCGGCGTAGACGATAATTTCCAGCGCACCGGCGAAATAAGCCCCTAAGGAGAAGAACACCCCGGCGATCGCCAACAGCGAAATGATCAGGTACAGCAGCGCGTGCACCGGATTGGTGTGGGTGATCACCCGCAGGGTTGCGAGGATGGCTATCAGGCCACAGATATAAAAAGCGAATTCCATTGCCCTCTCCTTACGGTAACAGGCTCTTGACGTCGATAGGCTTAGCTTCGTTCTCTGCTTCGCCCTTATCTTTGCCGTCGATTGCCATACCCGCCATCCGGTAGAAGTTATATTCCGGGTATTTACCCGGACCGGAAATCAGCAGATCCTCTTTTTCGTACACCAGATCCTGACGTTTGTATTCGCCCAGCTCAAAGTCCGGGGTCAACTGAATCGCCGTGGTCGGGCACGCTTCTTCGCACAGGCCGCAGAAAATGCAGCGCGAGAAGTTGATGCGGAAAAACTCCGGGTACCAGCGGCCGTCTTTGGTCTCCGCTTTTTGCAGAGAGATACAGCCTACCGGACAGGCTACCGCACACAGGTTACAGGCAACGCAGCGCTCTTCGCCGTCCGGATCGCGCGTCAGCACGATGCGGCCACGGTAGCGCGGCGGCAGATATACCGGCTCTTCCGGGTACATCCGAGTTTCACGTTTGGCAAAGGCGTGCATCCCGATCATGCAGATACTGCGGACCTGGGTGCCAAACCCTACCAATAATTCTTTTAAGGTCATGGTCAATTCACCCCTTATTGCGCCTGCCAGAGAATGACAGCCGCCGTTACCAACAAGTTGATCAGCGTTAACGGCAGGCATACCTTCCAGCCAAAGGACATTACCTGGTCATAGCGCGGACGCGGTAATGATGCGCGGATCAAAATGAACATCATCATAAAGAACGCGGTTTTCAGCGCGAACCAGATGAAAGGAGGTAACCATGGGCCATTCCAGCCGCCGAAGAACAGCGTCACAATCAGCGCCGATACGGTAACAATCCCGATATATTCACCGACGAAGAACAGACCGAACTTCATGCCGGAGTATTCGATGTGATAACCGTCAGCCAGCTCCTGTTCCGCTTCCGGTTGGTCAAACGGGTGACGGTGACATACCGCTACGCCCGCGATCGCAAAGGTCACGAAGCCGAAGAACTGAGGGATGACGTTCCACAGATGCGCCTGGTTGTTGACGATATCGGTCATGTTGAATGAACCGGCCTGCGCCACCACGCCCATCAGGGAAAGCCCGAGGAACACTTCGTAGCTCAGGGTCTGGGCAGAAGCACGCATCGCGCCAAGCAGCGAGTATTTGTTGTTGCTCGACCAGCCGGCGAACAGCACCGCATAGACCGCCAGACCTGCCATCATCAGGAAGAACAGGATCCCGATGTTCAGATCGGCCACCACCCACGTCGGGCTGACCGGCACAATGGCGAAGGCCAGCAGCAGCGAAGTAAAAGCGATCACCGGCGCCAGAGTAAAGATCACGCGATCCGAGAAGCGCGGAACCCAGTCCTCTTTAAAGAACATTTTGATCATGTCGGCGACGAGCTGCAGCGAACCGCCCCAGCCCACGCGGTTAGGCCCGTAACGGTTCTGGAACAGGCCCAGCAGACGACGTTCGCCAAAGCTCATAAACGCGCCGCAGGTCACCACCACCAGCAGAATCACTACCGCCTTAAGGATGCCTAACAGAATGTCGATGAGATCGGGAGTTAACCAACTCATGCTTTCGCCTCCTGCAGAGTATCAATACGCGCTCCGGTCAGCACCGGCGCAATCCCTGGCATGCCCATCGGTAAGCCAACCTGCCCTGCCGTCAGCCCCGCCGAGATTACCAGCGGCAGGCTAAGCGCCTGGCCATCAACGCTGAAGGAAACCATCGCCCCTTCGTTCACGCCAAGCTTCGCGGCATCTGCCGGGTTCAGCTTAACGTACGGCTGCGGCATGCGGCTCTGGAATACCGGAGCACGCTGCGACAGCTCGTCGCTGCCGAACAGATGGTAGTAAGGCGCGATACGCCATTTCCCTTCTTCAGCCTGGAAGCTTGCCGGTACCGCGGTAAAGTACTCAAGACCGCTGGCGGAGGCTTCAATCAGACGCACGCCCGGATCGCCGTGGCGCAGTTTACCGCCCACTTCATCCTGGAACTTGTTCCACGCCTGCGGGGAGTTCCAGCCCGGCGCCCACGCAAAGGGAATTTGCGAACGCGGCGCGGACGGCTGGTTGTTCCCTTCCATGGAAAAGGCAAACATGGTGTCTTTATCCTGCGGCTGACGGGGTTCATGCACGCTGATGTTGGCGCGCATCGCCGTACGACCGCTATAGCGGTGCGGTTCACGGGCCAGCTTCTGACCGCGAATGCGGAAGGTCGCATCCGGCGCGGCGTCTTTGATACCGGCCAGCTGCGGTAGCGCGGCAATGGCGGCGTCAATCACGTGGTCCAGCTGCGTCCAGTCAACCTGGCGGTTGTTAACGGTACTGTGCAATGAGTGCAGCCAGCGCCAGCTTTCCAGCATCACGGTTTTCGCGTCGTAGTAGGCCGGGTCGTAAACCTGGAAGAAGCGCTGGGCGCGACCTTCGTTGTTGACCACGGTACCGTCGCTTTCCGCGAAGCTTGCCGCGGAGAGCACCAGATGCGCTTTTTCCATAATCGCCGTACGCTGATGGTCAACCACCATGACCAGCGGCGCTTTCGCCAGCGCCGCGTCAACGCGGGCGGCTGAAGCGTGGCGGTGCAGGTCGTTTTCCAGCACGATAACCGCATCGGCGTTACCGGTCTCCAGTTCGCTCAGCGCCTCTTCAAGCGAGCCGCCGCCGATCATCCCGAGGCCTACGCTGTTCACTGCCCGGGCGACCATGGTCACGCCAACGTCAGCGCCGCGGCCTTTCAGGGCTTTCGCCACGTTGGCGGCGGCCTGAATTACCTCGATGCTGCCGGCGTTGGTTCCGGAAACAATCAGCGGTTTTTTCGCTCCGGCTAACGCCTGAACGATCACGTCGATTTTGCCTTTCAGCTCGCTGCTCAGCCCTTCGACCGCCGGCGCGCTATCGTCCAGCGCGTGGGCGATGGCGAAGCCAAGACGCGCCTGATCTTCCACCGGCGCGCGGTAGGTCCATGCGGCGATATCATCAAGACGCGTGTCGTCGATATTGGTCACGAACAGCGGATGCTTCGCGCGCTGGCCGATGTTAAGGATCGCGGCGATCTGCCAGTCGGCGACTTTCTGCGCCGCCGCCATTTCACGCGCTTTGCCTTTCACCGCCTGACGCACCGCCAGCGCGATACGCGCGCCGGTCTGGGTGATGTCCTCACCGAGGATCAGCACCGCATCGTAGGATTCGATCTCGCGCAGCGCCGGGGTATGAATACCGCCTTCGCGCAGCACTTTCAGCATCATCTGCAGGCGCGCCTGTTCGCCCTTGGCGATACCGGTATAGAAGTTTTCGGCGCCGACCAGCTCGCGCAGCGCAAAGTTGCTTTCAATGCTGGCGCGCGGGGAGCCGATACCAATCACCTTCTTCGACTGGCGCAGAATATCTGCCGCCCCCTGCATCGCCTGTTCGGCGTTGAGGGCGATCAGATCGTCGCCGCGGCGCTGAACCGGCTGACGCGGACGATCTTTCAGATTGACATAGCCATAGCCGAAACGACCGCGGTCGCAGAGGAAGTAGCGGTTAACGGTACCGTTATAACGGTTTTCGATACGACGCAGTTCGCCGTAGCGCTCGCCGGGGCTGATGTTACAGCCGATGGAACACTGCTGGCAGATGCTTGGCGCAAACTGCATGTCCCACTTACGGTTATAGCGCTCGGAGTGCGTTTTATCGGTAAAGACGCCGGTCGGACAGACTTCCACCAGGTTACCGGAGAACTCGCTTTCCAGCGTACCGTCTTCCGGACGGCCAAAGTAGACGTTGTCGTGAGCGCCGTAGACGCCCAGGTCGGTACCGTCGGCATAGTCTTTGTAGTAGCGAACGCAGCGGTAGCAGGCGATGCAGCGGTTCATTTCGTGAGAGATGAACGGCCCCAGATCCTGGTTGCGGTGGGTACGCTTGGTAAAGCGGTAGCGACGGAAGCTATGACCGGTCATTACGGTCATATCCTGTAAGTGGCAGTTGCCGCCCTCTTCGCACACCGGACAGTCGTGCGGGTGGTTGGTCATCAGCCACTCAACTACGCTTTCGCGGAACTGCTTCGCTTCTGCGTCGTCGATGGAAATAAAAGTGCCGTCGGATGCCGGTGTCATACAGGACATCACCAGGCGGCCACGCGTGTCTTCCGCGTTCTGATATTGCTTCACCGCACACTGGCGGCAAGCACCAACGCTTCCCAGCGCCGGATGCCAGCAAAAGTAAGGAATATCAAGGCCCAGAGAGAGACAAGCTTCTAACAGGTTGTCCGCTCCGTTGACCTCGTACTCTTTGCCGTCTACATGAATCGTAGCCATTAGCGTGCTTCCAAAATAAAAAAACCTTTAGATTACCAGCGCGTCTTAAGCAGGTTCGGCTGAATCCCGTTGATTGCATGGGTATTGCTGAACTGCTGTTTAATGCCAGCTTCGAATTCTTCGCGGAAATATTTAATCGCGCTCTGTAGCGGCTCAACCGCACCCGGCGCGTGCGCGCAGAAGGTTTTACCCGGACCGAGGAATCGACACAGTTGCTCAAGCGTCTCGATATCCCCCGGCTGGCCTTCGCCGCGCTCGAGAGCGCGCAGAATTTTCACGCTCCACGGCAGACCGTCACGGCAAGGCGTACACCAGCCGCAGGACTCACGGGCAAAGAACTCTTCCAGGTTGCGTACCAGCGGCACCATGCCAATCTCATGGTCAACCGCCATCGCCAGCGCGGTGCCCAGACGGCTGCCCGCTTTACCAATGCTTTCGAACTCCATCGGCAGGTCGAGATGCGCTTCGGTCAGGAAGTCGGTGCCCGCGCCGCCCGGCTGCCAGGCTTTGAACTTCAGGCCATCGCGCATGCCGCCCGCGTACTCTTCGAGGATCTCGCGCGCGGTGGTGCCGAACGGCAGCTCCCAGACGCCCGGATTCTTCACGCGGCCGGAGAAACCCATCAGCTTGGTGCCGGCGTCTTTACTGGTCGAAATGTTCTGATACCACTCGACGCCATTGGCCAGAATCGCCGGGACGTTGCACAGGGTTTCAACGTTGTTTACGCAGGTCGGTTTGCCCCAGACGCCGGAGCTGGCCGGGAACGGCGGCTTCGAACGTGGGTTGGCGCGGCGGCCTTCGAGGGAGTTAATCAGCGCGGTTTCTTCGCCGCAGATATAGCGCCCTGCCCCGGTATGGACGAACAGCTCGAAGTCAAAACCGGTGCCGAGTATGTTTTTGCCGAGCAGGCCCGCTTCGGTCGCTTCGGCAATGGCCCGGCGCAGATGCTGAGCCGCTTCAACATATTCTCCGCGCAGGAAGATGTAGCCGCGGTAAGCTTTCAGCGCAAAAGCGGAGATCAGCATGCCTTCCACCAGCAGGTGCGGCAGCTGTTCCATCAGCAGGCGGTCTTTATAGGTGCCCGGCTCCATTTCATCGGCGTTACACAGCAGGTAACGGATGTTCATGGACTCGTCTTTCGGCATCAGGCTCCACTTCAGACCGGTGGAAAAGCCCGCGCCGCCGCGCCCCTTCAGGCCGGCGTCTTTTACCGCAGTGACGATTTCATCCGGTGCCATGCCGGAGAGCGCTTTACGCGCCCCGGCGTAGCCGTTTTTACTCTGGTATTCATCCAGCCATACCGGCTGTTTGTCGTCGCGCAGACGCCAGGTTAACGGATGGGTTTCGGCAGTACGAATAATGGTTTTCATTTATACCGCTCCAGGAGGTCAGGAATCGCTTCCGGCGTCAGATAACTGTGAGTGTCCTCATCAATCATCATGGTCGGCCCCTTGTCGCAGTTGCCCAGGCAGCAGGTCGGCAGCAGAGTGAAGCGGCCATCAAAGGTGGTTTGACCCGGTTTGATATCCAGCTTCTTCTCAATCGCCGACTGAATGCCCTGGAACCCGGTGATGTGGCACACCACGCTGTCGCAGTAGCGAATCACGTGACGACCCACCGGCTGGCGGAAAATCTGGCTGTAGAAGGTCGCAACGCCTTCTACGTCGCTGGCCGGGATCCCCAGCACATCGGCGATAGCGTAGATTGCGCCGTCCGGCACCCAGCCGCGCTGCTTCTGAACGATCTTCAGCGCTTCAATGGACGCCGCACGCGGGTCTTCGTAGTGGTGCTTCTCGTGCTCAATCGCCTCACGCTCTGCCGCACTCAGCTCAAAAGCCTCGGTTTGTGGTTGTTGATTCTCGTGCATAATTAGCGGTCCACGTCTGACATAACAAAATCGATACTACCCAGATAGACAATCAGGTCGGAGACCAGACTGCCGCGAATAGCGGCCGGGATCTGCTGCAGGTGCGCGAAGCTTGGCGTGCGCACGCGGGTACGGTAGCTCATGGTGCTGCCGTCGCTGGTCAGGTAGTAACTGTTAATACCCTTGGTCGCTTCAATCATCTGGAAGGATTCTTGCGCCGGCATGACCGGGCCCCAGGAAACCTGCAGGAAGTGCGTAATCAGGGTTTCGATATGCTGCAGCGTGCGCTCTTTTGGCGGTGGCGTCGTCAGCGGATGATCCGCCTTGAACGGGCCTTCCGGCATGTTATCGAGGCACTGCTGAAGAATGCGCAGGCTCTGGCGCAGCTCTTCCACTTTCAGCATCACGCGGGTGTAGCAGTCGGAGACGCCACCGCCGGTCGGGATCTCAAAGTCGAAGTTTTCATAGCCAGAATAGGGACGCCATTTACGTACGTCGAAGCCGATGCCGGTCGCGCGCAGGCCCGCGCCGGTGGTGCCCCACTCCAGCGCCTCTTTCGCGTTGTAGGCGGCAACCCCTTTCGAACGACCGATGAGGATGGTGTTGCGCAGCGCGGCTTTCTCATAGGAATCCAGACGCTTCGGCATCCACTCGAGGAATTCGCGCAGCAGGCGATCCCAGCCGCGGGGCAGGTCGTGCGCGACGCCGCCGATACGGAACCAGGCCGGGTGCATACGGAAACCGGTAATCGCTTCCACCAGATCGTAGATCTTTTGACGGTCGGTAAAGGCAAAGAACACCGGCGTCATCGCCCCGACGTCCTGAATAAAGGTGGAGATGTACAGCAGATGGCTGTTGATACGGAACAGCTCGGAGAGCATCACGCGGATCACGTTGACGCGATCCGGCACGGTTATCCCCGCCAGTTTCTCAACCGCCAGCACGTAAGGCATTTCGTTAACGCAGCCGCCGAGATATTCAATACGGTCGGTATACGGAATGTAGCTGTGCCAGGACTGGCGCTCGCCCATTTTCTCGGCGCCGCGGTGGTGGTAGCCGATATCTGGCACGCAGTCGACGATCTCTTCGCCATCAAGCTGCAGAATAATACGGAACGCACCGTGAGCGGAGGGGTGGTTCGGGCCGAGGTTAAGGAACATGAAGTCCTCGTTTTCGGTCCCGCGCTTCATGCCCCACTCTTCCGGTTTAAAGGTCAGCGCTTCCATTTCCAGATCCTGTTTGGCTTTGGTCAGCTCAAACGGGTCAAATTCGGTGGCGCGCGCCGGGTAGTCTTTACGCAGCGGGTGACCTTCCCAGGTCGGCGGCATCATGATGCGGCGCAGATTCGGGTGACCATCGAAGGTCACGCCAAACATCTCCCAGGTTTCACGCTCATACCAGTTGGCGTTAGGGAACAGTTTGGTGAAGGTCGGCAGATGCAGATCGTTTTCAGACAAGGCAACCTTGAGCATGATGTCGCGGTTGCGGTCTATTGAAATCAGATGATAGAAAACGGAAAAATCCGCGGCGGGTAAACCGTCGCGGTGCGTGCGCAGACGTTCGTCCATGCCGTGCAGGTCAAACAGCATCACGTAAGGCTTCGGCAATTTCTTCAGGAAATCACCCACCTCAAGCAGCTGTTCACGCTTCACCCAAACCACCGGAACGCCGGTGCGGGTTGGCTGAACGGTAAAGGCATCCGGCCCAAAACGGTTGCGCAGTTCGCCGATCACCGGGTCATCAAGGTGATCGCGGGTTTGCCAGGCTGGTGCGGCGTCATGCGCGGTTAAATCGGTCATATTGTTCACCATTGCAAAAGGTCCGTGGTGACTGCCGGCGAGGCTTCGCGCTGTAGTAGATTGATTTGCGAAGTTTTTATCCCGCCCGCAGGCGCAAGTTAAATCTCGTCCGGAGTCCGCAGATTGGTCACTGCAATACGTTCGCCGCGTTTACGCTCGCGTTCCGACTGCATATTGGCGCGGTACACGCCCTGATCGCCAACCACCCACGAGAGCGGACGGCGTTCTTTACCAATGGATTCCTGCAGCAGCATCAGCGCCTGCATATAAGCTTCCGGACGCGGCGGGCAGCCCGGGATGTAAACATCGACCGGAATAAACTTATCCACGCCCTGGACGACAGAGTAAATATCGTACATTCCGCCGGAGTTGGCGCATGCGCCCATCGAGATAACCCACTTCGGCTCCAGCATCTGGTCATAAAGACGCTGAATGACCGGCGCCATTTTAGTAAAGCAGGTGCCGGCGACCACCATCAGGTCAGCCTGACGCGGGGAGGCACGTAATACTTCTGCACCAAAGCGCGCAACGTCATGCACCGCGGTGAATGACGTCACCATTTCCACGTAGCAGCAAGAAAGGCCGAAGTTGTAAGGCCAGATTGAGTTCTTACGGCCCCAGTTCACCATGTCATGCAAGGCGTGTTCGAGTTTCCCCATATACACGCTTTTATTGACTTCTTGCTCCAGGGGGTCGGTTACGATCTCCTGTTTTTGCAGGGGGTAACGGTCGTTCTCACCGTTAGGATCGATGCGGGTGAGCGTATAATCCATCTTATTGCCTCGCTTTTACTGCGTATGACGGTTAGTGGGACTGTCTGTTTCCGGGTTAACCAGCGTGCGACGGGAGCGCGCAGGCGTCCAGTCCAGTGCGCCGATACGAACGAGGTAAACCAGACCAGCCAGTAGCACTAAAATGAAAATTGCGGCTTCCACAAAGCCGACCCAGCCGCTTTCACGGATAGAAGTCGACCATGCGTAGAGATACAGGGCTTCCACGTCGAAGATAACGAAGAACATGGCAACCAGATAAAACTTCGCAGAAAGACGTAAGCGAGCCGAACCGACGGAGTCGATCCCGGATTCAAACGGCGTGTTCTTGCTTCGCGCGCGCGCGCGTCCGCCAAGGTACCAGCCGCCGACGAGCATCAGGCAGCACAGGCCGATAGCGATGATGAGAAATATAGCGAATGCCCAATGATGAGCGATGACTTCAGTGGATGTTGACATACGCATTGCTTAACCAAAAAAGTGTAGCGCTAAAACCCTCTGCTCTTACTGGCAGATGAACGCCACAGCGTTTCACGGGGAGGAATAAAAAAATAGCCGTGCAAAAAAGCGTCCCTGGGTGATGTGGAAGGCCAGTTGCGGTGGCTTTTTACTCCTTTCATTAACCTTTTGTCAACTTTAACAAAAGTTTTCACAACATTAATTTACATTGGATTTTTTTCATTAACATTAAATGCCCTTTCATGCGGAATAACCTTGCATACTGCTCGGCTTTAGTGTTGTTGAATCGTGTCCGTTTCCGCCGTAAATCAAAATGGCCCGCCTATTTTGACAGGATTCAGACACGATTCCTCCCCCTAAGGAGGGGTATTTTCTTGATCTGCGACACGCTTTTGTTAATTCAACCAAGAAAACAGCAACAAACCAGATGGTTTTTTAACATTAGCAGGAAGTATTGAAAGTGCAGAGAAAAGTCGAGAAATGAGAGGAGGAGCGGATCTAACCTACTGATTTAGCTCAAAAGAAATCAACAAAAGTTTCTATTAATCAATAAAATTTGAAAAAAACGAACCGCAGCGGCAATTTCACACGTCTGGGGTTCGTTTTTACACTTACATTTTGTTACCAGTTTTTGTGATGTTTGTTAGCTTTTCCCGCTCAGGAAATAAGGGAATTATCTCCCCCTTCAGGAGTATAAACGCGTTGCGTGGACCACGGCTGGTACTCTGCGCTCAGCGACTGAAAAATGGCCTGCGTCAGCTCGCTTGCCTTCTGCGGATTGCAGTTCAGCATGTAGCGGGTATCAGGCAGCACGGGTAAACCGTCACTCCGGCCCGGTACGCGAAATTCGGGGCTCATCATCTCTACCGGCTGCGCGGTCACGCCAAGCCCGGCTTTCACCGCCGCCTTCACCCCCGCCATTGAGCTTGCCGCATGGGAAAGATGCCACGCAACGCCGGCGGCGTTGAGTACCTCAACGATCTCTTCCCGAAACGGATCCGGGGCATCCAGCAAAACAAGCGGGACAGACTCGCCCTGAGGGAGGACATAATCCGCTGCGCAGTACCACAGCGTTGGCGACGTGCGCAGCGTCAGCATGTCGGAACCCTTGGTTTGTCGGGTCGTCAGCGCAAGATCGATTGCCCCGCTCTTCAGCATATCGACGATATCAAGGTGTTTGAGGACTTTGATTTCCAGCGTCAGCCTGGGATAAAAACTACCAATCCGGTTTAACAGGCACGGTAAAATGGTATCCGCCGTCTCATCAGAGGCTCCCACGGTCAGCGTTCCCTGCAGGCTGCCAAACATGAGCGACATACAGGCTTCATCATTAAAGCGCAGAATTTTCCGCGCATAGCCCAGCAGCTGAATGCCCTGCTCGGTCAGAAGCTTATTGCGCCCGTGGCGAGCAAAAAGTTCTTTGCCAACCAGCTGCTCCAGCCGCTGCATCTGCTGGCTCACCGCTGACTGGGTCCGGCGCACCGCGACGGCGGCAGCGGCAAAGGTACTGAGATCGGCGACGGCAACAAAGGTTCTCAAGAGATCGAGGTCTAAATTTAGTATCGAACGATTTTCATTTATCATATTTGCTTCACATTCAGGCGGCTAATGCTTACCTGCCTTGTTGATGCTGTGCTCCAGGCTTCCGGCTAATCCTTAAGCTTCGCGTTACCCGCCAGAGACGGACGGATGAACAACTGGACGAACGTTATTGCATTAGAAAGCACTCATCCGCAGCAAATGCGCGGAATTTCAGAGTAATATTTTGCTCGTACGCCTAAGCGCTTTTAATTACGACGCATTTGTTTTTGTGATGTGACGCAAAAAATAGCCGTCAATGACCATTGTCTGCATCCTCACCAGCGACAAACCTTGCCATCGGGCTCAGGCAGAACAAAAACCTGCAATAACAATGTATTAATAAAGAAATAAGCTACCTGGCATAGCCATATGTCGGTATTAACGGCGATATTCTAACCGAAAACCACAATATTTATAAGCGTTAATCAGTATTATCTCAGGCCACTTTAAATGCTGGTTGGCGCTTTAATTAAATTAACAGATCTAAGAATATTCCTTGCATAAAATAAAACTCATTTAGCTATTAAATACTTTCATTAAAAATATCTAGCAAAGTTGTTACAACCTTCAGCGTATTGTGAATTAAACGTTCACCAGACGATGATTCGTTTTACGCGTAAAAAACAAGCGCCGGTCCTCTTTAAATCAACAAACCAGATAAACGTTCACCAAAACACCACCAGGCACAATATAAGACCATCAATAAAATTATTAAAGGTGTAATGTATAAACAAAAGCGCAGTTCACCAGATAAATTGATTACACCAAAAAGCGATGAATAGCAAAATCTTCTCCTGTTAACCCTTCAAAACAGCGGGGAGGCGGAGTACATTATTCCGTGCTGACTTCCACGGCAGGGAGTGGCGATAACAGCTAAAAGGTCAAGGTTCATGTCCCCCATCGAAAAATCCAGCAAGTTAGATAACGTCTGTTACGACATCCGCGGCCCGGTTCTGAAAGAGGCGAAACGCCTTGAAGAAGAAGGCAATAAAGTCCTGAAGCTGAACATCGGCAACCCAGCGCCGTTTGGCTTTGACGCGCCTGACGAGATCCTCGTTGACGTTATCCGCAACCTCCCTACCTCGCAGGGCTACAGCGATTCAAAAGGCCTCTATTCCGCCCGTAAGGCCATCATGCAGCATTACCAGGCCCGCGGTATGCGTGATGTGACGGTCGAAGATATCTATATTGGTAACGGCGTTTCGGAGCTTATCGTCCAGGCCATGCAGGCGCTGCTGAACAGCGGCGATGAAATGCTGGTCCCGGCGCCGGATTATCCGCTGTGGACCGCCGCGGTCGCGCTTTCCAGCGGTAAAGCGGTGCACTATCTTTGCGATGAGTCTTCCGACTGGTTCCCGGACCTCGACGATATCCGCGCGAAAATCACCCCGCGTACCCGCGGCATCGTGATTATCAACCCGAATAACCCAACCGGCGCGGTGTACTCAAAAGAGCTGCTGATGGAGATCGTCGAGATCGCCCGCCAGCATAACCTGATTATTTTCGCCGATGAGATCTACGATAAGATCCTCTACGATGAAGCGCAGCACCACTCAATTGCGCCGCTGGCCCCGGATCTGCTCACCGTTACCTTTAACGGCCTGTCAAAAACCTACCGCGTTGCCGGCTTCCGCCAGGGTTGGATGGTACTGAACGGGCCGAAGAAACACGCAAAAGGCTATATCGAAGGCCTGGAGATGCTGGCCTCTATGCGCCTGTGCGCCAACGTCCCGGCCCAGCATGCGATCCAAACCGCTCTCGGCGGCTATCAGAGCATCAGCGAATTTATTGTTCCCGGCGGACGCTTGTATGAACAGCGTAATCGCGCCTGGGAGCTGATTAACGACATTCCGGGCGTCTCGTGCACTAAGCCGAAAGGCGCGCTGTATATGTTCCCGAAAATCGACGCTAAACGCTTTAATATTCACGATGACCAGAAGATGGTGCTCGATTTTCTGCTGCAGGAGAAAGTCCTGCTGGTTCAGGGTACCGCCTTTAACTGGCCGTGGCCGGACCACGTGCGTATTGTGACCCTTCCGCGCGAAGACGATCTTGAAATGGCAATTACCCGTTTCGGGCGTTTCCTTTCCGGCTACCACCAGCTCTGATTTTATCTGTCCAGCCGCCGGGATTTGCATCCGGCGGCAATCCCTGCGCACAATGGCACCCGACGTCGTAACTGATTAAGGGTTCCTATGAGTCAGAGTCATTTCTTTGCCCACCTCTCCCGCCTGAAACTGATCAACCGCTGGCCGCTGATGCGTAATGTGCGCACCGAAAACGTCTCCGAACACAGCTTACAGGTCGCGATGGTGGCCCATGCGCTGGCGGCGATCAAAAATCGTAAATTCGGCGGGCGGGTTAACGCCGAACGCATCGCGCTGCTGGCGATGTATCACGATGCCTCGGAAGTCCTGACCGGCGACCTGCCGACGCCGGTAAAATATTTCAATTCTCAGATCGCGCAAGAGTACAAAGCCATCGAAAAAATCGCCCAGCAGAAGCTGGTCGATATGGTTCCTGATGAACTGCGCGACATTTTTGAACCGCTGATCGATGAACATCACTACAGCGAAGAGGAAAAATCCCTTGTCAAGCAGGCGGATGCGCTTTGCGCCTACCTGAAGTGTCTGGAAGAGCTATCGGCGGGGAACAATGAATTTCTGCTGGCCAAAGGCCGCCTTGAGAAAACGCTGGAATCGCGCCGCAGCGCAGAGATGGACTACTTTATGCAGGTGTTTGTCCCGAGCTTCCATCTTTCCCTCGATGAAATCAGCCAGGATTCGCCTTTATAACCCCACACTTCCCCGGCCAGCGTCAGCCTGACCGGGGAAGGATGCCGCTGAATCAGAACGGAAACAGCACCGGGATCAGCAGGACGCACACCACCATCACCAGGAGGGTGAACGGCACGCCGATTTTGACAAAATCGCTGAATGAATATTTCCCCGGCCCCAGCACCAGGGTGTTCACCGGCGACGATACCGGGGTCATAAACGCCGCCGAGGCCGCCATGGCGACCACCATCGCAAAGGGATAAGGCGAAACGCCCATCGACTTTGCCGCGGCCAGCGCAATGGGCGCCATCAGCACCGCGGTGGCGGTATTGGAAATAAACAGGCCGATAGCCGCGCACATTACGAACAGGCAGCCAAGCATCAGGTACGGTCCTTTGCTCCCCGCCACATCCATGAGTCCCTGAACCACCAGATCCACGCCGCCGGTTTTCTGCAGCGCCAGAGCAAAAGGCATCATTCCGACAATCAAGATAATGCTCGGCCAGTGGATAGCTTTATAGGCGCTCTCGGCGTTAATACAGCGGAATTTACCCATCAGCAGGCAGGCAATGATGGCCGCTATAGGGTTAGGAATTTCGTCAGTCAGCATCAGCGCGACCATCAGCACCAGACAGAAAATCGCGTGCGGCGCCTGGCTGTGCGCCGGCGAGGCGTCGTTGACCTCGATGGGCATATTCAGCACCACAAAGTCACGGCCCCGCTTAGCCAGCAGCGCTATCTGCCGCCAGTTGCCCACCACCAGCATGATATCGCCAAGCTGCAAGGCTTCATCGGTCACCGCGCCGTCAAGGGCTTTGCCATCGCGTTTCAGCCCCACGATGTTCAAATCAAAACGGGTACGAAAGGCGATTTCGCGCACCGACTTGCCAATCAGTTCTGAATCCGGGATCAGAGAGACTTCCGCCATCCCCACGTCCAGCGCCTGATCGGAAAAATATTCGCCGCGCAGCACCATCGGTTCGAGCATCTGCTCGCCGCAGAACTGGCGTAAATCCACGTCTGAGGCCGACATATCGATCAGCAAGACGTCGCGGGCGCGGAATTCCGATACGCCGTTAACGTTAACGATAACCCGTCGAAAGCGCCGCCAGCGCTCAACGCCGATAACGTTCGCCCCGTAGCGCTCGCGTAGCTTCAGGTCGTCCAGGCGCTGGCCAATCATCGGCGAGCCGGGGCGTATGGCCAGGCGGCGCGCGCGCCCCGTGAGATGATAATCTTTAATGAGATCGCGGAAGGTGCTTCTTTTTCGGCCATCTCGCGCTTGCTCGCCCTCTTCTCCTTTGAGCATAAAACGCATCACCAGCATATAGAAAATGCCCAGAACCAGCACCACCAGACCTATCGGCGTAACGCTAAAAAAGCTGAAGCCTTGCAGCCCTTCGCGTAAAAGTTCGCTGTTAACGACCAGGTTAGGCGGTGTGGCCACCAGGGTCATCATCCCGCTGATAAGTCCGGCAAAACTGAGCGGCATCATCAACCGCGAAGGGGAGGTGTTCATGCGCATCGACACGCTGAGCACCACGGGGATAAAAATGGCCACCACGCCGGTCGAGCTCATAAACGCCCCTAATCCGGCAACGGTTAACATCAAATAGACCAGCATTTTGGTTTCGCTGTTCCCGGCAACCTTCACCAGCCAGGAGCCCATTTTGGTGGCGACCCCGGTGCGCACCAGCCCATCGCCAATAATAAAAAGCGCGGCAATAAGAATAACGTTAGGATCGCTAAAGCCGGAGAAGGCCTCGCTGAGCGTTAAAGTGTCGCTGAGAACGAAAGCGACAATCACCAGCAATGCGATAGCGTCCATGCGCACTTTTCCGGTGGCAAAGAGCACGACGGCTACGGCAAGAAGGGATAACACCCAAATCAATTCACCGTTCACAACTTATCCTTGTCAGAAGATGGAGTTGGAAGTCTGGCATAAAAAAGCCCCGCCGGCGCGGGGCTAAATCATGAGATTAATCTTTAAGGATAATATTCACGTTGCCGTCAGGCAGGCGTTCAACCTGCAGGCTCTCCAGCGTCGTTAATACTAAATCCGCTTCATCAAGACGCGGCGCATCGGCGGGCACATTGACCGCGATGGTGCGACAGCCGGCATTCAGCCCGGCGAGCAGACCGGCAGGCGCATCCTCCACGACGGCGCAATCCCCCGGCGCCAGTCCCAACAGTTCGGCCCCCAGCAGGTAGGCGTCCGGTGCGGGTTTCCCGTGCTTTACGCGCTCGGCGGTAACAAAAACCTTCGCCTCAGGCAGCCCCGCGGCACGATGACGAGCGTGGGCGACGGGTATCGACCCCGACGTCACGATCGCCCACGGAATCCCCGCGCGATCGAGCGTCCTGAGCAACGCCACCGCGCCCGGCAGCGCCGTTACGCCATCCGTATCCGTTGCTTCTACCGTTTCCAGCAGGGTGAACTCTGCCTGAATCTCCTCTTCGCTGCGGCCGGGGAGAAAATGACGCAACGAGGTTATCGCCTGTTTGCCATGAATGAAGTTCAGCACTTCATCATGAGGGATACTGAACCGATCCGCCCATTTGCACCACGAACGCTCCACAACCGGCAGCGAATCGACCAATGTCCCGTCAAGATCAAACAGGAAACCTTTACACTGCACGGGAACCTCCATCAGGCGTTGATAATTTGGTTAATTTCGTTACTGCTTAAATGGTACTGACGCGGGCAGGAGTGCCAGGTGCTCAGCATGCGCTGGTATTTTTCCCACATCGGGGTCTGGGAGTTAAAACCGTGAGTGCCGGCGTCAAAGTGGCTGTAGCGCCCTTCAACGTTAACCATAAAGCGGACATAGCCGAGATAGCGGGCTTCGGTCGCCACGTCGAAGCCGAGGAAGGTGACCCGACGCTCGTCAATTCCGCTGGCATCCTTCAGGTTCGTCCAGGAGACATGCAGCGCATGATACATCTCCATGATATCAATGATGGTACGACACGTTTCCTCGGTAAGCTGGCCAAACTCGCGGTCCAGCTCGCGCATCTGCAGCCCGTATCCACGCTCAATGATGGTCTGCAGGCGGCGGTAGCGTTCAGCGTTGTCCGGATCGAGCATCGTCATCATTTTGTATTGATTCGACAGAATCAGACGCTGCGCATTGGTCATTTCCATTTTTGACTCCTGTGGCACTTTTACGACGTGAAAAAAGAAGGCGCATAATTCATGCGCCTTCTTTTATATGCGTTTTCCCGATGCAATTACAAATCATCAAGGAAAGTTTTATCCAGTTGTTTGAAGGCGCGCTTAAGCGTGTCAGCTAAAGCCTGATAATCCGGCTTGCCGTCAACCGGCGTCAGCGCTTGTCCCGCCTCCTGCAGTTTACCCCGTACTTCATAAAACCAGTTCAGTATCGACGGCGGCAGCGGCGTTACCGAACGCTTACCCAGCCACCATAAGCCTTGCATCGGCAGACTCAGCGCGAACAGCGCGGTAGCCACGGCAGGGCCCAGCTGGCCGCCGAGGGCGATTTGCCAGCACAGCGTGAAAATCGCCACCGGCGGCATGATGCGAATCGCATAGCGCGTGGCGCGAATAATACGGTTTTCAATAAACACCGGGGCAAGGCGCTTATCCAGAGGCCAGGTCTTTGCATAGTGCTGCCCGTGGCGAAACAAGCCAAAAAAACTCACAGGGCGATTCTCGGGACCGGACATGGCTTACCTCAACTTTACATATAAAACTTAAAAAATATGTGCAAAACACCAACTGTGCATGACAACGTTCAAAAGATTTTGGCAATGGCGGCCTCAATCAGGTATTCTGTGCGCACCTGAGGGGCGGTTAGACCCTTTTACCAGGTTAGTCAAATTATCGCATATTCTGCCACCGGCTGAAAATTATGCAAAATGACATAAAATCAAATGTACTTCTCTCATCGTGCCCGAAAACAGTACAAGGCATGATGTTAATCATAAATGTCGATGTCATCCTGCGCTACGCTTTGTGACACACTGACGTTTTTTTAGCCACGTATCATAAAAGGTACTTCCATGTCGAGTAAGTTAGTACTGGTTCTGAACTGCGGTAGCTCCTCTCTGAAATTCGCTATCCTTGATGCCGTCAACGGCGACGAATACCTGTCCGGTTTAGCAGAATGTTTCCATCTTCCTGAAGCCCGTATCAAATGGAAAATGGACGGCAGCAAGCAAGAAGCCGAATTAGGCGCTGGCGCTGCTCACAGTGAAGCGCTGAACTTTATCGTTAACACTATTCTGGCACAAAAACCAGAACTGTCTGCTCAGCTGACCGCAATCGGCCACCGCATCGTTCACGGTGGTGAAAAATACACCAGCTCCGTCGTTATCGATGACTCCGTGATTCAGGGAATCAAAGACTCCGCCTCTTTCGCTCCGCTGCACAACCCGGCGCACCTAATCGGTATCGCTGAGGCGCTGAAATCTTTCCCTAATCTGAAAGACAAGAACGTTGCCGTGTTCGACACCGCGTTCCATCAGACCATGCCGGAAGAATCTTACCTCTATGCCCTGCCGTACAGCCTGTACAAAGAACACGGCGTACGTCGCTACGGCGCGCACGGCACCAGCCACTTCTATGTGACTCAGGAAGCCGCGAAAGTTCTGAACAAACCGGTTGAAGAGCTGAACATCATCACCTGCCATCTGGGCAACGGTGGTTCCGTTTCCGCTATCCGCAACGGTAAGTGCGTTGACACTTCCATGGGTCTGACTCCGCTGGAAGGTCTGGTTATGGGTACGCGTTCTGGCGATATCGACCCGGCAATCATTTTCCATCTGCACGATGCGCTGGGCATGAGCGTAGACGCCATCAACAAAATGCTGACCAAAGAGTCCGGTCTGCTCGGTCTGACCGAAGTGACCAGCGACTGCCGCTACGTTGAAGACAACTACCAGGAAAAAGCTGACGCTAAACGTGCCATGGACGTTTACTGCCACCGCCTGGCGAAATATATCGGCTCCTACACCGCGCTGATGGACGGTCGTCTGGACGCCGTCGTATTCACCGGTGGTATCGGTGAGAACGCCGCGATGGTTCGCGAACTGTCTCTGGGCAAACTGGGCGTACTGGGCTTTGAAGTTGATCACGAGCGCAACCTGGCTGCCCGTTTCGGCAAGTCTGGCTTCATCAACAAAGAAGGCACTCGCCCGGCTATCGTCATTCCGACCAACGAAGAGCTGGTCATCGCGCAAGACGCCAACCGTCTGACCGCCTGATTCCACACCGCCAGCCATAACCCTAAATAATTCGAGTTGCAGGAAGGCGGCGACGCAGAGAATCCCCCAGGAGCGTACGAGTAGTACGTAACTGGGGTGAACGAGTAAAGCCAACGCACATGCAACTTGAAGTATGACGGGAAGCTGGTGGTGCAGTTTTGTATCCCGCCTGATACTGGCGGTAACGAAAGAGGATATATCGTGTCCCGTACAATCATGCTGATCCCTACCGGAACCAGCGTAGGCCTGACCAGCGTCAGCCTCGGTGTTATCCGTGCTATGGAACGTAAAGGCGTTCGTCTGAGCGTCTTTAAACCTATCGCTCAACCGCGTGCCGGTGGCGATGCGCCAGACCAGACTACCACTATTATTCGCGCGAACTCCGACCTTCCGGCCGCAGAACCGCTGAAGATGAGCCACGTTGAGTCGCTGCTCTCCAGCAACCAGAAAGACGTGCTGATGGAAGAGATCATCGCCAACTACCACGCCAACGCTCAGGATGCGGAAGTGGTGCTGGTTGAAGGTCTGGTCCCGACCCGCAAACATCAGTTTGCCCAGTCTCTGAACTACGAAATCGCGAAAACGCTGAACGCTGAAATCGTTTTTGTGATGTCCCAGGGTACCGATACTCCTGAACAGCTGAAAGAGCGCATTGAGCTGACTCGCAGCAGCTTCGGCGGCGCGAAAAACACCAGCGTCACCGGCGTGATCGTCAACAAGCTGAATGCGCCGGTTGACGAACAGGGCCGTACTCGCCCTGACCTGTCGGAAATCTTCGACGACTCTTCCAAAGCAAAAGTCGTGAAGATCGATCCGGCTCAGCTGCAGAGCGGTAGCCCATTACCGGTTCTGGGCGCGGTGCCGTGGAGCTTCGATCTGATCGCCACCCGCGCGATTGATATGGCGCATCACCTGAACGCCACCATCATCAATGAAGGCGACATCAATACCCGTCGCGTGAAGTCCGTCACCTTCTGTGCGCGTAGCATTCCGCACATGCTGGAACACTTCCGCGCAGGCTCCCTGCTGGTCACTTCCGCAGACCGTCCTGACGTTCTGGTCGCCGCCTGCCTGGCCGCGATGAACGGCGTGGAAATCGGCGCTATCCTGCTGACCGGCGGCTACGAAATGGACGCCCGCATCAGCAAACTGTGCGAACGCGCGTTTGCAACCGGCCTGCCGGTATTCATGGTTAACACCAACACCTGGCAGACCTCTCTGAGCCTGCAGAGCTTCAACCTGGAAGTTCCGGTTGACGATCACGAGCGCATCGAGAAAGTTCAGGAATACGTGGCTAACTATATCAACGCCGACTGGATTGAATCGCTGACCGCAACTTCCGAGCGCAGCCGTCGCCTCTCTCCGCCAGCCTTCCGCTATCAGCTTACCGAGCTGGCGCGTAAAGCAGGCAAGCGCGTCGTGCTGCCGGAAGGCAACGAGCCGCGTACCGTTAAAGCCGCGGCTATCTGCGCCGAGCGCGGTATCGCCACCTGCGTACTGCTGGGTAACCCGGATGAAATCACCCGCGTGGCCGCATCTCAGGGCGTAGAGCTGGGCGCCGGTATTGAAATCGTTGACCCGGAAGTGGTTCGCGAAAGCTACGTTGCTCGCCTGGTCGAGCTGCGTAAGAGCAAGGGGATGACCGAAGCGGTTGCCCGCGAGCAGCTGGAAGACAACGTGGTTCTCGGCACCCTGATGCTCGAGCAGGACGAAGTCGACGGCCTGGTATCCGGCGCGGTTCACACCACCGCCAACACCATCCGTCCGCCGCTGCAGCTGATCAAAACTGCGCCGGGCAGCTCTCTGGTCTCCTCCGTATTCTTCATGCTGCTGCCGGAACAGGTTTACGTTTACGGCGACTGCGCGATCAACCCGGATCCGACCGCTGAACAGCTGGCTGAAATCGCCATCCAGTCCGCAGACTCCGCGATTGCCTTCGGCATCGAACCGCGCGTGGCCATGCTCTCCTACTCCACCGGCACCTCCGGCGCCGGCAGCGATGTAGAGAAAGTACGCGAAGCGACCCGTCTGGCGCAGGAAAAACGTCCTGACCTGATGATCGACGGCCCGCTGCAGTACGATGCGGCGGTCATGGCTGACGTAGCGAAATCCAAAGCGCCGAACTCCCCGGTTGCCGGCCGCGCTACCGTGTTCATCTTCCCGGATCTGAACACCGGTAACACCACTTACAAAGCCGTACAGCGTTCTGCCGACCTGATCTCCATCGGGCCGATGCTGCAAGGGATGCGTAAGCCGGTGAACGACCTGTCCCGTGGCGCGCTGGTTGACGATATCGTCTATACCATCGCCCTGACCGCGATTCAGTCTTCCCAGCAGCAAGCATAATCTGCCCGCTGCATGCAAAAAGGCGACCGGATGGTCGCCTTTTTTATTTACAGCAGCTCTCGCGCCGCCGAGACAATATCATGCGCCGTCAGGCCATACTCCTTCTGCAAGAACTCCTGCGTTCCCACCTGGCCGTAGCGCTCCTTCACCCCCACGCGACGCATCGGAACCGGGCAGGTCTCCACCAGCACTTCCGCCACCGCCGATCCCAGCCCGTTATGAATACTGTGGTTTTCACAGGTCACGATACGCCCGGTTTTCTCGGCATAATTTTTCACCAGCATGCGGTCGATGGGCTTCAGGGTAAACATATCAATCACCGCCGCGCTGACCCCTTCCTGCTCAAGCTGACGCGCCGCCTCAAGGGCTTCCGCCACCATGATCCCGTTGGCAATCAGGGTGATGTCGTCGCCTTCGCGCAGCACATTCCCTTTGCCAATGGTAAACGTTGAGCCCGGCGCGTACACGCTCGGCGCCTGTTTGCGGATCGTGCGTACCCAGTAAAAACCGTCGAGATCGATAAGCTGCCGCAGAATATCCTCAAACATCACCGCATCGGTCACTTCCAGCACCACCGAATGGGCCAGACCGCGCACGATCCCCATATCTTCAAACGACATATGGGTTCCGCCGTTATGGCAGGCGGTCACCCCGGCATCCGAAGCGATCACCTTGACGTTATTCCGCTGATAATCGAGCGACATAAACAGCTGGTCGAAGCAGCGGCGGCTGGCGAAAGCGGTAAAGGTATGGACAAACGGCTTGCGTCCGGTCAACGATAGCCCGGCGGCGGTGCCGATCACGTTGGCTTCCATAATGCCGCAGTTGATGACGTGCTGCGGATGCTCCATGGCGACGCCATCCATCGCCATGGAGCTCATCAGATCCGCTTCCAGCGCGATAATCGGGCTCCTGGCTTCAATTTGCTGCGCGACGAATCCGGCATAGACTTTACGCATCTCTACGGCATCTTTTTGCCCTGCGGGTGCAACCTTAATCATGTTCAGCCTCCAGTTGGCGAATCGTCTCGTTTAGCGTCTCTTTCATCTCCGCCGTCAGGCGTAAATGGTGGTTATTACTGAGATTCTCGAGATACGGCACGCCCTGGCCTTTCACGCTATCGAGAATAACCACGCGCGGGCGCGCATCGACGGGAGATACGGGTTGAACCGCGGCCAGCAGCCCGGGGATGTCATCGCCTTTGACGGTGACAACATCAAAACCAAAGGCGCGGAATTTATCCTCCAGGTTGAAAGCGCGAATGATTTCATCCAGCCTGCCGTCAAGCTGTAGCTTGTTCCAGTCAACAAACACGGTCAGATTATTCAGACGGTGATGGGCAATAAACTGAAAGGCCTCCCAGCACTGGCCTTCATTCAGCTCGCCGTCGCCAACGATACAGAACACGCGATTCGCCCGCCCCGCCAGCTTATGCGACAGCGCCATGCCGCCGGCGATGGAAATCCCCTGCCCCAGCGAGCCCGTAGTGGCGTCCACCCCACGCGTTTTCAGCCGGTCCGGATGGCTTGGCAGCCGCGTACCGTTCTGGTTTAGCGTGCTCAGCTCCTCCATCGGGAAATACCCCTTAATCGCTAACGTACTGTACAGCGCGGGGCCGGCATGACCTTTTGATAACACAAAGTAGTCGCGCTCTGGCCAGTCCGGGTCCGCGGGATCAATTTTCATCACCGCGCCGTACAGTACCGCCAGCGTCTCCACGACCGACATACTGCCGCCATAGTGGCCGAAACCGAGGTCCGTCAGCGATTTCAGGGTAGCGACGCGAATGTCCCGCGCCAGGTTAGTCACTTCTTGCACATTCATGATTTCGCTCCGCTGTTCTCCTGCGCGCCGCCGCCCACAGGTTTCTTTTTCACAAAAACGTTGTACGCCACCAGCAGCACAAACAACGCCACAACAAGGCCGGTAATCGCAAACGGCGACAGGTAGCGGGCCAGGTTACCCAGCACGATACCCACGGCGCCGAAATCCGCATCCGAGAAAGTGGTGTTGGCAAAGCCAATCGCCCCCAGTACCGGCAGCAGCAGCACCGGCAGGAAGGTGATCAGCAGGCCGTTGGCAAACGCGCCAATCATCGCCCCGCGCCGCCCGCCGGTGGCGTTGCCAAAGACCCCCGCGGTCGCGCCGGTAAAGAAATGCGGCACCACGCCGGGCAGGATCAGCACCCATTTAAACTGCCCGCAGAGGAACAGCCCGACCAGACCGCCGAGGAAACTAAACAGGAAGCCAATCAGCACCGCGTTGGGCGCGTAGGGGTAAACGACCGGGCAGTCCAGCGCCGGACGGGCGTTGGGCACCAGCTTTTCTGAAAATCCGGTAAAGGCCGGCACGATTTCCGCGAGGATCAGACGTACCCCTTGCAGGATGATGAACACCCCGGCGGCGAAGGTAATCGCCATAATGATGGCGTAAACCAGGTAGTTCTGGCCTCCGCTAAAGGTGCTTTCCACGTACTCGCGCCCCGCGCTCACCGCCATAATCAGATAAATAATCATCATGGTCAGCGAAATGGAGATGGAGCTGTCGCGCAGGAAGCTCAGGTTTTTCGGCAGGTTCATCTCTTCAGTTGAACGAGATCCTTTACCGCAGACGCTACCGATCCAACCCGACAGCACATAGCCCAGGGTGCCGAAATGGCCGAAAGCGATATCATCCGTGCCGGTAATACGCTTCATATAGCGCTGGGTCAGCGCCGGGAAGAACGCCATCACCAGCCCGAGGATCAGAGAGCCGGTAAAGACCAGCCCGACGCCTTCGAAACCCGCCACGGTAAGAATCACGCCGATCATACAGGCCATATAGAAAGTGTGGTGACCGGTCAGGAAGATATACTTCAGACGCGTAAACCGGGCGACCACAATATTCGCTACCATCCCGAACGCCATAATCAGCGCGGTTGAAGCACCGTATTTTTCCAGGGCAATAGAAACAATCGCCTCGTTATTAGGAATAATGCCCTGGATATTAAAAGCATGTTCAAACATGCCCCCCAGCGGATTCAGCGAACCGACTAATACCGTCGCGCCGCCGCCAAGAACAATAAAACCCAGAATTGTTTTAATGGTTCCCTTGACGACATCGGAGAAAGATTTCTTTTGCGCTACCAGACCAATTAACGCAATTAAACCGACCAGCACCGAGGGTACTTTTAGAATATCAACAACAAAATTCAGCGTTTCAAGGATAAACATATCCACCTCGCTATCAATAATTATTGTCTGGCGAACCACGCGCGCAGCTGCGCTTCGAGTTCGTTAATATCGATGATGTTGGTAATCACCACCAGCTGACTTTCCGGCACGCTGGCGCTGGCGGCAATGTCTTTTGCCATCACGAATAAATCCGCCGCGCCCGGCGTTGCTGACGACAGATCGGAGTGCTCTACCTCGGCCTCGATATCGAGTTTTTTAAGCACTTTTTTTATATTCATCTCAACCATAAAACTACTGCCCAGGCCAGAGCCGCAAATTGCCATAATTTTCATTGTTATCACCTTTTTTGGGTAGAGTACGTCCACATCACGCAGGCGCGTAATGGGTTATAAGCCGGATAATAAAATTGAATCAGTAGCGCGCGACGATCGTTTTTATCTCCTCAATATTGGTTGCCTGATGTAATTTATTCATATCTTCCTCGCTGGAAAATAATTCCGCCAGGGCAGAAATCATTTCGATATGGCTATGTTTATCCGGCGCCGCAAGCATAATGATAATATCAACCGGGTCGAACTCCTCAGCGCCAAACGATACCCCTTGTTGCAGTTTCAACAGCGACAGCCCCAGCCCCTTCGCGCCCTCCTCAGGCCGCGCATGCGGCATCGCCAGTCCCGGGGCCAGCACGTAGTACGGCCCGAGCCGCTGGTGCTGCTCCACGATGGCCGTCACGTAGGCAGGTTCGATAACGTCGGCCTTCAGCAGCGGCCGGGCGCAGATGTCCAGCGCCTGTGGCCAGGTCTCTACGCTTTGCCGCAGCGCGATGGTGGCATCAGAGAGCCAAGTCTTGAGCATTTTGTCCCGCCTCTTTTAGCAAAAGATGGGCAAACTTTATGCAAGCAGCCAATAGTTATCTGCGAGAACGATCACAAAGATAGCGCTACCAATGCTGAACATTCAGATTTGTGATAGCGCTATCAATTCGTAATCATCCCATCAAAACGCAGCAAAAAGGCCCGTTTAAGGCGTATACTCCCTGACACGTGAAGTAATGGATGATAATAAAAACGTCTGTTTAGCAGGAATATGTATGTCTCTAACCCGAAAACGGCGTAGTACCGGTAAAGTCACGATCGCCGATGTTGCTCAGCTGGCTGGTGTGGGAACGATGACCGTGTCCCGCGCCCTTCGCACGCCGGAACAGGTTTCCGATAAGCTACGTGAAAAAATCGAAGCGGCGGTGCAAGAGCTAGGGTACATGCCTAATCTCGCCGCCAGCGCGCTGGCGTCTGCCTCCTCAAGAACCATCGCGATGGTGGTACCAAATCTTGCCGAGGCGGGCTGTTCGGCGATGTTTGCCGGGCTTCAGCAGATATTACAGCCGGCAGGGTATCAAATCATGCTGGCAGAATCGCAGCACCGTCTGGAGCAGGAAGAAAAGCTGCTGGAAACGCTGCTGGCCTCTAACATCGCCGCCGCCATTCTGCTTAGCGTTGAACACAGCGATACCGTACGCCACTGGCTGAAGAACGCCTCGATTCCGGTGGTGGAGATGGGCGCAATGCGCGCCGATCCGATCGACATGAATATTGGCATTGATAACGTAGCGGCGATGTTCGAGCTGACGGAGATGCTTATCCACCGCGGCTATCAGAATATCGGTCTGCTGTGCGCCAATCAGGAACAGTGGATTTTTCAGCAGCATTTGCAGGGGTGGTATAAAGCCATGCTGCGCCATCATATGTCGCCTAACCGGGTAATTAACGCCGCGCTGCCCGCCAACTTTTCCACCGGCGCTTCACAGCTGCCGGAGTTTTTGCTGGCATGGCCGGAGCTGGATGCGCTGGTTTGCGTTTCCGATGAGCTGGCATGCGGAGCGCTGTATGAATGTCAGCGTCGGCGCATAAAGGTACCGGATGATTTAGCCGTCGTCGGTTTTGGCGACAGCGACGTGAGCCGGGTCTGCCAGCCGCCGTTAACGACCATGGCGGTACCGCACCATAAGATTGGTATAGAAGCCGGGCGCGCCCTTCTGGAGCGTCTTACGGAGGGAAACTGGAGCGACAGAAAGCCCATCGCGTCCAGTTTATGCATGAGGGACAGCTGTTAGAAAACTACTCAGCCTCTTCCTGCTTTTCGCTTTTTGCTGACTCATTATTCGCATTGCGGGTCATCCACAGCGCCAGCGCTTTTAATGAGTCCGGAGTGAACTCATCGCAGCGGGCGGTGATCTCTTCCGGCGTCAGCCAGCACACTTCGCTCACTTCTTCTTCCTGCAGCGCGAACGGGCCGTGCGATACGCAGCTAAACAGGCCGCCCCAGACGCGGCAGTGTTTATCTTCGTAGTAGAACTGCCCGTGGTCAGCAAAAGGCACGCCGGCAATACCGAGCTCTTCTTCCGCCTCACGGCGCGCGGATTCCAGCATTTGCTCGTCAGCCTGCACCACGCCGCCGGCGGTGGCGTCCAGCATGCCCGGCTGGAAATCTTTTGTTTCGGTACGACGCTGCACCAGGATTTTGCCCATCCCATCATGAACAACAATGTAGGTCGCTCGATGACGCAGGCACTCCGCACGCATTTGTTCGCGGCTGGACTGTGCTATCACCTCATTGTTTTCATTAACAATATCGACCCATTCTGTGCTTGCCAAATGATTCTGTTCCGCCATCAGGAAACCTTACTTTTTAAAGCGCTCTTGCGGCGCGTCTATACGGTTGAGGGGTAAATTACGGGTAAATTGCGACCTCTGCAATAACCTGATTATCATCGAGTGCTAAAACCTGCAATTGCCCCTCGTTCAGAAGACCGTAGCTGGCGGTAAATCCCCCTTTAGGGATGCTGACCGAGCCGGGATTGAAGAGAAAAATCTCGCCGCGTTTCTCGGCAACCGGAATATGAGTATGGCCATAAGCCAGCACATCGCCAGCGGCGAGAGGAGGCAAATTTTCGGGGCTATACAGATGCCCGTGGGTCAGAAACAGACGGGTTCGCGCGCTCAAAACCTGCTGCCAGGGGGCGGTAATGGGGAACCGCAGCAGCATTTGATCGACTTCGCTGTCGCAGTTGCCGCGTACGGCAATCACCCGCTCCGCCACGCTATTTAGCGCCTCCGCGACCTGGGCCGGAGCATAGCCTTCGGGAAGGGCGTTACGCGGCCCGTGATTGAGCACATCGCCGAGGATAACCAGCCACTGCGCCCCACTGCGCGCGAACAGCGCAAGCACGCGTTCAGCGGCAGGCAGAGAGCCGTGGATATCCGAGGCAAACATCAGCTTCATACATTTCATCTCCACGCATTACGATGCCGCTATGATAACGGAACCGCTGGCGCTTATCAGCCCGCGCGTTTGGCTGAGAGTGCGACGTAGCGCTGAACCGACGCCCGCTGCCACTGGAAGGTGGCGTAATCCACCAGCGCTGCGGGAACCTCATCGCCGTTCAGGACCAGGCGATTGAGCATCAGCGCCAGGTCGGTATCGGCAATGGACCATTCGCCAAATAGATTCTGCCCGCCATGGGACAGCAGAACGCCAGCCGTTGCAAACAGCTTGTCGGCGCTTTTTTTCCCGGCTTCGCTGAGCGGAGGTTTCTTTGCTGCGGCAAAGACCACGTCCGTGGAGCGCTCTTCGCGAATCGGCATTAAATCGCTACGCAGCCAGGCCTGCACCTGACGCGCCCGCGCGCGCTTTTGCAGGTCATGCGGGTAAAGCCGCTCCCATTCCGGGGGCGCAAAGCGCTCATCCAGATATTCGGTAATCGCGGAGGATTCGCTCAGGAAGAATTCCCCGATCTCCAGCAGCGGTACGCGACGCGTCGCGCTGTAGCCTTTCCAGCCGCTTTGCAAATGTTCGCCGCTGTCGAGGTTAACGGTTTTCAGGGTAAAAGGCAGGCTCTTTTCCTGCAGGGCAACGTATACGGACATCACATATGGCGAGAAAAAATCGGCGTCGGACCACAGGGTAATCGCGGGCTGGCTCATAGCATCCTCAATGGCTAATGTAATGGGGCAATACGCCAACATATCCTGTCTTTCAGAGGATGTCACTGACCGCCACGCTGAGGATCTTACATACTTCTCAGGGGGTGAACGCGATCGGCGAAAGTCATCCAGGATGAGGCAAACCTGTCGGATGATGCCAGTTCACCTATACTCGAAAAGTTTGCGACCTGTGACGGCGAGGAATTTTCATGATCGATTTTTACTACGCACCCACTCCTAATGGCCACAAAATCACGTTATTCCTCGAAGAAGCGCAGCTGGCGTATCGCCTCATCCGGGTGGATATCGGCAAGGGGGAACAGTTTCATCCGCAGTTTCTCGCGATCTCACCCAACAACAAGATCCCGGCGATCGTTGACCACGCTCCCGCCGACGGTGGTGGCCCATTAAGCCTGTTCGAATCCGGCGCCATCCTGCTCTATCTTGCTGAAAAAACTGGAAAATTACTGAGCGGCGAGCTCCGCGAGCGCCACGTCACCCTACAGTGGTTATTCTGGCAGGTCGGCGGGTTGGGGCCGATGCTCGGACAAAATCATCACTTCAACCACTTTGCTCCGCAGGCGGTGCCTTACGCCATTGAGCGCTATCAGGTGGAAACGCAGCGCCTGTATGGCGTGCTCAATCGGCGCCTTGGCGAGAGTCCCTGGCTTGGCGGCAATCACTACAGCATCGCCGATATCGCCTGCTGGCCGTGGGTGAATGCCCATCAGCGCCAGCGTATCGACCTTGCCAATTACCCGGCGGTGCATAACTGGTTTGAACGCATTCGCCAGCGCCCGGCCACCGTTGAAGCGCTTCTGAAAACAGAAGCCCATTAACCCCCTGCTCGCCCGGGAAGCTTTGATGTATGATTGCGGAAATTACTACACGGAGGAAGCCTGCCATGTCTCAACCAGACGCCATTATTCGAATTAAGAACCTGCGCCTGCGTACTTTTATCGGAATTAAAGAGGAAGAGATCGCCAACCGCCAGGACGTGGTGGTTAACGTCGCGATCCACTACCCGGCGGAAAAATCGCGCAACAGCGAAGATATTAACGATGCGCTGAACTACCGCACCATCACCAAGCGCATTATTAGCCATATTGAGAATAACCGCTTCTCTCTGCTGGAAAAATTAACTCAGGATGTGCTCGACATCGCACGCGAACATCACTGGGTCACATATGCTGAAGTAGAGATCGATAAACTGCATGCGCTGCGCTACGCCGATTCGGTATCCATGACGATGAGCTGGCGGCGCTAGACGCATCTTAGGGAGGCGCTATGAACGTTCTGCTTACTGGCGGTACCGGCCTGATTGGCCGCCATCTGATCCCCCGGCTACTGGAGCTTGGACATCACGTAACGGTTTCAACGCGCAGCCCTGAAAAGGCCAAAAGCCGCCTCGATTCGCGCGTCACCCTGTGGCGCGATTTCGAGCATCAGGCGAACCTCAACGGCATTGATGCCGTCATTAATCTGGCCGGTGAGCCGATCGCCGATAAGCGCTGGACGGCGGAGCAGAAACAGCGTCTCTGCCACAGCCGCTGGGATACCACGCAAAAGCTGGTCACGCTGTTCAACGCCAGCGATACGCCGCCCTCGGTGCTGATTAGCGGCTCCGCCGCCGGTTATTATGGCGACCTCGGTGAAGTCGTGGTAACCGAAGAGGAGCCACCGCACAACGAGTTTACCCACAAGCTTTGCGCCCGCTGGGAGCAAATCGCCTGCGAAGCGCAGAGCGATCGCACCCGCGTCTGCCTGCTGCGTACCGGCGTGGTGCTGGCGCCGCGAGGCGGCATTCTGGCCAAAATGACGCCGGCCTTTAAGCTTGGCCTCGGCGGCCCTATCGGTAGCGGAAGGCAATATCTGGCGTGGATCCACATCGACGACATGGTCAACGGTATTCTCTGGCTGCTGGATAACGACCTGCGGGGGCCGTTTAATATGGTTTCCCCTTACCCTGTGCGCAACGAGCAGTTCGCCCACGCGCTGGGGCATGCGCTAAATCGCCCTGCCATTTTCCGCGTCCCGGCGGCGGCTATTCGCCTGCTGATGGGAGAATCTTCCGTTCTGGTACTCGGCGGCCAGCGCGCGCTGCCTAAACGCCTGGAAGCCGCCGGATTTGGCTTTCGTTGGTACGATCTGGAAGAAGCCCTCGCCGATGTGCTGCGGTAGCCCAGGTCCATCAGGGAGAGTATCGCTCTCCCTGATTAATTAATTTATGGAACCCGCCTCGCAGCGCGCAAAAATCACCAGTCCTGTGTCGCCTTAACTGTGAATCTCATTCCAGTGATATGCCTATCACTCTGCCATAACCCCTGTGTGTAATTTAACACCATCACACCGTTGACATTCGTCAACAACTTATTCAGCATTACCAGGACGAATTGATGAAGGAACATCCGGATAAACATATCAGAGCAGCTATTGACTACGCGCTGGCACGAGACTGGATTTTTATCACTGGCGGCAAAAGCGCTCACTGTTTTGGCAGGTTGATGTGTGGGACAGCCCGGCACCGGGAACATATGATGGGCATCTGGTCAACGCCTGCGGTACCCATTAACCACGCCAGGCAAATTATCAGAATGGTCGACCGCTGCCAGCCGCCTGCCTCGGGTCAGATTAACCACAAGAAGGATTAAACCATGGCGCTGTATAATTTTACGCTCACCCTCTCCGGCGTAACTGCTCGTACCGTGGGTCTGGAAGATGCGCTGCATGCCGCAGGCTGCGCTGACGCCCTGGTCTGTTTTTACGGAACGGCGGTCTATCTGGAGTTCGATCGCGAAAGAGACTCTCTTGAGCAGGCTATTCTGTCAGCGATTGCCGATATCGAATCCGCATCGGCTCTGAACGCGCGGGTTGAATCCGTCGATTCCGCGCTGGTCGGTTTAAGCGATATTGCCGAACTTACCGGCCTGACGCGACAGGCCGTCGCCTTATTAAAAGATGGCGCACGAGGCTCAGGTCAGTTTCCCGGGCCGGTACAGCGGGTTAAAGGCAATTCCCCGCTGTGGCGCTGGAAAACCGTCGTGGGCTGGCTGGTGATGGAAGGACGGCTTGCCGAAGATTCACCGCTGGTCGCCCACGCGACAGTTCTGGATAACCTCAACCTGGCGCTACAACTGAGGGCGACGTCGGAGAGCACCACCGTGCTGCGCTATCTTCACGGCTTCGGAAATCAGCCCCGGGCTTGTCCGACGGTTGCTTAGACGCATTGCCCTTCCGGCGCTTTATGATGTTAAGGTGGCGGAATAATCCACCGCTATGGACCGCTTTATGAGAATACTCACCACTCCGCGCCTGCGCCTCTCTCCGTTT
This sequence comes from Klebsiella sp. RCJ4, assembly GCF_009025755.1. Classification (NCBI taxonomy): domain Bacteria; kingdom Pseudomonadati; phylum Pseudomonadota; class Gammaproteobacteria; order Enterobacterales; family Enterobacteriaceae; genus Klebsiella; species Klebsiella sp. RCJ4. Next base: position 113,106 of record NZ_WCIN01000023.1, read on the forward strand.
CACTCATCCGACTGGCCTTTTTTCCTGCGCTTACGACGAGACCCGGAAGTGATGCGCTATATGGGCGAGATTCTTGAGGAGCCGGCGCTGCGGACGCTGTTTGCATCACGCTGCGCTGACCCGGGCGTATTCGTACTGCGCGACGCCAGCGGCGCGGCGGTTGGCGATATTGGCCTGCGCATCAGCGGTAAAAATCCGCACGAAGCGGATGTCGGATACGCTCTCCTGCCTGAGGCTCAGGGGAAGGGTTACGCCAGTGAAGCGCTAAAAGCGATTTGCGACTACGGATTTCAGCAGCTCGGCGTTCACGCAATAAATGCCTGGGTGCTGGGCAGTAACGCTGGCTCTTCCCGTCTGCTGGAAAAACACGGCTTTATCCGCATTCAGGTGCTCGAAAAAGCGTATCATCTGAACGGCATTGACTATGACGACTGGGTGTATCGGCTGGAGCGTTAGCCGCCCCGACGGAGAGTGTTCCGCCGGGGGCTGGACTGTGTTTACTTCAAAGAGCCCTTCAGGAACTGCTGCAGACGCTGGCTTTTCGGATTGCCGAAAACCTCGTCAGGATGCCCTTCTTCTTCAATTTTGCCCTGATGCAGGAAGATCACGTGCGAGGAGACGTGGCGTGCAAAGCCCATTTCATGGGTGACCACGACCATGGTTTTCCCCTCTTCCGCCAGCTGCTGCATGATCCGCAGCACTTCGCCCACCAGTTCAGGGTCAAGCGCCGACGTCGGTTCATCAAACAGCAGTACGTCAGGCTCCATCGCCAGCGCGCGGGCAATGGAAACGCGCTGCTGCTGGCCGCCGGAGAGATGAACCGGATATTTAATCTGCTGGCGTTCATCAATACCAACTTTCGCCAGGTATTTTACCGCCCGATCGCGCGCTTCCTGTTTACTCAGGCCCAGCACCTGAATCGGCGCCTCCATCACGTTTTCCAGCACCGTCATATGGCTCCACAGGTTAAAATGCTGGAATACCATCGTCAGGCGAGTACGTAGCAAACGTAGCTGATTTTTATCAGAAACCTTTAACTGACCGTCTTTATCGCGAACCAGGCCAATGTTTTGCCCGTTAACAACGATCGTCCCTTCGCTGGGCTTCTCAAGAAAGTTAATACAGCGCAAAAAGGTACTTTTCCCGGAACCGGATGAGCCAATAATACTGATCACGTCTCCGGCTTTCGCCCGCAGTGAGACGCCCTTCAGTACTTCATGCTCTCCGTAACGTTTATGCAGATCGATTACATTTAATTTATTGTCGGACATGGCGTTCTCAGTGCGTCGAAGAAGGTTTGATATGCTGGAGCCAGCGCTTTTCCGCCCTGCGGAACAGGCTAATCAACACATACGAGATAATTAAATACAGTACTGCGGCAATACCGAAGGCGGTAAACGGCTGGTAGGTTGCCGAGTTAATATCGCGGGCAATTTTCAGCAGATCCGGCACCGTGGCGGTAAAAGCCAGCGCGGTGGAATGCAGCATCAGAATCACTTCGTTGCTGTATGCAGGCAGCGCAATACGCAGCGCGGAAGGCAAAATAATGCAGCGATACATTTTGACCGACGAAAAACCGTACGCCCGGGCGGCTTCTATCTCGCCTGCCGGCACTGAACGAATCGCCCCGGCGAAAATCTCCGTGGTGTAGGCGCAGGTATTCAGCGTCAGCGCCAGCACCGTACAGTTCAGGCCGCTGCGAAAGAAGGCGTTCAGCAGTTCTGTGCCTTTGACGACCTCCAGCGTGTACATTCCGGAATAGAACACCAGCAGCTGGACGTACAGCGGCGTGCCGCGAAAGATATAGGTGAACAGCCAGATGGGGAACTGGATAAATTTATTGCTCGACACTCGGCCAATGGCGAGGAAAACCGCCAGGATGCCGCCCATCACCACGGAAGAGATCAGCAGCCAGAGCGTAATCGCCACGCCGGTAAAACGATAGCCGTCGGTCCACAGCAGGGATTTCCAGTACTCCTGAATAATATCAATCACAGGTCGGCCCTCTTCACGCCCACAGAATAACGGCGTTCGAGCATCAGCAGCACACCATTGGAAACCGTTGTAAATACCAGATAAATCAGGCCACAGACGATGGCAAAGTAGAACGGCTCCCAGGTGCTTTTACCCGCCAGCTGGGTTGCCTTGACCACATCTTCCAGTCCCAGCAGTGAGACCAACGCGGTCGCTTTGAGGATAACCTGCCAGTTGTTGCCGATTCCGGGCAGCGCATAGCGCATCATTGCCGGAAACAGAATACGACGAAAGGTTTGCCCACCGCTAAAGCCGAAGGCCGTCGCCGCTTCAATATGTCCCTTTGGCACCGCCAGGAAGGCGCCGCGAAAGGTTTCGGTGAAGTAGGCCCCGTAAATAAAGCCCAGCGTGATGATCCCCGCCACCATGGGGTCGATATCAAACTGCGCCAGGCCAAGCGCATCGGTTACGCCGTTGAGCGCAATCTGTAGCCCGTAGAAAATCAGCAGCATCAGCACCAGATCGGGCACGCCGCGGATTAAGGTGGTATAGCCTTCAAAAATCAACGCCAACGGACGATTGTTGGAAAGTTTCGCCCCGGCGCCCGCCAGACCGATAAGCACCGCCAGAACGACCGAGCTTAACGCCAGCTCAAGGGTGACCAGCGCGCCCTGAAAAATAACCTGTGAAAACCCGTACAGCATGCTGTCTGCCCTGTCTGTCATCAACCATCGCGCGCAAAATAACGCGCGACGGGGTACGCGGGATGGTTAGTCGCCGTACACGTTAAAATCGAAATATTTCTTCGCCAGCTTGTCGTAGGTGCCATCCTGGCGCATCTCGGCAAAGGCTTTATTCAGTGCTTCACGTAGTTCGTTATCCTCTTTGCGCAGCCCCATACCGGTGCCGACGCCGAACAGCTTCTCGTCTTTAATCGACGGACCGCCGAACTGATAATCCTTGCCGATAGGCTGTTTGAGGAAGCCTTCGCTGGCGGCGACTTCATCCTGGAACGCCGCGTCAATGCGTCCGGCAGTCAGGTCGGAATAAATATTGTCCTGTCCCTGATAGGAAACAATTTCAATGCCTTTTGGCGCCCAGTGCTCGTTGCCGTAGGTTTCCTGGGTGGTACCCTGGAGAACGCCAACGCGCTTGCCTTTCAGCTTCGCGAGGTCTGGCGTAATATCGCTGCCTTTTTTCACGACCAGGCGCGAATCAGCCGCGTACAGTTTGTCGGTGAAGGCAATTTCCTGCTGGCGTTTTTCGGTGATCGAAAGCGAAGACATGATGGCGTCGATTTTCTTCGCTTTTAAAGAAGGGATCAGCGCGTCCAGCGGGTTCTCAATGAAGGTACATTGCGTATTGATACGCTTACAGAGCTCTTTTGCCAGATCGATGTCAAAACCCACCAATTCACCCTGCGCATTCTTCGATTCGAACGGGGCATAAGTAGGATCGGTGCCGATGCGGACTTTTTGCGGAATGGCTGCGAATACAGTGGAAACGCTGGAAAGGGCCAGCGCTAAAGAGAGAGACAACGCCAGTTTTTTCATAACTATCCTCAACAGACTGTCATTCTAACGGATTTATTAGAAGTACTTACGGCAGTTATCGTGCCATTATTCGCCCCGGTAAGGCAAAGCATTCTGCGCCGGAAAGCAAATTTTTTCGCATCGGAAACGCTTAACTATGCACTTTTTAACATCGCGTGCGCAATTTCCTGCACCAAATTGATCCGCTAAAAGCGCAGCTGCACCAAAATCAGACAGAAAGGGATGCGCATGGCCCGGCGTGCGGGCCAGCGGGCGTCTTAATCACCGTAAACGTTGAAGTCGAAGTATTTCTTCGCCATTTTGTCGTAGGTGCCGTCTTTACGCATGTCGGCCAGCGCTTTATCAAACGCGGCCTTCAGCTCGCTATCGTCCTTACGCAGGCCGATGCCGGTACCATCACCGAAGAACTTTTTGTCTTTAACGGAAGGACCGGCAAAGGCAAAATCTTTACCGGCAGGTTGCTTGAGGAAGCCCTCGCTGGCGGCCACTTCATCCTGCAACGCGGCGTCCAGGCGACCCGCAGCGAGGTCTGAGTAGATCAAATCCTGATTCTGATAGGCCACAACGTCCACGCCGTGGCTGCGCCAGCGTTCATTACCATAGGCCTCCTGGGTGGAGCCCTGCAGTACGCCAACATGCTTGCCTTTGAGGGATTCCAGCGTCGGTTGAATCGGCGAGCCTTTGGCGGCGATCAGGCGGGAGTCGGCCGCGTAGAGCTTGTCAGAGAAGGCGATTTCCTGCTGGCGTTTTTCCGTAATCGACAGCGAAGAGATAATGGCGTCGATTTTCTTGGCCTTCAGCGACGGGATCAGGGAGTCGAAATCGCTGCCGACCCAGGTGCATTTTACTTTGATGCGCGAACAGAGCTCGTTACCCAAATCAATGTCAAAACCCACGAAATCCCCTTTCGCATCCTTTGAAGAGAAAGGCGCGTAGGTGGCATCGGTGCCAATGCGGATACTCTGCGGCAGCGCGGCGAACGCGCTGGAGGCGCTGCAAATTCCCATCATTAAAGAGAGAGCCAGGACCGTCTTCTTCATAGGTTACCCTTAAGTGTCGTGATGTTGTTATGCGATGCGTTATCTTGTTATTTGTACTGCCGACAAAATCTTGCACGTTTTATGCCATTTTCTCAGTGCGTGCTGGAAATGGCGTTAAATTTGTTAAATAAAGGTTGCAAGTTTGTCTTAAAAGGGAAGATACCAGCAATAACGGATAAACCGCAGTGCCGCAGCGCAAAAAAACAAATTAAATGTTGAGGATTTGATCGAGGCGACAAAATTGCACTGCGGGGAGGCGGATGTGAACAAAGCGCACTATCTTAGTGCGCCCTACGCGCCCTGCCAGCGGGAAAAGAGGTCTTGCGGAAGAGAGATATCGAACTGATCGATCACGCGATTGACCGTCTGATTAATCACATCGTCCAGGCTTTTCGGGCGATGATAAAACGCCGGAACCGGCGGCATAATCACCGCGCCCATTTCCGCCGCCTGGACCAGCAGCCGCAAATGGCCAAGGTGGAACGGCGTTTCCCGTACGCACAGCACCAGCGGGCGGCGCTCTTTAAGCACCACGTCCGCCGCCCTGGTCAGCAGCCCGTCGGTATAGCTATGAACAATGCCGGAGAGGGTCTTCATTGAGCATGGCAAAATCACCATCCCGGCGGTTTTAAAAGAGCCGGAAGAGATGCTGGCGGCGATATCGCGGGCATCGTGCACCACGTCGGCTAACGCCTGCACCTCGCGCAGGGAGAAATCCGTCTCCAGCGCCAGCGTCTGACGCGCGGCCTGGCTTAAAATAAGATGGGTTTCGACATCCGAAACCTCGCGCAAAACCTGGAGCAAGCGTACGCCGTAAATCGCGCCGCTGGCGCCAGAAATACCGATAATGAGTCGCTTCACGATGATTGCCCCTTTCACACAATGGCGCAGACTTTGCCGGATTATAGTCTCCGACGCAACCGCGGACCCGCATTTGGCGCGAGAAAATAAAAAAGCCCGCGGCCGTCAGACCGCGGGCTCTCAGCAAAACAGAGGATTACCCTTCGTTGTGCATCTCTAAGTTTTCAACTTCATTCTGCAGCTGAACCGCTTTCGCGTCGTCGTTACGCAGAGAGTCGAGATAGTCCAGATACTGCTGATCGACATCTTTAGTGACGTAGATACCGTTGAACACCGAGCATTCAAACTGCTGAATATCCGGATTCTCCGCGCGCACCGCGTCAATCAGATCGTCCAGATCCTGGAAAATCAGGCCATCGGCGCCGATGATCTGGCGGATCTCATCTACCTCACGCCCGTGGGCTATCAGCTCATTGGCGGTTGGCATATCGATGCCATACACGTTCGGGAAGCGAATTTCCGGCGCAGCGGAGGCCAGATACACTTTCTTCGCCCCGGCTTCGCGCGCCATCTCGATAATCTGCTCAGAGGTGGTGCCGCGCACGATGGAGTCATCCACCAGCAGCACGTTCTTATCGCGGAACTCGGCGCGGTTGGCGTTAAGCTTACGGCGCACGGACTTACGGCGCAGCTGCTGACCGGGCATGATAAAGGTACGGCCAACGTAGCGGTTTTTAACAAACCCCTGGCGATACGGCTTATCGAGGATGCGGGCAATTTCCAGCGCGATATCGCAGGAGGTTTCCGGAATGGGAATGACCACATCGATATCCAGATCTTCCCACTCGCGGGCAATTTTCTCGCCCAGCTTCGTGCCCATATTGACGCGGGCGCTGTAAACGGAAATTTTGTCGATGAAGGAGTCCGGACGCGCAAAATAGACGTACTCGAACAGGCACGGGTTGCTGACCGGGTTTTCCGCGCACTGGCGAGTAAACAGCTGGCCTTTTTCGGTGATATACACCGCTTCACCAGGCGCCACGTCGCGCAGGAACTCAAAGCCCAGCGTATCCAGCGCCACGCTTTCCGAAGCAACCATATACTCGGTGCGGCCATCGCCGATATCGCGCTTGCCCAGCACCAGCGGACGGATGCCGTTCGGGTCGCGGAAAGCGACCATGCCGTGACCGATAATCATCGCCACGCAGGCATAAGCGCCGCGAATCTGGCGGTTGGTGGCGGCGATCGCCGCAAAAATGTTGTCTGCTTCCAGCGGATAGTGGCGGAAGTTGTCCAGCTCGCTGGCGAAGATATTGAGCAGGATTTCGGAATCAGAGGTGGTGTTGATGTGGCGGCGTTTTTCTTCAAACAGCTTTTTACGCAGCTCGTGAGCGTTAGTCAGGTTACCGTTGTGCGCCAACGTAATGCCGTACGGCGAGTTGACGTAGAAAGGCTGTGCCTCGGAGGCGCTGGAGCTGCCAGCCGTCGGGTAACGAACGTGACCAATACCCATATTGCCCTGCATACGCTGCATATGGCGAGCTTCAAAAACGTCGCTCACCAGACCGTTCGCCTTACGCAAACGGAAACAGTTGTTCGCATCAATGGTGATGATGCCTGCGGCATCCTGGCCACGATGCTGAAGCACCGTTAACGCGTCATAAATCGACTGGTTTACCGGCATAACACCGGCGATACCGACAATACCGCACATACGTCTTTTCCTCGTTAAGCTACATCCCAACGCTTATGCTTTGGGCAAGAAACTTGACGAGCTCTGCAGATAGTCAAAGAACCATCTGATAACGAAACTGAACTGCGGGATAAGCTCAGACTTTTGCCAGTCTTCGCTTTTCGCCATACCGGTAAAGCTATCGAGAAAGAACAGAATCGCCGAGACGATTAGCACCCCGCGCAGGGCGCCAAAGCAGATCCCTAACACCCTGTCGGTTCCCGACAGGCCGGTTTTTTCCACCAGCTGACCTATCACAAAGTTAACGATAGCGCCGACGATAAGCGTTGCGATAAACAGTATCGCGATAGCAATCCCATTTCGGACCAGTTCGTCTTCAAAGCCCGTGAACCAGACAGCCAGGTAAGTGTAGTAATGACTGGCAACAAAGAAAGCGCATCCCCAGGTTACCAGCGATAAAGCTTCACGAACAAAGCCGCGGATCAGGCTAACCAGTGAGGAAAAACCAATCACCGCAATTATGGCGTAATCAATCCAGACCATATACGTCCCACGATTTTACGCCCTGTCGTCCGGTTCGGGGCGCATTCTAACAGAAAAAGAAAACGTTTGCGTAGGGATTTCCGTGCCCTACAGAAATAAAAATGGCGCTGAAAAAACATTCAACGCCATACTGCCTTTCGCCTCTTCAGGGCGCGTCAGACAGGGGTTTCAGCACTCTACTCCTTTAAAAAAGAGAGAGTTAGTTCGGACTGTAGCCCATGACCACGCCGCTAAGTCCCGAAAGCTGCTTCAGCTCACCAAGCTGACCTTTCAGCTTATCCTTCGAGGTATCCGGCCCCACGAGAATACGGGTAATTTTACCCTGCACCGGCGTCGAAGGCGACGTGTAAACTTTAAAGCCGGAAGCGCGCAGCTTACCGACAATCTCGTTGACCTTATCGGCGTTCTTCAGCGCCCCAAGCTGCACCACATAGGCTTTACCGGTCGGTGCCGGAATTTCAGCCTGCTGCTGCGGTTTAGGCGGCGGCGTCTGCGCCGCAACCTGCTGCTGTGGTTGCGGTTGCGGCTTCTCTACCGGCTTCGGCTGAGGTTTCGGCTGTGGTTTCGGTGCGACCACCGGCTCCTGCACCACATCAAAACTGTTGTTGTTCACCGGTATCCGCGACGGATCCAGCGATGGCGCAGCGGCATCGCCGGCCCTCACCTCTTCCGCCGCCCCTTCAGGAGGCTGCGAAGGCAGCGCCTGGGTCGCCGCTGGCAGCATATCCGGCTCATCGCGATCCCCCGGTTTTGGCACCAGCGGAATGGCGGCAAACTCATCCTGATAATGTTTTTTCTGACCATCCAGCAGCCCTGGCAGGATAATCACCCCCAGCGCCACCAGCACAATCGTCCCGACTAAACGGTTCTGAAACTTACTCGCCACCGATTCTCCCCGCGTCTATTTCTTCCATTACATGCGCCACCGTATGGAATGAACCACACACCAGCACCGTATCTTCAGGCCCGGCGTCCGCCATCGCGGCATGCCACGCCTCAGCGACGCTAGTATAGACTTTACCTGCGCGCAAATGTTCCAGCAGCTGCTCCGCCGTGGCTCCGCGCGGCCCTTCCAGCGGCGCGCAGTACCAGTCGTCAACTTCGGCCTGTAAATTTGCCAGCGTTCCCGCGATATCCTTGTCATGCAGCATACCAATAACCGCCAGCACGCGCCCCGTTTTCGATAAGGTTTTGAGACGCCCGGCGAGATAGGCCGCCGCATGCGGATTATGGGCAACGTCCAGGATCGTCCGGGGAGCATCGCTGATTATCTGAAAACGCCCCGGCAGCATCGCGTTTTGAACGCCATCGCGCAACGCCTGCTCGTTGACCTTAAGCCCGCTGGCGCGCAAGGCCGCAATCGCCGTAGCCGCATTCGGCAGCGGGACCTGCGGCAGCGGCAGATCGCTTAACGCCCCCTGACGATCGCGGAAGGACCAGCCTTGTTCACTGGCGTCATACTGCCAGTCAACGTCACGGCGCAGGAGCCGCGCCCCTTTTTCGCTCGCCACCTCAGCGATGGTCAACGGCATATCGGGTTCGCCGACGACAGCCGGTTTACCAGGGCGGAAAATCCCCGCCTTTTCGCGGCCGATGCTTTCGCGATCGGGCCCCAGCCAGTCGGTATGGTCGAGGGCAATACTGGTCACCACCGCCACGTCAGCATCGACGATATTGGTCGCATCCAGGCGGCCGCCCAGGCCCACCTCAAGAATCACCACATCCAGCCGAGCCTGCTGAAACAGCCACAGCGCGGAGAGTGTGCCAAACTCGAAATAGCTCAGGGAAATCTCGCCGCGCGCGGCTTCAATTTCGGCAAAAGAGGTCGTATGCGCGAGCTCCGCCAGCTCTTCGCCCTGCACCCGCACCCGCTCTGTGTAGCGCACCAGATGCGGCGAACTGTAAACGCCAACCTTATAGCCCGCCGCCATCAGCACCGACTCCAGGGTACGGCAGGTGGTGCCTTTGCCGTTGGTCCCCGCCACCGTAAAGACAAACGGCGCAGGTTTCATTACCGCCATCCGCTGCGCGACCTCGCTGACGCGCGCCAGCCCGAGATCGATAGTTTTGCTGTGCAGATGTTCCAGATAAGAAAGCCACGTAGCCAGGGGCGACGTGGCCTGAGGAATAGGTTGTTTTTCCATGATGTCCGGCAAGAGTTAGGATAACTACGCGTAAAAAAAAGGGCAGCGCCGTCAGGCCTGCCCTCTGCATTATCAGGCCTCTGGTTCCTGATCCGGCACCGGTGGCACCACCTCACCTTCGTGAGCGGGTTCCGGATTTGGCGCCGGAAGGTTCATCAGCTTCGCCAGAATGCTGGCCAGCTTCAGACGCATTTCCGGGCGGCGTACGATCATGTCGATCGCCCCTTTCTCAATCAGGAACTCGCTGCGCTGGAATCCCGGCGGCAGCTTCTCGCGAACGGTCTGCTCGATAACGCGGGGGCCGGCAAAGCCGATCAGCGCTTTTGGCTCAGCGATGTTGAGATCGCCCAGCATCGCAAAGCTCGCAGACACGCCGCCCATGGTTGGGTCGGTCAGCACGGAGATATACGGCAAGCCGCGCTCCTGCATTTTCGCCAGCGCAGCGGAGGTTTTCGCCATCTGCATCAGCGACATCAGCGCTTCCTGCATACGGGCGCCGCCGGATGCGGAGAAGCAAATCAGCGGGCAGTTGTCTTCCAGAGCCTGCTCAACCGCGCGAACAAAGCGCGCGCCGACCACGGAGCCCATCGACCCACCCATAAAGGAGAATTCGAAAGCGGCGGCAACAACCGGCATATCATGCAGGGTGCCTTTCATGACCACCAGCGCGTCTTTTTCGCCGGTCTCTTTCTGGGCGGACGCCAGACGGTCTTTATACTTTTTCGAATCGCGGAACTTCAGCACATCTTTCGGCTCGAGCTCGCTTCCCAGCTCCACGAGGGAACCTTCGTCCAGCAGGCTATGCAGGCGGTTGCGCGCCGACATACGCATGTGGTGATCGCACTTAGGGCAAACCTCCAGGTTGCGCTCCAGCTCTGCGCGGTACAATACCTGACCGCAGCTGTCGCACTTGGTCCATACACCTTCAGGGATACTTGCCTTACGGGTGGGGGTTATATTGCTTTTAATTCGTTCAATCCAGCTCATTGATAACCTTTCTACCTGAACCTGGTCGATGCCAGTTTTGTCGCAAGGGGCGCATAATGCCATTTTTGCCCCTCACAGACCATGAATGTTGCACATTAAATCATAACATCCCGTAACATGGGATAAAAAAGTGGTCGAACCGCTCACACTTCACTCTTCGGGCGGCGGCATACCGCCCGAAGATCGTCGCCGCGTTATTTCGCCTGTTTCGCCGCCGCCCGCTTGTGGCGGATGACTTCAATCACGCCCGGCAATACGGACAGGACGATAATCGCCACGATCAGCAGCTTAAGGTTTTCCTGGACGATCGGCAAATCGCCGAACAGATAACCCGCGTAGGTAAATAACAGTACCCACAGCAGCGCGCCAACAACGTTATACATCGCAAAATGACGATAGGACATATGCCCCATTCCCGCCACAAACGGCGCAAACGTTCTGACGATCGGCACGAAACGGGCCAGGATGATGGTCTTACCGCCGTGGCGTTCGTAGAAGCTATGGGTCTTATCCAGGTAGCTGCGGCGGAAAATTTTCGAATTGGGATTACTGAAGAGCTTTTCGCCAAACAGCCGGCCAATCGTGTAGTTCAAGGCATCGCCAACAATCGCGGCAATGACCATCAGCAGCACCATTAAATGCACGTTGAGATCGTTGGTCGGCAGCGCGGAGAGCGCACCTGCCACAAACAGCAGCGAATCCCCCGGCAGGAACGGCGTGACCACCAGGCCAGTTTCGCAGAACAGAATCAAAAATAAAATCGCGTATACCCAAATGCCGTACTCCGCGACCAGCTCAGCCAGATGCACATCAATATGCAGGATAAAATCAATTAAAAAGTGAATCAGGTCCATAGTTTGCGTTAGCCCTTAATAACCCGGTTAGTCCGCCAGAAACAGCGGGCCCATCGGCATGACCGGGAGGTCGTAGTGTGCCGGATAGTCCACCGACACCAGATACAATCCTTCCGCCTTTGCCGTTGCGGCGGCAAGCGTCCTGTCTTTTGCCGCCAGAAGTTCTGCAATCCAGCTCTCTGGCTGGTTACCGGCACCTACTTCCATCAGACTGCCGACAATGTTCCTTACCATATGATGTACAAAGGCATTCGCTTTGATGTCCACCACCACATATGCACCATAACGGGTGACGTTAATATGCATCACGTTGCGCCACGGCGTGCGCGACTGGCACTGTACCGCACGAAACGAGGTGAAATCATTCTCTCCCAGCAGACACTGAGCGGCGCGCTGCATCCGCTCCGCATCCAGCGGGAGGTAATAATGGGTTACGCCGCGGCTCAATACCGCCGGCCGCAGACGATGATTATAGATAACATAACGATAGCGACGCGCCGTGGCGCTGAAGCGGGCATGAAAATCTGGTGGAACCGGCTTTACCCAGCGCACCGCAATATCGCCGGGCAAATTCGCATTTACGCCCAGCGTCCATGCGGCATCCTGACGCTGCGCGCGGGTTTCAAAATGCACGACCTGACCGGTACCGTGAACGCCAGCATCCGTACGGCCCGCGCAAAAAACGTTAACAGGCTCGTTCGCTACCTGCGAGAGCGCCTTTTCCAGCTTCTCCTGTACGCTGCGGACTTCGTTCTGCCGCTGCCAGCCGTAGTACTTGCTGCCATCGTATTCGATGCCCAGCGCGATTTTGTAGACCGGCGGCTGCTCCATCTCAGACATCAGTACAAATACTCCTGAACCAGCTTCTCAGCGATTTTCACCGCCATCAGCGCGCCGCCAAAACGGACGTTATCGGCGACGGACCAGAACTGCACCTGCTCAGGCATACCGTAGTCGTTATGCACGCAGCCGACGGAGAGGCGGGCGTTACCGGAAGCATCGCCGACCTGCGTCGGGAACTCGCCCTCCTCGGACAGTTCGATATCTTCGCCAAGGCTAAAGGCATCGCGCGCCTCTTCGGCGGCCAGCGGACGCTGCGCTTCAAAACTCACCATCTGCGCGTGGCCGTAAAACACCGGCGACTGAACGACGTTTGCGGAGATCATCAGGCCATCATCCTGCAGGATTTTGCGGACCTCATCGACGATACGGCGCTCTTCACGCACGCTTCCTTCACGATCGGGCAGCAGCGGCAGCATGTTGAACGCCAGCTGACGACCGAAGAAATCATCTTCGTCGATCGGAATACCGTTAAGCAATTTGGCGCTCTGCCCCGCGAGGGCATCGACCGCTTTTTTACCGTGAGCGGAAGCGGAAAGCAGGCTGGTCACGCTGATACGCGCCAGGCCGCCCCGATCGATCAACGGTTTCAACGCCGACAGCAGCTGGCTGGTCAGGCTATTCGCGACCGAGATAACGTTACGATTGCGGTAATCCGCCAGTACGAACGGGTTAACATCCGGTACCACCAGCGGCACGTCCGGCTCCAGCGCAAACAGACCGCTTAAATCAATCACCAGGCAGCCCGCGTTAGTGGCGTCTTCGATATACGCGGCGGAGGCCTCTACACCGGCGGCAAAAAAGGCCAGCTGGGCCTGGGTCCAGTCAAATTCCGCCGCATCCTGAACGATAACCGACTTGCCCGAAAAACGCAGATGTTCACCGGCGCTATCGCTACGCGCCAGCGCATAAATATCCCCCACCGGGAACTGACGATCGGCAAGCGTTTCGAACAGGGCTTCGCCTACGGCGCCCGTTGCGCCCAGTACGGCAATATTCCAGCCTTCAGACATGGTGGTGTACTCCAGAAAAAAGCGGCCCTGCCGGATTATCCAGCAGGAGCATTAAGATGATATTAACGAACAGGATGATGAACGGCGTTAAAGCCCAGCTGGCGCAACAGCGTCGCCGCCTGCGCATCGCTGCACTGTACGTACAGCGAAGACCATTCACGGCGTTCCTGATAATTTTTGCGCAGTTTGTCGAACTCGCCCGCAGCGCCCGCGACTTTTCGCAGCGGCGCATCATCGCGGCGCACATCATACACCAAATGCGCCAGCCGTTTTAGCGTTGCCTGATCGAGCGGCCCGTGCAGCGTAATGCGGCCAAACTCCGGCGCCGGTAGCAACGTGTCCAGCGCCACCTGCTGTGGATGACCAATAAACGCGCTGTAGGCCTCAAAAACCTGCGTCGTACCGCGCGCTTTGCCTTCAAGGGTATAGCCGGCAATATGCGGCGTACCAATATCCACCCGCTTGAGCAATTCGGTATTCAGATCCGGCTCCGGCTCCCAGACATCCAGCACCACGCTTAATGCCTGCCCGGCCTGCAGCCGCTGCAGCAGCGCGGCGTTATCCACCACCGGACCACGGCAGGCGTTGATTAAAATCGTCCCCGGCTTCAGGCGGCGAATCAGCGCCTCATCCGCCAGGTGCAGCGTTTTGTACTGCCCTTCCTTATAGAGCGGGGTATGGAACGTCAAAATGTCCGCGTCCTGCACCAGCTCGTCAAGGGAGCGGAAATCCCCCTCGTCGCCGCGATCGGCGCGCGGCGGATCGCAGAGCAGCGTTTTGATTCCCAGCGCCTCAAGGCGTTTTTGCAGACGCCCGCCCACGTTGCCGACGCCCACGATCCCGACGGTACGGTCGGCCAGCGCAAAACCGTCACGCTCGGCCAGCATGAGCAGCGCGGAAAACACATATTCCACCACCGCGATAGCGTTGCAGCCCGGCGCCGCGGAAAAACCGATTCCCGCCTGCTGTAGCCACGCCTGATCGACATGATCGGTACCCGCCGTCGCGGTGCCAACAAATTTGATCGCTTTGCCAGAAAGTAGCGCTTCGTTAACTTTGGTGACGGATCGCACCATCAGCGCATCGGCGTCATTCAGCGCTTCAACCGGGACAGGGCGACCTGCAACGGCCTTCACTTCCCCCAGGCGGCTAAAAAGCTCGCGCGCATAGGGCATATTTTCATCAACGAGGATTTTCACGGTTCAGTACCTGTCTGAGAGCGAGAGTAAACCGGGGAAGTGTGCCATAATCTGCCCGCCAGGAACATCACCACCCGGCCCTTAGTACAGTAATTTAGTACAGCAATACGCAAAGGATTAATCATGACGCAACCCGTTTCAGGTATGTCCGATCGCCCTCCGGGCTCAGGCGAACCTCCGCTCACCACTCAGCAGCGTACCGCGCTTGAGCGGCTCATTACGCGCCTGGTGGCTTTAACATCCCAGCAAAATGCGGAAGTGTGGGCCTGCGTAAAACACGATCTGAGCCTGAAAAACGACGCGCCGCTGCTGGCAAGCCATTTTGCCGCCGCCGAGAACAGCCTGAACCAGCGCCTAATCCTCGCCCAGCAAAATCATCACCGTCGGCAAATCCTGGCGCAGCTGAGCGAGCTGCTGAATCAGGGCAACAATCGCCAGGCGGTCAGCGATTATATTCGTCAGCATGACGGTCAAACCGCCCTGCATGCCTTGTCCCAGCCGCAGCTGGAGAATGTTCTGCAGCTCCTGCAAAGCGGCCAGCTCTCGATTCCTCAGCCGCAGCAGCGCCCGCCAACGCATCGTCCGCTGCTGCCCGCGGAGCACAACACGCTCAATCAGCAGGTGACCAGACTCGCGGCGGCCACCGGCGAGTCCAGCAAGCTTATCTGGCAATCCATGCTGGAGCTAAGCGGCGTCAAGAGCGGAGAGCTGATCCCGGCGACCCACTTCACTCCCCTCTCGTACTGGCTACATGCCCGGCAAACGCTCAGTTCGCAGGCTGCGCCGACGCTGACCTCGCTGCAGGCCGCATTAAAACAGCCGCTTGAAGCCGCGGAATGGCAAAGAGTGATGGATTTTGCCCAAACCCACTGGCACGCGACGGCGAAAACGCCGCTCAGCGCGGCGCAGCTGCTGACGCTGCTCAACAAAATTTTCGTGCTCAGGGTCGCCAGAGCCCAGGAGACGCTGGCGATCCCGCCGGTTCAGGCGCCTCCCGCCTCACCGTGGCTGGTATTGAAAAAACCATGGGTTATCGCGCTGGCAGCTATCGTGGTGCTTGCCCTGCTGTGGCTGGTGATTTAAGGAGATATCATCGGCCCGCATGCCGGGCCGAATGAAGCGCTACTTACGCAGCGACACCAGGCTAACCAGGATCCCCAGCACGGCGCATATTGCCGCGGCCAGGAAGACGGAAGAGTAGCCTAACGACGTCGCCAGCAGCCCGGTAAGCGGGCCGGTGACGCCGTAAGAGATATCCTGAAACGCGGCATAGCCGCCAAGCGCCGTTCCTCGTACCTGCGGCGGTACCCGCTTCACGACCTCGACGCCCAGCGCCGGGAAGATAAGCGAGCATCCGCAGCCGGTGAGCGCCGCCCCCGCCAGCGCGATCCAGGCATTGGGCGCCTGCCAGAGCAGCGCCAGGCCTATCGCTTCAATCAGCAGCGAAACGATGGCCACTTTCACCCCGCCGAAGCGGTCCGGCATCCAGCCAAACAGTACGCGCATCAGGACAAACGCCCCGCCAAACGCGGTCAGCGTAAAACCGGCCATCGCCCAGCCGTTGCTGGCGAAATACAAAGAGACAAATGTGCCAATTACCGCGAAGCCGACGCCCTGAAGGCCAAGACCGATACCGGGCCGCCAGATCATTCCCACCACGCTCCACAGCGACGGCCGCTCGCCGCCGTGAGCAGGAATTTTACGCACCGTGCCGTTAATCGCCCAGGCCACTAACGGCAGCACCATGGTGACGCAGGCCAGCGCCGCGACGCCGTAATAGCTGTAGATCAGCAGCCCCAGCGGCGCCCCGGCCGCCAGAGAGCCGTATATCGCCATACCGTTCCACGACATGACTTTACCGGAGCGCATGGGCCCCACCAGCCCCATCCCCCAGCTTAAATTACCGGTGAGCAGCTGGCTTTCACCAAAACCCAGGATCAGACGGCCAAGCACCAGCAGGCCAAACTTCGCCATGACCGGCACCGGCAGCAGCGCGGCGCACAGCCAGGCGCCCCCCGCCAGCGCGCAGGCCAACATCCCCTGCAGGACAGAGCGTTTGGCGCCGTACTGATCGGCAAGGCGGCCGGCATAGCCGCGGGTTAATACGGTCGCCAGAAACTGGATACCGACGGCGACGCCAACCATGGTATTGCCAAATCCCAGTTCCTGATGGACAAACAAAGGGATAACCGGTAGCGGCAGGCCGACGGTCATATAGGTGAGAAAAACGGCGAACGTGATCCGAAACAGCGAACCATTCGCTGAAGGAGTGCGTTTTGTTTCAGTGACTGCGGACATGCTTTACTCCAGTTCGCAGAGTAAGGCGAGGTGAGACCACGCCCTCTCCACCTGATTATCAGGGTTAAGGCGCGTTGGATGACGTTAAACGCTTACGCATTATCTGAGAGAATAATGTTGTGCCAGGAGTTTGCCTTTTCTCCCGGGGGTCTGTCAAGAATACAAAAAAGGGAGCCCGTTGGCTCCCCTTGTAAAGCGTGTTCGTTATGCGCGGTATTTGCGCATGACCAGCGTGGCGTTAGTCCCGCCAAAGCCGAAGCTGTTAGACATCACGGTCGTCAGCGCGCGTTCGGTCGGCTCGGTCACGATATTCAGGCCGGCGGCCTGCTCGTCCATCTCTTCGATGTTGATGCTCGGCGCAATAAAGCCGTGTTCCAGCATCAGCAGGGAGTAGATAGCTTCCTGTACGCCAGCGGCGCCCAGGGAGTGGCCGGTCATCGCTTTGGTCGCGGAGATCGCTGGGCTGTTATCACCGAAGACTTCACGAATCGCCCCCAGCTCCTTCACATCGCCTACCGGAGTAGAAGTACCGTGGGAGTTCAGGTAGTCAATCGGTGTGTCAACGCCGTCCATCGCCATCTTCATGCAGCGAACCGCACCTTCACCGGACGGGGCAACCATGTCTGCGCCATCGGACGTTGCGCCGTAGCCAACGATTTCAGCATAGATGTGCGCGCCGCGCGCCAGAGCATGTTCCAGCTCTTCAACCACAACCATACCGCCGCCGCCCGCGATAACGAAACCATCACGGTGGGTGTCATAGGTACGAGACGCTTTTTCTGGCGTTTCGTTGTATTTGGTGGACAGCGCGCCCATCGCGTCGAATTCACACGCCATTTCCCAGCACAGCTCTTCGCCGCCGCCGGCAAACACGATGTCCTGTTTGCCCAGCTGGATTTGTTCAACAGCGTTACCGATGCAGTGGGCGGAAGTCGCACAGGCGGAGCTGATGGAGTAGTTCACGCCGTAGATTTTGAACGGTGTTGCAAGGCAAGCGGATACCGCGGACGCCATCGCTTTGGTCACCACGTAGGGGCCAACCGCTTTCAGACCGCGCGGGCTGCGCATTGCATCAGCGCCGAAAACCTGAGATTTAGAAGAACCGCCAGAACCGGCAATCAGGCCCACGCGCGGGTTTTGCTGATAGACTTCATCTTTCAGGCCAGCATCTTCAATTGCCTGCTGCATGGAAAGATAGGAATAGATAGAGGCATCGTTCATGAAACGAACCACTTTACGGTCGATCAAGCCGGTGGTGTCCAGTTTGACGTTGCCCCATACGTGGCTGCGCATTCCTGAATCTTTAAACTCTTCAGAGAAAGTGATCCCGGAGCGTCCTTCACGCAGAGATGCCAGGACTTCCTGCTGGTTATTACCAATACTGGAAACGATGCCCAGGCCAGTAATCACTGCACGTTTCATTCAATACCTCTGTAAGTCGCACTATATTAAGTTTCGAGTCGCACAATAGCGTACACTTGTACGCCGAACAAGTCCGATCAGCCAATTTGTGTATAAATTTGCGCCCTCAGGCACACATCGTTAAGATCGTTCTACGCCTTGTGATTCGAGTAACTTACGTGAAACAAAACGCCATACAACCCGCCAACCTGGAATTCAACGCTGAGGGTACACCTGTTTCCCGAGATTTTGACGATGTCTACTTTTCCAATGACAACGGTCTGGAAGAGACGCGCTACGTTTTCCTCGACGGAAACCAGCTCAAGGAACGCTTCCCTGAGCATGCACGTCCGTTCTTTGTGGTTGCCGAAAGCGGGTTCGGTACCGGCCTGAATTTCCTCACGCTGTGGCAGGCGTTTGACGTTTTTCACCGCGATAACCCAGAAGCTACCCTGCAAAGATTACATTTCATCAGTTTCGAAAAATTTCCGCTGAAAGCGGAGGACCTGCGCCTTGCCCACCAGCGCTGGCCGGAGCTTGCAACCTGGGCCGAGCTGCTGCAGGCGCAGTGGCCTCTGCCCATCGCTGGCTGCCATCGTCTGCTGCTGGATGAAGGGCGGGTCACGCTGGATTTGTGGTTTGGCGATATTAATGAACTGACCAACGAGCTCGATGATTCGCTTAATCAGCAGGTGGACGCCTGGTTTCTTGATGGCTTTGCCCCGGCAAAAAACCCGGACATGTGGACGGCGGAGCTGTTTGCGGCGATGGCTCGTCTGGCAAGACCCGGCGGTACCCTGGCCACCTTCACCTCCGCCGGCTTTGTGCGCCGCGGCCTGCAGGAGGCCGGTTTCAGCATGCAGAAGCGCAAGGGTTTTGGCCGCAAGCGCGAAATGCTGACCGGCGAAATGCGTGAAACGCCGGAGATCCCCGCGCGCGCGCCGTGGTTTGCCCGCAGCGGTACGGAACAGCGCGATGCCGCGATTATCGGCGGGGGGATCGCCAGCGCCCTGCTCGCGCTGGCGCTGCTGCGCCGCGGATGGCAGGTAACGTTATACTGCGCCGACAGCGCGCCGGCTGAAGGCGCATCCGGAAACCGCCAGGGCGCGCTCTATCCGCTGCTCAGCCAGCACGATCCCGCCCTGGCCCGCTTCTTCCCGGCGGCATTTACTTTCGCCCGCCGCCTGTATGACGCTCTGCCGGTGATGTTCGATCATGACTGGTGCGGCGTGACGCAGCTGGGCTGGGATACGAAAAGCGCACAGAAAATCGCCCAGATGATTGCGCTTAACCTGCCGCCGGAAATCGCCGTCGCCGTGGACGCCCGAACCACTGCGCAACAAACCGGTGTGGAAACCGGCTGCGGGGGCATCGCCTATCCTGCCGGCGGCTGGCTTTGTCCGCAGCAGTTAACCGCTGAACTGCTGGCCCTCGCCGCCACTCGCGGATTGCGCGTGCGCTACGATTATCCGGTCACGGATCTCAGCGCAGACAACAACGGCTGGCAATTAAACCAGCGGCAGTACCACGAGGTCGTGGTGCTGGCCAACGGCCATCAGCTGACCCGCTTTAGCCAGACGGAGCATCTTCCCATGTACCCGGTTGCCGGTCAGGTTAGCCATATTCCGACGACGCCAGGGCTATCGAAATTGCGCCAGGTCCTGTGCTACAACGGCTACCTGACGCCGCAAAACCCGCATAATCAGCAACACTGCATTGGCGCAAGCTACCACCGCGGACAGGCAGAGGCCGCGTTTAGCGCCGAGGATCAGCAGCAGAATCGTCAGCGCCTGATTGACTGTTTCCCGCAGGCGGAATGGACGCGGGAGGTAGACGTGGGCGCTAATCAGGCCCGCAGCGGCGTGCGCTGCGCAACCCGCGATCATTTGCCGATGGTCGGCAACGTGCCTGATTATGAGGCCACCTTACGCGAATATGCCTCTCTGGCTGAACGTCAGGAGCAGGCCGGAGAAGCGCCGGTTTACCGCAACCTGTATATGCTGGGAGCTCTGGGCTCGCGCGGCCTGTGCTCCGCGCCGCTGGCGGCTGAAATTCTGGCGTCGCAAATGAGCAATGAGCCATTACCCATGGATCAAGAAACGCTGGCGGCGCTGAATCCTAACCGACTGTGGGTAAGAAAACTGCTGAAAGGGAAAGCGGTGAAATAATTGCGGGAAATAGAGCCCGGCTGAGCGAATGCCGGGCTTTGGCGGAGGGCAGAACTATTTCTGCATCGCCTTCTGGTACAAACTGTTCCACATTTCCTGCACCAGAACCTGATCCGGCGGCGACAGTTCGCCCGCGCTGATGGCTTTTTCCAGGCTCCGGGATACCTTGTCATGTACCGCTTGCGCAGTATGCTCGCCCTCTCCTTCCAGCTCGGCCACCGCCAGCGTCAGGTGGCCGCGCAGATAACCGCCGGCAAACAGTTCGTCATCACTGGCGTGGTCGACCATATCATCAATTAACGCCAGAATGCGTGATTCAAACTCCGCGATCATCTTCTTTCCTCATAGTATGTAAAGTGTGGCCTTAGTGCAGGTCTTCCGGCCACGGGAACTGTTCTGCCGTCAAGGGCGGCGTTTGGTAATATTCTTGCAGCGCCTGAATGAAACGCGCGGGACGCTCAGGGATCCCCTGCTCCAGATAGGTCATTACCTGGGCATGCACGCGCCGCTGAAAAGCGATCCGATCGGGCTCAAAATCCCCTTCCAGGTTGTCGCAGCTGACGTTAAATGGGTATCCCGCCGCCACGCAAAACAGCCAGTCAAACGCCTGAGGCTTCACCTCAACGTCTTCAAATTGAGACTGGGTCATCGCGTCGCGACCGTCCGGACAGTACCAGTAACCGAAATCTACCAGCTCACGTCGCGCCTTCCCGGCAATGCACCAGTGCGATATCTCGTGCAGTCCGCTGGCGTAAAAGCCGTGGGCAAAGACGATACGGTTGTAAGGCACGTCATCATCTGCCGGAAGATAGATCGGTTCGTCATCGCCTTTAATCAGACGGGTATTAAAATCTTCAGCAAAACAGCCGTCGAAAATTTCAATCAGCTGTTCATATTTATGCGTGCTGTTCATTAGTTCATCCCCAGCCACTGGAGGAACTCCTGTCCATGGCTGTCATAAAGCAGTTTTGCACTCATCACCGCCGACACCACGACGATCATCGGTCGAATCAGTGACTGTCCTTTGCTCAGCACCAGCCGCGATCCCGCACGGGCGCCGATAAATTGCCCGGCCAGCATCACAAAGCCGGTAGCCCATATCACCTTGCCGCCAATAATAAACAACAGCAGGCCGCCAACGTTAGACGTCGCGTTAAGCAATTTTGCATGCGCGGTCGATTTCGCCAGGTTGAACCCCGCGAGGGTGACGAAAGCCAGCGCGTAAAACGATCCGGCGCCCGGGCCAAAGAAACCGTCGTAAAAACCGACGCAGCCGCCAGCCACCAGGGCAAACGGCAGACCGTACAGACGTCGCTGCCGGTCCTCTTCGCCGAGCTTCGGCATCAGCAGAAAATAGAGGCCAATGCCGATAACCAGGATTGGCAGTATCTGCTTGAGAATATCGGACTGGACGTGCTGGACCAGCAGCGCGCCGCCCGTCGAGCCGAGAAAGGTCATCAGAATATTGAGCTTCTGGTCGGCAAGATTCACCACCTTGCGGCGGATGAAATAAAGCGAAGCGGACAGCGACCCGCCGCAGGCCTGCAGCTTGTTGGTGGCCAGCGCCTGCGCAGGGGGAAGACCCGCCGCCATCAGGGCCGGGACGGTCAATAACCCGCCGCCGCCCGCCAGTGAATCGATAAATCCCGCCAGAATGGCCACGAAAAACAGTACGACCAGTACCGTCGGTGACACCATAAAAACGTCGATAAAACTATCCATTAAAGAATATGCTCATCCAGTAGCGCCTGGCAGGAAGGCGGCAGCGGAGGCGGCGTCTTCTTCACAGGAGGGGTTGATCCTGGCTTAGGGGGTTCAAACCAGCTTTGCAATTCCGCACCGCAGCCATCGCCCGCCGGAGGCGGAGCCTGGTCTTCACACTCGAGGCTGTCGGCCGGGCAGCGCAGGCGCACGTGCATATGCGCTCGGTGCTGGAACCATGGGCGAACTTTGCGTAGCCAGTCGCGATCGCTACCGGCATCCAGGCACAGCTGCTGCTTAATCGCCGGGTTGACGAAAATACGCGTAACGTCGCTATCTTGCGCCGCCATCTTAATCAGCTGGCTGATTT
Source organism: Klebsiella sp. RCJ4 (assembly GCF_009025755.1). Classification (NCBI taxonomy): domain Bacteria; kingdom Pseudomonadati; phylum Pseudomonadota; class Gammaproteobacteria; order Enterobacterales; family Enterobacteriaceae; genus Klebsiella; species Klebsiella sp. RCJ4. The sequence continues at coordinate 135,685 of NZ_WCIN01000023.1, forward strand.
GCGGGCTCCACAGCGACGGCACTACGCGTTTGCCGTCGCGGGCCACCAGGTCCAGCGGCTGCGGCTTCAGCAGCTGAGCTGAACTCCAACGCGCCTGCGGCAGCTGAAGAAAAATATCGACATCCAGTCCGGACTGATGGCTGGCGTGGCCGCCGTTAAAGCGCCCGCCGGCCGGCATACCCATGTCGCCAATCAGCACCGTTCCCATGCCTTTATTGTGCGCCTGATTGCTCAGACGCTGAATAAACTGCACGAGGTCCGGATGGCCGAAGTAGCGATTCTGATCGGTACGCATCACCTGATAACCAGTGGCGTTTAACGGCAGCGCCTGCGCGCCAACGATACAGCCATTGGCAAACGCGCCAATGGACTGCGGGCTGCCGCTAACGGGCTGCGTAATTTTCTGCCACGGCGTCGCCGCCAGGCTGGTACCGCTGGCGAGGAGCGCCAGCAGTGCGATAACGGTGTTTTTCATCTATGACCAGCGTGGAATTGATGTCGTCACGTCGCCATTTTGCGCGCGCTGACGCATAAAGTGATCCATTAACACGATCGCCAGCATCGCTTCGGCAATAGGTACCGCACGAATACCGACGCAAGGATCGTGACGCCCTTTGGTGATCATCTCAACTTCTTCGCCAAAGCGATTGATCGTGTGACCCGGGACGGTGATGCTGGAGGTCGGCTTCAGCGCGATATTCGCCACGATCTGCTGACCGCTGCTGATGCCGCCGAGAATGCCGCCCGCGTGGTTGCTCTGGAAGCCCGCTTTGGTAATTTCATCGCGGTTTTCGCTGCCGCGCAGCTTCACCACCTCAAAACCATCGCCAATTTCCACGCCCTTCACCGCATTGATGCTCATCAGCGCGTGCGCGATATCGGCATCCAGACGGTCGAATACCGGCTCGCCCAGTCCCGGCGGTACGCCATCGGCCACCACGGTGACCTTCGCCCCGATGGAGTCGCCCTCTTTTTTCAGGCCGCGCATCAGTTCATCAAGCGCTTCGATTTTGTCCGGATCCGGGCAGAAGAACGGGTTCTGCTCTACCTGATCCCACGCTTTTATCGCCAGCGGGATATCGCCCATCTGGGTCAGGCAACCGCGAATCACAATACCAAATTTCGCGGCGAGGAATTTCTTGGCAATCGCCCCTGCGGCCACGCGCATGGCGGTTTCACGCGCAGAGGAACGACCGCCGCCGCGATAGTCGCGCAGGCCATATTTCTGCTCGTAGGTGTAGTCAGCGTGTCCCGGGCGGAAAACGTCCTTAATGGCGCCGTAGTCCTGAGAACGCTGGTCGGTATTCTCAATCAGCAGGCCAATGCTGGTCCCGGTGGTCACCCCCTCGAATACGCCGGAGAGGATCTTCACCTGGTCCGGCTCGCGACGCTGGGTGGTATAGCGTGAGGTTCCCGGACGACGGCGATCGAGATCGTGCTGGAGATCGGCTTCGGTTAGCGGAATGCCTGGCGGCACGCCGTCAACGATGCAGCCCAGCGCCAGGCCATGCGACTCGCCGAACGTCGTGACGCGAAAGAGTTGTCCAATTGTGTTTCCTGCCATCACGGCTCCGTTTTTGTCGTTATGTTTGCGTGTTGTTTTAGTCTTTATAAATACCGAAATGCGCGCGGGCGGCAATCAGCTGCGGTTTAGTCAGCATAAAGACGCCATCGCCGCCGTTTTCAAACTCCAGCCAGGTAAATGGCACGTCAGGATATTGCTCCATCAGATGTACCATGCTGTTACCGACTTCACAAATCAGGATACCGTCATCGCTGAGATAATCCGGCGCGCAGGCGAGGATCCGACGGGTTAACTTCAGGCCATCGCTTCCGGAAGCCAGCCCCAGGACCGGTTCATGGCGATATTCACCCGGCAGGTCGGACATATCTTCTTCATCGACGTACGGCGGATTGGTCACGATCAGATCGTATTGCACCTTCGGCAGATCGCGGAACAGATCGGAGCGAATCGGCGTAACGTTATGAATTAAACCGTGATCTTCCACGTTCTGCTCGGTAACGGCCAGCGCGTCAGGGGAAATATCCACCGCATCGACTTCCGCTTCCGGGAAAGCGTAAGCGCAGGCGATAGCGATACAGCCGCTGCCGGTGCACATATCAAGGATGTGCTGCGGATAGTGGTCAATCAGGCCGGAAAAATGGTTGTTAATGAGTTCGCCAATCGGCGAGCGCGGCACCAGCACGCGTTCATCGACGTAAAACTCATGGCCGCAGAACCAGGCTTTGTTGGTCAAATAAGCGACCGGAATGCGCTCGTTAATACGGCGAATGACGCGCTCAACGATGCGATGTTTTTCGCTGGAAGTCAGACGCGCGGTACGCATATCTTCCGGAATATCAAGCGGCAGATACAGCGAAGGCATCACCAGCTGTACGGCTTCATCCCACGGGTTATCGGTGCCGTGTCCGTACCAGATATTTGCAGCGCTGAAGCGGCTTACCGCCCAACGCAGCATGTCCTGAATGGTATGAAGCTCATTCACAGCTTCATCAACAAAAATTTTATCCACGCTATCCCCCAGGGCACGCTCTGCTATAAATTCGGCGGCTAGTTTGCCACGAAGACGGGGATAAATCAGCATTCTTACGTCAGGCGGAGGGGGAAAAATAGGTTTTCCTTGCCTGGATGCGTGGCGAGTCGGGTAAACTACCGACAAAGAAAAAATGAGATCAGATAATGAAAAAGAAAACATCGCTAAGCGAGGAGGATCAGGCATTGTTCCGGCAGCTGATGACCGGCACGCGTCAGATTAAGCAGGACACCATCGTTCATCGCCCGCAGCGTAAAAAAATCGCTGAAGTACCGCCCAAGCGGCTGCTCCAGGAGCAGGCGGATAACAGCCACTATTTTTCCGATGAGTTTCAGCCGCTGCTGAATACCGAAGGGTCGGTTAAGTATGTGCGCTCGGACGTCAGCCATTTTGAGCTGAAAAAGCTGCGTCGGGGTGATTATTCGCCGGAGCTGTTTCTCGACCTGCACGGTTTAACCCAGCAGCAGGCCAAGCAGGAACTGGGAGCCTTGATTGCCGCCTGCCGTCGCGAGCACGTATTCTGCGCCTGCGTGATGCACGGGCATGGAAAGCATATTCTTAAACAGCAAACGCCGCTGTGGCTGGCCCAGCACCCGCATATTATGGCGTTTCATCAGGCACCAAAAGAGTACGGCGGAGACGCCGCACTGCTGGTACTGATTGAAGTTGAAGAGTGGCAACCGCCGGAGCTTCCGTAAACGTCAGCCCCGGAGGGAATCAGATAGCCTTCGCCATCTTCAAATTGCAGGGGCTCATTTGCCAGTTGAATTCGCCTTTGCCGCTGGCATCAAGCGTGACGCAGGCAATCGCCGAAGTGGTGAACATCGGGGGAGTTTCCCCCGGGCACAGCTCTGAGACGAGGTACCCCACCAGAGGGAGGTGAGACACGACCAGCGCCGTCGCCACACCTTCATTCGCCAGCGCCTGCAGATAAGCGCTAACCATGCCAACGTCGCCGCACGGCGTGAGTTCCGGCATCACGTCGACATCTTTTGGCAGATTCATGCACTCCCCAACAATTTCCAGCGTCTGTTCTGCACGCAGGTAGGGACTCACAAGAACCCGCTCAATATCCACTTTTTGACCTTTCAGCCAGGTAGCCATCTGACGAGACTCATCGCAACCGCAGACGGTTAATGGACGAACCGAGTCACTGGCTGCATCGAGGGCAGCGTCGCCGTGACGCATGATAAAAACTTGCATATTGCACCGCTTTTGTTAACCAGAAGCACCGCGGTCTTACCCACGTAGACGATACGCAGGTGACCCGGTGGCCGGGCATTGTGCCTGATCCATTCAACGAATGAAACGCTGTTTTTTACCTCAATGGCGTAAGTATAGTCAACTATTGCTTACAAAATCGCCAAAGCGCAGCGCCGTTCATTACCGGATTTACCTTCTTTGACCACAACTTAGGTCGTACGTTCCTCAGCGGGCCAAAAGGTCGCCCCCTGCTCGGCCATGTGTAACAAAGTGTCACATGGTGTAAAACGCGGGCCGTACTGAGCAGCCAGGCGCTGCAATATCGCGGCGACCTCCCCCGCTCCCAGGGTATCCATATAGCGGAACGGGCCGCCAAGAAACGGCGGAAAACCAATGCCAAATACGGCGCCGATATCACCATCGCGGGCGCTGCGAACCACTCGCTCATCGAAGCAGCGCGCCGCTTCGTTAAGCATCATCATCACGCAGCGTTCCGCCACCTGCTGCGCGGACAAGCGCGCCTGCGGTGAGGAAATACCCAGTAAAGCGTAGATTGCAGGATCGGGCCGTTTTTTGCTTTTACGCCCTTTTGCCGCATAAAGATAGAAACCCCGGTTATTTTTTCTCCCTTTGCGATCGTCATTCAGAATCGAACTAATGATGTTTGCAGGCGGGCTAAAACGTTCTCCCCATGCGGCCTCCAGCACCGGGATAATTTTGGTACCGGTATCGATTCCCACTTCATCAAGGAGCTGAATAGGGCCAACCGGAAAACCGAATTTAACCAAAGCGTTATCAATATGCTCTACCGGCTCGCCTTCCATCAACAGGCGCATGGCTTCATTTATGTAGGGGGCCAGAATGCGGTTAACATAAAAGCCCGCTTTATCGGCGACGACAATCGGCGTTTTACCTTGCAATTTCGCCAGCTTAACCGCCGTCGCAATTGTTTGCCGATCCGTACCACTATGTGGAATCACCTCCACCAGCGGCATTTTGTCTACCGGGCTAAAGAAGTGAAGCCCGATGACCCGCTGCGGCCTGCTTGCATGCGCCGCGATCTCGCCGATCGGTAAAGACGAGGTGTTAGAAGCAAAGATCGTCTCCGGGCGGCAGTGCTGTTCAACTTCGCTGACCATCTTCTGCTTGAGCGTAAGGTTTTCAAACACCGCTTCGATCACCACATCGCGATGTGCAAATCCCTGATAATCCAGCGAACCGGATATTAACCCCATCTGGCGATCGCGCTCGCTGGCGCGCAGATAGCGGCGACGCACCTGTTTATCGAGCAGATCCCAGCTGTACTTCAGTGCGTGATTTATCCCGCGCGGCTGGATGTCTTTTATGCGTACCGGTAATCCGCCTTTGCAGGCGGTGACGTAAGCGATACCGCCCCCCATAAGTCCTCCGCCCAGAATGCCCACGCTGCGCAGCGCGACGGGCTCAGCATCCGCGCCGCGATCTTTTTTCAGATCGGTGCTGGCGAAAAAAATCGACCGTAGCGCCTGCGATTGCGGCGTCATCGCCAGCTCGCCAAAAGCGCGGGCCTCCTCGGCGTATCCGCTGCTGCAGCCCTGCGCCAGTCCGGTTTCAATCACCTGCAGAATGCGCTCAGTTGCCGGGTAGTTCCCCTGGGTTTTGTGATGCGTCTTTTTCGCGACCAGACGAAACAGCAGGCTGCGGCCAAGCGGGCCTGCGAGAATACGTTCGCGCGCCGGAACAGCGCGGCTTGCCGGGCGACCTTTGAGCGCCAGTTCAATCGCGGTTTGCAGCAGGATAGTCTGCGGCACCACCTCATCAACCAGCCCTGCCTTCAGGGCCTGACGCGGGCGAAGCTGCTTACCGGTCAGGATCATCTCCAGCGCGCCGCTGACGCCAATTAATCGCGGTAGACGCTGAGTTCCGCCAGAGCCGGGCAGCAGCCCCAGCTGAACTTCCGGGAGGCCAAGCCGGGTTTTATCGTCATCGCTGCATACCCGCCCGTGGCAGGCCAGCGCCAGCTCAAGGCCGCCGCCCAGGCATGCGCCGTGGATAGCGGCAATCACCGGAATCGACAGACCGTGGATCTCGGCCATGATTTGCTGACCCTGACGGGCAAGCGCCTCCGCTTCCTGCGCGGAATGGCAGCGGGCAATCATATTGATATCCGCCCCGGCGATAAAGTTATCCGCTTTTGCCGAGATAAACACCGCGCCGCGCAGTTCCTTATTGTCGCGGATCTGGCGGATGATCCCCCGTACCTCGCTGGCGAACTCAGCTTTCAGGGTATTCATTTTTTCACCGGGCGCGTCAATGGTGATGACGGCGATATTGTCCGGGCGAACCTCAAGCGTAAATGCCGATACGGTTTCCATTATTCGGTCTCCAGAACCATCGCTGAACCCAACCCACCCGCCGCGCAGGCGGTGACCAGACCAAATCCGCCGCCGCGCCGCCGCAGTTCATGCAGCGTTTGGGTAATCATCCGCGCGCCGGTGGCGGCAAAGGGATGACCGTAGGCAATCGAGCCGCCAAGCACGTTAAATTTGCTCTCGTCCACTTCCCCGGTAGCCTGAGAGCGGCCAAGCACTTCGCGGGCAAAGCGATCGCTGGCCATACATTGCAGGTTGGCCAGCGTTTGCGCGGCAAAAGCTTCATGCATATCAATCAGGGTCAAATCAGCCAGCGTCAGCCCCGCTCTTTCCAGCGCCAGCGGCGTCGACCACGCCGGGCCCAGCAGCATATCCTGGCGAACATCAATCGCGGTGAAAGCGTAGCTTCGCAGATAGCCCAGCGGAACAAGGCCCAGCTCTTTAGCCCGGGATTCGGTCATCAGGATCACCGCCGCCGCTCCATCGGTTAGCGGCGTACTGTTCGCGGCGGTTACGCTCCCGTGTTGACGATCGAAGGCCGGGCGTAACTTTTGGTAATCCGCGAGGGTTGAATTTTTACGAATATTATTATCCTGTTCCAGCGGCTCACGGAACGGCGGCGTGTAAGCCGTCATCACTTCTGCCGAGAGCTTACCTTCCTCCCAGGCTCTGGCGGCAAGCTGGTGTGAACGCAGCGCCAGCGCATCCTGCCGTTCGCGCGTGATAGTCCACGTTTTCGCCATCTGCTCGGCGGTATCGCCCATCCGCAGGCCGGTTGAGTATTCGGCAACCGCTGGCGGTACGGGCAGAAGGTCGCGAAAACGCAGCCGAGAAAATAGCTTCAGACGCTGTCCCAGGGTGCGAGCTTTGTTGGCATCAACAAGCGTTCGGGCGAGTTTTTTGCTGACGCCAATAGGTAATACGGAAGAGGAGTCGGCTCCGCCGGCGATACCCGCGCGAATAGTGCCTGCCATCAGGCTTTCCGCGACGTTGGCTACCGCCTGAAAGCTGGTCGCACAGGCGCGGCTGACGCTGTAGGCATCGGTATGCACGCTCATGCCGGTCCCCAGCACAATTTCCCGGGCGATGTTCGGCGCTTCCGGCATCTGCACCACCTGGCCAAATACCAGCTGGTCTATTATGTCCGCGGGGATGTTGCTGCGAGCCAGCATTTCGCCGACCACCAGCTTACCTAAATCAACGGCCGGCACGCCGTGAAAAGCCGTCGCCTGTCGGGCAAACGGAGTACGTAAACCGCTGACTATCGCGATACGATCGCCCTGGCGGGTGACTAGCGGTAATGCCTGACTCATAACGCTCCCCTGTTAACCGATAAAACAAAGTGGTCTGACCTGATAACAGTTTTAACTAATATTTTACATTAAGCCAATCGGGGAACCGAAAAAGTGGGAGCCAAAACACATTGATTAGAAAAGGTAACGCCCCTGCCATGAGGGGCATTAAGGGAAGGATTAACGCAAGCCGAGCTGGAAAATCAGGGTTTCAGCTTCACAGCTGAACACGAAATCGATATCCAGCTTCACGCCACCATCAACGTCGGTAAAGGTCGGGGTGATTTTGCACGGCTCTGATTCAACGTTACGCGCTCTTTCGCTTAATGCGGCGAGCGTTTCTTCGGCTTCGGCACGGTTCGCAAACACGCGGCTATAAGAGGCGGTGCAATCGGTGTTGTCCATAATGGTGCCAACATCCATACAGCAGCAAACCGGGGTTTCATCAGCACTGCATTTACTCATCGTAGATTTCCTCTGTATATGCACTCAAGGTGCCAGACAAATAATGTGCGTATTTTACGCCCCGGGCATGCCTGCCTCCAGTCGTTAATGGCGACAAACGGGATAAGTGACCGAAATCACACTTAAAAATGATCCAAAACAAAAAGCGCCTACTTTGGGTAACAGGTACCCGGGCAAATTTGCCAACTGGATCGCGTTTCTTAGATCACAATTGAAAAAACTTATAAACAAACTTGCAACATATCATCTGGTCAGACCTATACTCAGCGCACTGGTCTGATTTCTCTGTCGTAAAGCAGACCCTACACTTCGCGCTCCTGTTACAGCATGTAACATTGTTTAAATAAAAATAACTCTATGAGGTTATGGGCATGAGCCAGAAAACCCGCCTTACCCAATCTGCCCTTGCAGTGGCTGTAGCACTCGTTTCAACCCAGGCCTGGTCAGCAGGCTTTCAGCTAAACGAATTCTCTTCATCGGGCCTTGGTCGCGCCTATTCAGGTGAAGGCGCTATTGCTGATGATGCGGGAAACGCCAGTCGTAACCCGGCGTTAATCATGATGTTCGACCGTCCAACCTTCTCCGGCGGCGCTATTTTCGTCGATCCTGATGTCAACGTCACCGGTAGTTCAGTTATCGGTAATGACGCCAGCCAGGACAATATCGCACCTACCGCATGGGTGCCGAATCTGCACTTCGTGGCGCCGATTAACGACCAGTTCGGTTGGGGAGCTTCCCTGACCTCTAACTATGGTTTAGCCACCGAGTTCAACAACGATTTTGCCGCGGGCTCGATGGGCGGTACCACCGATCTCGAAACGCTTAACCTGAACCTGAGCGGCGCTTATCGTCTCAACGACCACTGGAGTTTTGGTCTGGGCTTTGACGCCGTGTACGCTCGAGCAAAATTAGAGCGCTATGCGGGTGATTTACCGGAAATTATCGGCGCACAGCTACCGGGAATGGTGAAAGCCGGCAAACTCTCCCCGGCTCAGGCTGCGGCCATCGGTCAACAGGCCGGCGGTATCAGCCGCGACACCCAAATTGCTCGTCTGAAGGGTGATGAATGGGGCTTTGGCTGGAATGCCGGTATTTTATATGAAGTCGATAAAAACAACCGCTACGGCTTAACCTACCGCTCTGAAGTCAAAGTTGATTTTGACGGGGATTACAAGAGCAGCCTGCCGTCTTCCCTCAACCCCATCAACTCCGCTCTGGGCCTGGGCCTGCCGTACGGCACCGGCGGCTCCACGATTGGCGGTTCTCTGACGTTGAATCTGCCAGAAATGTGGGAAGTATCAGGTTATAACCGCGTGGCGCCAAAATGGGCCGTTCACTACAGCCTGGCCTATACCAGCTGGAGCCAGTTCCAGGAGCTGAAAGCGACCAAAACCAGCGGTGGTGAAACGCTGTTCTACAAGGACGAAGGTTTTAAAGATTCCTACCGTATCGCGCTGGGTACGACCTATTACCACGACGATAACTGGACCTTCCGTACCGGTATCGCCTTTGATGATAGCCCGGTCCCGGCTTCCAATCGCTCTATCTCTATTCCGGACCAGGATCGTCTGTGGCTCAGCGCCGGTACGACTTACGCCTTTAATAAAGATGCCTCAGTCGACGTCGGTGTGTCTTATATGCATGGTCAGCACGTTGAATTTACAGAAGGGCCGTATACCTTTAAATCAGAAGGTAAAGCCTGGCTGTACGGCGCGAACTTCAACTACCGTTTCTGATAATGTGAAGCCACAAAAAAGGGTGAACATGATGTTCACCCTTTTTACTTTCTACCCGTCGGTTACTGTGAATCAATATCTTTGAGATCGCCCTCAATCGCCTGCGCGTTCGGGTTTTCATTCGGGGAAAGTTTACCGCCGTTGGCGATAAAGTCGTGACGCTGGAAGTAGGCTTCACGCATTAAAATATACGGATCGGAGGACTGACGGAGCAAGCCGTCTGAATCCAGCAGCTGCGCGCGCGTTTCAACGCCCTCAACCATCCATTTGCCGATAGACATCGGCCATGTCAGCCAGGAAAGAACCGGATACAGGTCATCAGCCATATCGCCACCCTCATCACGCAGGGTGAAGCTGCCGTAGAAAGGCAACTGCACATATGGACCATAGCCAACGCCATAGTGACCCAGCGTGCTACCGAAGCGGGCAGGCTCAACGCGCTGTAGTTTCGGATTCGCCATCCCGGCCACATCAACCAGGCCACCCATCCCAAGGATGGTGTTCAGGAAGAAACGCGTAAAGTGCACCATTCCTTTATAGGGATCGCCTTTCAGGAAGGAGTTCACCATTACCGCCGGCTCTTCGAGGTTGCTGGTAAAATTACTCAGCCCGTTACGCGCCGGCTGCGGAACGTAATCACGCCACGCCACCGCGACGGGGCGAAGGACATAGGGATCGACAACGTTGAAGTTGAAGTTGAACATGGTACGGTTAAAGCCTTCAAGCGGATCTGAACGCCCCTGCGGCCGATCGCCAGAACTCGAACTGGCGCATCCCACCAGCAATGTGGCGCCAAGCGCAAGCGCCGACAGGCGAAAATTCATAGGTGTCTCCCTGTTAATTTAAGCTATCGCTGGGGGTTATCGGGGGACAGCAGCCTCCATAAAGATATCGCCCGTAAGCATGTGCCTGCTTTCAGCATAGCCTTTTTTAGCATCATTGTTGGTGTCCCGATTCTATACACATTTTGCAATTTCCGTATTGCTAATCTTGTCATTGTGAAGAATTTAGGAGCTTATCCGACCCGAACAGCCGAAACCGCTCTAGGATTATAATAAAGACCCGCCGTTGAGGAAAAGTTATGAAACCGCAAACTCACCATGATAATGAGGATGTTGAAGTAGAGAGTGAAGAAAAGCAGAATGGTGAAGAAATTGAGGTTGATGAAGAACGCCTGCCTTCACAGGCGATGGCCACTCATGAAGTAATTCGCCAGGAGGGCGAGAAAGAGCTCGAACGCGATGCCATGGCGCTATTATGGTCAGCGATTGCCGCCGGACTTTCGATGGGCGCCTCGCTGGTCGCCAAAGGCATCTTCCATGTCCACCTGAGCGAACTTCCCGGCGGCTTCTTGCTGGAAAATCTTGGTTATACCTTTGGTTTTGTGATCGTCATTCTCGCTCGCCAACAGCTGTTTACCGAGAATACCGTCACCGCCGTCCTGCCTATTATGCATAAAACCACTCCAGGCAACATCGGCCTGCTGTTACGTTTATGGGGGATTGTGCTGGCAGGTAACTTAATCGGGACCGCTATCGCGGCCTGGGCGTTCGATGTTATGCCTGTGTTCGATGAGCCCACTCGCGAAGCCTTTCTTAAAATTAGCCTGAAGGTCATGCAAAACCCGCCGCTGGAGATGTTTGCCAATGCGATTATCTCCGGTTGGCTGGTCGCCACCATGGTGTGGATGTTTCCTGCCGCAGGTTCTGCAAAGATTGTCGTCATCATTCTGATGACCTGGCTTATCGCCCTCGCGGACACCACGCATATTGTGGTTGGCAGCGTCGAGATTTTCTACCTGGTATTTAACGGGACGCTACCGTGGCAGGAATTTATCTGGCCTTTTGCTCTGCCAACGCTTGCCGGCAACATATGCGGCGGGACCTTTATTTTCGCTTTACTAAGCCATGCCCAGATTCGCAATGACATGAGTCATGAGAAGAAAGCTCGTGCAGCCGAGGAGGCCAAAAAGCGCTAAATGGCTATAGATTAAGCAGTTGGCCTGTACAAGCTTAACGAGCGCCGAAAATAACGCTATAATCCCGGCGCTTCGTCCCCTTAGTTAAATGGATATAACGAGCCCCTCCTAAGGGCTAGTTGCAGGTTCGATTCCTGCAGGGGACACTTTTGAATTATTCACCTCCGTTCACAGCATTCGTTTAATCATCACCACCGCAGAACAACGCCAGCCCCGAAGCAGATGAATCACAGAGGTTTATCGATTCCTGCATAGATCTCATCAAGTTGCTGTAGCCGGTCTTCGTATGATTTCGTCAAACAACGGCTGTCGCTGCCGCATTTCTGCCGGCTATGGAGCCATGTTTTTTGTGCATCCATCATCTCGCCACGCGTCCCCATTGGAAAAAGCCCCCGCAGAAACTCATACTTCGTCGCCATCACCACGTCCATATCGTTCAGGCTCCGGTTAGCGCAGATAGCCTTTTCATCCGCCTGCGTCGCTTTCTGACAATCAAAACTCGCGGAATACCCCGCTATCGGATACAGCACAGCAATAGTCATCACTACTTCTCTTATCTTCATACGCGCTCCATTTCCGCACTCCCGCCATTTGTGCTACCCGTTTATAACGAGTGCCCCTCGCTACGAAGCCCAGCGTAAGCTTTTGACACACTGACGCTCTGAACTATCCGTGCTGTCGGTAATTATAGTTAATCCACCTTAAGGCTCCCATTGGGTTAGCCGCGCGCCTTCCGCAAAATCTTTTTTCCCGACGATAAAACGCCCCACAGCCTGGCTGAAGTATCGGTCAGAATTGCATCAACGCGGGTCACGGTATTGCTTGCCAGAGAGGGAAAAAATTTTTCTACCGTAACGCTTTTCATAATTATGTCTGGCCTGATATTCCATATATAAATTTAATTCCATTTAAAATCAATTATATATATTAAATTTTAACATTCACAGTAGTTATCATTGTTGATTGTTTCCCTGCGTTACGATTCGCAAAACAATGCCAGTAGATAAATCCCTGCCGTCACGTATTCTTCCCGCTGCCGGATGCGCTGAACTGCTGTTCTTTCAGTATCAGCGTTGCTTAAAAGCAGCGCATCCGGCGGTTTATGGCGGATGAAAAGCTATCTTCTCAGCCATCCGCTTCATATTGCGGCAGGATGTCTGCGACAAGAATCGGGTTCTGTACGGGACTTGCGGACAGCCTGTTGCCTTACCTAAATTGGTTATACGGATAGATATGATGAAAAAACTCGCAATGGCACTGGGTATCTGTGCGCTTATGGCTTGTGGCGCTGCCAGCGCGGCAAATGGTCAGGTCGTTTCAAAAGCTAAGTCAGCCTGCCAGAATAACGCGACGCAGTGCGCCCAGGCAAAGTCCACGGCAAAAGCGGATGCGCAGAAAGAAGCAAAAGCAGCCAAAGACGCCTGTGCTAAAAACCAAGCAGCCTGCGACAACGCAAAAACTGCGGCCAAAAACGCAGTGAAAAAGTAAAAACAGTACGGTGGGGGTATAACCCCACCGTACTTTCACAAATATGCTCCGCACAGTACGCAAGCCCGATTCCAGCAAGGGAAATTCTGTTTTGCTTATGACAGATATAGCAGGATTCTTTGCACACGAGCCCGCATCAAAACAAGCATTGACACGATACAGGCCTGACCCATGGCGATCCCTCTTCTGCCCGTTCACCAGCCGCATCGGCTATCCGAGGATTTTCAAGCAGGTTCCGCTTTCGATGAATCATCGCCTTTTGACTCAATATCGCCTCCTGCATTATTAGTAATTTCATATAATTATTGGAAATTCAATGCACCAACAAAATAATTAAAAGTCATTAATTCATCACAAGGATAATGAGTACTGCGGATTTTTTTAGCCGCGATACATTTAATTATTACAGGAAAGCTGATAAGATGCATTAGAGATAATATTCTGACCAGATTCAACATAACATGCCAATATCAAAGTTTGATATAAAACATCTGTTTTGATAAATATTTTGTATGAATCTAAATCGTCGCAACGTCGATAGAGGTCAATTTAAGAAAACCATAACCCCCTATTTTTCATAAGATGATATAGACCATGGAAAGAAAAGAAAGAAACATATGGAAACTAAACAATCTCCCCCCCCTGGAATACTGTTCAATATCTCGCGCTAAAAAATTATTGAATTGTGAAATAGAAGATCTGCTTCATTGGCATGATATTGGCGCGATAAGCCTGTGCATAAAAGTAGGTAAAATTAACGGAACATTAAAAGGTGCGTTCCAACATGACCAGAGCAGTAATAATCTCTATTTTCTTAACGCACCCAATGTTGATGAATTGAGCATCAGCGAAAGATCTTGGTCACGGCATTCCAAAATTAACAAAATTTTTAAATTTAATGATAGTGAAGCAAATCAGGAAGCCCAATATGGTATGCCGATTACCCAGCTGAAACTCCGGGTTTCCGTCTCCGGGTTATGGTACTGCCACACAAGAAATTTAATGGAGATCTTAGAAACGCCTGATGGCATGATTACCGAGGAGAGGATAAGCATCATATCACCGGCCACCAATGTCCTCTTCTGTCACTTCATACCGGACGAGGATGAGAGACCAACCATCACGCTGAGTAAGCTTTACATCACAAGTCAGGCGATTGAGAAAATTTATGAACATACCATCAGCAGTCGCCCTCTCGAACTTTCTGAAAAAGCCTTACATTTACCTGAGGAGCAAGATATGGTGACACCCTCAACGATTATGCAAAATAAGTTGCTCATTGAATTTATCAATCACATCATCCAATCCAATCCACATTTTGGCGATAACATGCTTAACGCGACTGAAAACAAAAAAAATAAAATATTTAATAGGGCTATGGATAAACTCAGGTCTGAAGGCGTGGTTTCCAGCTACGGCAGCATTAATCTTCCGACGTCAGAATATACGTTCGAATGATACTTCTTTAATTTAATTATATCAGAATGAATCATTTCAGCGCTATAGGTACAGGGCGCGCAACGCAGTAGCAAATGTGAAATGCATTTCAATATGAATTCATATATACATCTGACTTCACAATAAAACTGTTCTCTATAAACGCTCCTGATGTTTATGAATCACTTCATATACAGCGAATCAACATGACGTTAAGTCTCCGCCAGTGGATTCCTGAAAACCCTGCCCTGCGCTCAATATTGACGCAGCCTGATGTGCCATTGGTATAAACTCTCGGGTCGCGGCGCTTTGCCAGGCCCCCTTTCGCTGTATCAAACACGCGGTTCTTTCCAGTAATGATGGCACGAGTTCGATCGCGGTTAAATCGTCACGCCCCTGAACAATAGCAGCAGGAAGCAAGGTTGCCAACGACGTGCGTTCAACCACGGTCAGCACTGCGCTAATCGAGTTGGCCTCCATCTGCACTTTCGGTTGAATACCGCGCTGTCGGCAGTCGCGATCGATTTGTTCGCGAGTAGCAAAAGCGCAGCTTAGCAGAATCAGTGACGCCTGATTGAGCGCCGTCAGCGCCACACGACGGGTCGCCGCCAGAGGATGAGAGCGGCCAACCACCAGCGCCAGGGTTTCAGAGAGCAGCGGCTGAGACACAATATCCCGCGAATCGCTACCGTCGAAAGCGATCCCGATATCCAGCTCATCATTGAGCAGCAGAGTCTCCATTCGATCCTGCGCCAGCTCTTGTATATCCAGCGTTATATTCGGGTAACGTTGATAAAACGAAGCCACCAGCGGCCCCATAAAATAATGGGTAAAGGTTGGCATCACCGCCACACGTAAGGTGCCGCGCTGCAAATCGTCAACATCATGGAGCGCGCGCTGCCCCTCGGCCAGTTCCCGTAAAGCCCGGCGCGCATAAATTAACCAGACCTTACCGGCGTCCGTCAGGCAAGTGTTGCGCCCGCTGCGATCAAAAAGCCGTACTCCCAGCGTCTCTTCCAGCTGTCGAATCTGCTGCGACAAAGCCGGCTGTGAAACATGCAGGATGGCTGCCGCTCGCGTAAAGCCGCCGTGTTCAGCAACGGCAATGAAGTAGTTGAGGTGTCGCGGCAGCATGAATTCATCCATAAGAAATTCAAATGAACTCAATCATAATTAAGTATTTTAACTTATGAAATAAGTTACGTACTCTGCTCGCGATTCTTTACCAAACGCCACAGGAGATCGGCATGAGCTGCCTCAATACCTTCCCCACTGCGAAACAAACGCCGGCCACTCAACGATGAACCTGACGCAACGTAATGGCACGATGCTGCTGGTACTGGTGCTTATCGGTATCAATATGCGTCCGCTGCTGACCTCTGTTGGCCCCCTCCTTCCGCAGATCCAGCAGGCAAGCGGCATGAGCTTCACGCTTGCCTCTCTGC
Organism: Klebsiella sp. RCJ4; assembly: GCF_009025755.1. Classification (NCBI taxonomy): domain Bacteria; kingdom Pseudomonadati; phylum Pseudomonadota; class Gammaproteobacteria; order Enterobacterales; family Enterobacteriaceae; genus Klebsiella; species Klebsiella sp. RCJ4. The sequence continues at coordinate 151,635 of NZ_WCIN01000023.1, forward strand.
TCACCGCGCTACCGGTGATCGCCATGGGTCTGCTGGCGCTAGCCGGCGGCTGGATTAACCGTCATTTCAGCGAGCGTCAAAGTATCTCCCTCAGCCTGTTAACGATCGTCGCCGGGGCTTTACTTCGCGAACTGGTACCGCAGAGCGCGCTATTACTCAGCAGCGCGCTCCTTGGCGGAATCGGCATTGGTATTATTCAGGCGCTCATTCCCGCGGTGATAAAGCGTCTTTTTCATCGTCGGATGCCGCAGGTGATGGGGCTCTGGTCCGCGGCGCTGATGGGCGGCGGCGGCCTGGGCGCCGCATTCACGCCGTGGCTGGCGCAGCATAGCGCTATCTGGTATCACGCGCTTGCGTGGTGGGCGTTACCCGCCGCCGCCGCGCTCCTCTGCTGGTGGCCGCTAAGCCGAACGTTACCCGCCCGGACGCCATCAACAACCCGGGTCACGCTTTTTCGCCATCGTCGCGCGTGGACGCTCAGCCTCTATTTTGGTTTGATCAACGGCGGCTATGCCAGCCTGATTGCCTGGCTGCCGCCTTACTATATGCAGTCGGGCTACAGCGCGCAGTTCAGCGGTACCCTGCTGGCGTTAATGACCATCGGCCAGACCGGCGGAGCGCTCCTGCTGCCCATCCTGGCCAGACATGAGGATCGACGAACGCTTCTGATGCTGGCATTGGCCTTACAGCTTGTCGGCTTCTGCGGTTTTATCTGGCTACCGCAGCAGGTACCGCTTGTCTGGGCCATCTGCTGCGGTATTGGGCTTGGCGGCGCATTTCCGCTGTGTCTGGTCCTGGCGCTCGATCACGCCAGGCACCCCGCCATTGCGGGCCGACTGGTCGCGTTTATGCAGGGAGTAGGCTTTATTGTCGCCGGGCTTTCCCCCTGGCTGTCGGGACTGCTGCGGAGTTTAAGCGGCAATTACCAGCTCGACTGGATGCTTCACGCCGCCTGCGTCCTGGCCCTAATGGCCATAACGCTGCGTTTCGCTCCCGCACGCTACCCGCAAGAGTGGCAACATCAGGATTCAGCCGCTCGCTAAACCCGTCATCTCCTCATGCGGGATAGTTAACACCTCCCGCATTCAGGCAGAAAAAAGCACAAAATCAAACAACTATATCAGTACAAAAACTGTTGTTAATGACCGTCGCCAGAATGAAATTTAATACCGAATGAAATTAATGTGTCGCCGAATCACGACACTCGTAAGTAACTAAAAATTAATAAAAAAATGGCTCTTGTTTCCCTCATTTTTTAGGCGTACATTAGCGCCATCTGGAGCCGTTTACGCTCAGAATTTACAGCTACCGCCCGCTGAAAAAGCGTCGTTTTCGTGAGCGATAGCTGAGCAGGCAATGAAGAGCAAATTCATTTAAGGCGTCTCGCCGAGAGCGCGGAGTGATGAGTCGTGAAATATTTCTTAATGGGCATTTCTTTTATGGTCATCGTTTGGGCCGGAACTTTCGCCCTGATGATCTAGCTTTAACGGTGTAAAAAAAAGGAGCCTTTCGGCTCCTTTTTTTATTCGTGGCTTTCGCTGGTCAACTTAGCCGACGCGGGAAGCAGCCCGTCGGCACGGAACATTGATTTAATGCCGCGCACCGCCTGGCGGATACGATCGCGGTTCTCAATTAACGCAAAGCGTACATGGGTATCGCCATAGTCTCCAAAGCCAATGCCCGGAGAAACGCAGACTTTTGCATCCTGCAGCAGCTTTTTAGCAAACTCCAGTGAGCCCATCGCCGCATACTGCTCCGGGATCTTCGCCCAGACATACATTGACGCCTTCGGACATTCCACCATCCATCCGGCCTCATGCAGCCCTTTCACCAGCACATCGCGACGACGTTTATACTGCTCGGCAATGTCGCGAACGCACTGCTGATCGCCTTCAAGCGCGGCAATCGCCGCAACCTGTAGAGGGGTGAAAGTGCCGTAATCGTGATAGCTTTTAATGCGCGCCAGCGCATTAACCAACGTTTTGTTACCGACCATAAAGCCGATACGCCAGCCCGCCATATTATAGCTTTTAGAGAGCGTAAAGAATTCGACGGCGACATCGCGCGCGCCGGGGACCTGCATGATAGAGGGCGCTTTCCAGCCATCGTAAACAATATCGGCATAGGCCAGATCGTGCACCACCAGCACGTCATAACGCTTCGCCAGCGCCACGACTTTCTCAAAGAACTCCAGTTCGACGCACTGTGCGGTCGGGTTGGAGGGGAAACCGAGGATCATCATTTTCGGCTTCGGGTAACTCTCACGAATCGCGCGCTCAAGCTCGTTGAAGAAATCCACGCCTTCGACCAGAGGTACCGAACGTACCTGGGCTCCGGCAATCACCGCACCGTAAATATGGATGGGATAGCTGGGATTTGGCACCAGTACGGTATCGCCATGGTCAAGCGTCGCCAGCATCAGATGCGCCAGCCCCTCTTTTGAACCAATGGTGACTATCGCTTCTGATTCCGGATCGATCTCAACGTTATAGCGCTCTTGATACCAGCGAGAAATCGCCCGGCGCAGGCGCGGAATGCCGCGGGAAGTAGAATAGCCGTGGGTATCGGGACGCTGGGCAACGGTGCAGAGTTTCTCAACGATATGCGGCGGAGTGGCGCCATCGGGGTTACCCATGCTGAAATCAATAATATCTTCGCCGCGGCGTCGCGCAGCCATTTTTAGTTCAGCAGTGATATTAAAAACGTAAGGGGGGAGACGATCGATACGCGTAAAACGGCGTTCAGGACTGAATTCAGCCATAGATTCCTCGGATTAACGTTAGCGCCCGGACCGTCCGAGCGACGCTGCTGCCTGTGCAGCACGTTTAGAAAATAACCCGAAAATTTTCCTGCTGTCGAGAGGGGCAGAGAAAAATAATTTCTGGCGATAAAAACGGGCATCAGTACGACTAAATACGGCAGCAACGTTCTTTCCCCTCCTCGCCTACTCCATCAAAATTAACATGCTGATATCTTTAATTTTACTTAAATGCTTGCTCATCCGTAGACGCTATTGAATCGCGGGTGTTTGTTATTAATCCCCTTTTATTTGTAAGACTTTTCCCTATTCATGCCTTCAGCTGGCCTTCTGCCGCGAGGTTTTCTATCATGTTGCTTTCTCGCGATTAACACGGCGCACACATGCACGAAATATTTACTATGCTGCTGGCGGTTTTTGACCGCGCGGCATTAATGCTGATTTGTCTCTTTTTCCTCATTCGCCTGCGCCTGTTTCGTGAACTTCTGCATAAATCCGCGCACACCCCTAAAGAATTGCTGGCCGTTACCGCGATCTTCTCTCTCTTTGCCCTCTTTAGCACCTGGTCTGGCGTACCGGTCGAGGGATCGCTGGTCAACGTGCGTATTATCGCGGTCATGTCCGGCGGGATCCTGTTCGGCCCGTGGGTTGGGGCTATCGTCGGCGCGATCGCCGGCGTACATCGCTACCTGATTGATATTGATGGCGTCACCGCCGTCCCCTGCTTTATTACCAGCATTGTCGCCGGTCTGCTCTCTGGTTTTATTGGTCGTAAAGTGCCGAAAGCCCAGCGCTGGAAAGCGGGGATCCTCGCCGGGATGCTATGCGAAACCTTAACCATGATTCTCGTGATCGTGTGGGCGCCTTCATTCGCGCTAGGGATAGATATCGTGTCTAAGATTGGTATTCCGATGATCCTTGGCAGCGTATGTATCGGCTTTATCGTTTTGCTGGTGCAGAGCGTTGAGGGGGAAAAGGAAGCCAGCGCCGCCCGTCAGGCAAAACTGGCGCTCGACATCGCCAACAAAACTCTCCCGCTATTTCGCCACGTCAACAGCGAGTCCCTGCGTCAGGTATGCGACATTATCCGCCGCGATATCAGTGCCGATGCCGTCGCGATTACCAATACCCAGCACGTGATGGCCTACGTCGGCGTCGGGGAAATCAACTACCGCGATAACGATGACTTTATCAGCCCAACGACGCAACAGGCGATCCGCTATGGGAAAATCATTATTAAAAACAATGATGAAGCTCATCGCACGCCGGAAATACACTCTATGCTGGTCATTCCGCTGTGGGAAAAAGGCGTCGTCACCGGTACGCTAAAAATCTATTACTGCCACGCACACCGCATCACCTCCTCATTGCAGGAAATGGCGGTAGGCCTGTCGCAAATCATCTCTACGCAGCTGGAGGTTTCCCGCGCTGAACAGCTGCGTGAAATGGCCAATAAAGCCGAGCTGCGGGCGCTGCAAAGCAAAATCAATCCCCATTTCTTATTTAATGCGCTGAACGCCATTTCATCGTCGATTCGCATGAATCCGGACACCGCGCGTCAGCTAATTTTTAATTTGTCGCGCTATTTACGCTACAACATTGAATTAAAAGATGATGAACAGATAGATATCAAAAGGGAGCTGTATCAAATCAAGGATTACATCGCGATTGAACAGGCTCGCTTCGGCGACAAGCTGACGGTGATTTATGATATTGATGATGAAGTCAGCTTTATGATCCCCAGCCTGCTAATTCAGCCGCTGGTGGAGAATGCTATCGTCCACGGGATTCAGCCCTGCAAAGGAAAAGGCGTGGTGACCATTGGCATCAATGAGTGCGGGAATCGGGTACGAATTAGCGTTCGCGATACGGGGAACGGTATCGACCCTGCGGTAGTAGCGAGGGTAGAGGCTGACGAAATGCCGGGAAATAAAATCGGTTTACTCAATGTTCATCACCGGGTCAAGCTACTGTACGGGGAAGGACTGCATATCCGACGCCTGACGCCGGGGACCGAAATTGCCTTCTATGTGCCAACCCAACACGCGCCCCAGGTGGCTACGGAGTCGCTGCTGTCATGAGCGGAGATAAAATGAAGGTCATCATTGTGGAGGATGAGTTCCTCGCGCAGCAAGAGCTCACCTGGTTGATTAACACCCATAGCGAAATGGAGATTGTCGGTACCTTTGACGACGGTCTGGATGTGCTGAAGTTTTTACAGCACAACAAAGTCGACGCCATTTTTCTCGATATCAATATTCCATCTCTGGATGGCGTACTGCTGGCGCAAAACATCAGCCAGTTCGCGCATAAGCCCTTTATCGTTTTTATTACCGCGTGGAAAGAGCATGCGGTGGAAGCCTTTGAGCTGGAGGCGTTTGATTATATTCTCAAGCCCTACCAGGAATCACGCATTATCAACATGCTGCAAAAGCTGACCGGCGCCTGGCAGCAACAGCAGCAGGTCAGCGCCGGTAGCGGGGCAGCGGCCAATCCAGCCAGGGAAAACGACACGATTAATCTGGTTAAAGATGAACGGATTATCGTCACCAGCATCCACGATATTTACTACGCGGAAGCGCATGAAAAGATGACGTTCGTTTATACCCGCAAGGAGTCCTTCGTGATGCCGATGAATATCACGGAGTTCTGCAACAAGCTACCGCCGGCGCACTTTTTCCGCTGTCACCGCTCGTACTGCGTCAACCTGAGCAAAATTCGCGAAATCGAACCCTGGTTCAACAACACCTATATTCTGCGGCTACGCGACCTTGAGTTTCAGGTACCGGTGAGCCGCAGCAAGGTGAAAGAGTTTCGCCAGCTCATGCATCTGTAGAGGATTTACCCGAATAATCATTTTATTCGGGTAAGAGGCGGGGCTTACAGAATCTGCCCCAGAGTCTGACGCAGGTGCGCGCCGGAGCCCAGCAGCCCCGGATTATCGTGGACAATCAGATAGACCGGAATATCCTGGACGAAGGCTTTAAATCGGCCTTTATCTTCAAAACCGCCGCGAAAGCCGGAGGCTTTGAAGAATTCAAGGAAGCGCGGCACGATACCGCCAGCAATATACACGCCGCCAAAGGTGCCGAGGGTCAACGCCAGGTTACCGCCAAATCGGCCCATAATGACGCAAAACAGCGACAGCGCGCGGCGGCAATCGATGCAGGTATCGGCCAGCGCGCGTTCGGTCACATCTTTAGGCTGCAGATTTTCCGGTAGACGCCCGTCAGACTTCACGATCGCATGGTAAAGATTAACCAACCCCGGCCCAGATAAGACGCGTTCAGCGGAGACGTGCCCCAGCTCGCTGCGCAGCTCTTCGAGAATAATGCCTTCCTCTTCGCTATTGGGGGCGAAATCCACATGGCCGCCCTCACCCGGCAGGCTCACCCAGCGCTTATCAACGTGTACCAGATGAGCAACGCCCAGCCCGGTACCGGCGCCGTAGACGGCAATCGGCTTGCCTTCCACCGGTTCCGCGCCGCCAAACTGAATCAGATGTTCAGCTTTTAGCATGGGGATCGCCATCGATACCGCGGTAAAATCGTTAATGATTTCCAGATGCGAGAAACCCAGGTTCTTTTTCATCTCAGCGATAGAAAATGCCCAGGTGTGGTTGGTCATCGCCACCCAGTCGCCGGTAATCGGACAGGCGATGGCAATACAGCCGTCTTCGACCCGGACGTTATGCTCTTCCAGATAGACCTGAACAACGGCTTCAAGACTGGGATAATCGAGCCCGGAATAGGTCTTAGCACGGGAGATCTCCCCGCTTGCCAGATCGCATAACGCCAGACGAGCATTCGTTCCGCCAACGTCCCCTACTAAAGCAAATTTTGTCATTCCGTTACGGCTCCGCTAAAGTCAAAATGATTCTTTGGCACACTCTAAATTCATGACGTCCTAACAACAACGACCAACGCATAAGCGCCCTTTGTTTAGCGACCTACGTCACAGTTAGGCTGTAATTTATGAAATTATTGTGCGGCCGATCGTCAGGCCAGCTCTTTACTTTATCGTTTCAGCACCATTTGCGCCAACGACCTTAACGCGCCCGGGCAAAGTAGTGCGTCGAAACCTTCAGAAGGATATTTTCATGCTGCACCCGCGCGCCAGAACGATGCTGTTGTTATCGATACCCGCAATCGTGATTGGTATTGCTGCCAGCCTGGTCTTGATTGTGGCGATGAAAACGGCAGCCATGCTGCAGAATATTCTCTGGAGTAGCCTGCCTGGATTGCTGGGCATGAACGCCAGCGGCCCTTTCTGGACGATAGCTATCCTCACCGGCACCGGCATCGCCGTAGGTCTGGTCGTGCGTTTTAGTCCTGGTCACGCCGGACCCGATCCGGCCACCGAGTCACTCATTGGCGCACCGGTGAGTCCCGGCGCTCTGCCCGGCCTGCTCGCTGCGCTGATCGTCGGCCTGGCGGGCGGCGTTAGCCTCGGGCCGGAGCATCCTATCATGGTGATTAATATCGCCCTCACGGTGGCGCTTGGCTCCCGCCTTTTCCCGCGAGTCAGCGCGCTGGACTGGACGATCCTGGCGTCCTCCGGCACTATCGGGGCGCTATTTGGCACGCCTGTTGCCGCGGCGCTGATCTTTTCGCAAACGCTGAACAGCAGTAACGATGTGCCGCTTTGGGACCGACTCTTCGCCCCCTTACTTGCCGCGGCGGCGGGCTCTCTGACCACCGGGCTGTTTTTCCACCCCAACTTTTCGTTACCTATTGCGCACTACGAGCGGTGGCAGCTTGTCGATATCTTTAGCGGGGCTATCGTGACGCTGATTGCTATTGCCGTCGGCATGGTTGGCGTTTGGTGCTTACCGCGCCTGCACGCGCTGATGCAGCGGCTGAAAAATCCGATCTTAACCCTCGGTATTGGCGGATTTTTATTGGGGATCCTGGGCGTCGTCGGCGGGCATATCACGCTGTTTAAAGGCCTGGATGAAATGCAGCAATTAGCCTTCAGCCAGACGTTAACCGCCAGCGATTACATGCTTATTGCTTTGGTGAAGCTGGCGGCGCTGGTGCTGGCGGCCGCCTGTGGTTTTCGCGGCGGTCGAATTTTTCCGGCGGTGTTCGTCGGCGTCGCGCTAGGCCTGATGCTTCACGCACACGTGGATGCCGTGCCGGCAGCCATCACCGTTTCCTGCGCCATCCTCGGACTGACGCTGGTAGTGACGCGTGATGGCTGGTTGAGCCTGTTTATGGCAGCGGTCGTGGTGCCCGATTCCACGCTGCTTCCGCTGCTGTGTATCGTCATGCTTCCGGCCTGGCTGCTGCTGGCCGGTAAACCGTTGATGATTGCCAGGAAGCGTGGAGATTAAACCCGGCTGTTTCTCTCTTCCAGCGCCTGAGTGACCGTGCGCAGAAAGTCGGGAATATCCATTTTTGGCAGCATCACCTCCACCAGCGTCAGCCTGTCTGAGGCGACGCTGCTATTCATCGCTTCCTGCAGTTCGTGGGTGCGCGTCACTCGCCAGCATCGGGAAGGGACATCCGGCGCAAAAGCGTCAGGCAGGCGATTCCAGTCCCAGAGCGCAATATCGTTATAGCGCTGCTCGGGGCCGTGAATTGCGCGCTCGACCGTATAGCCTTCGTTATTGAGCAACAGGATCAGCGGGCGCTGCTTGTCTCTGAGCATCGACCCCAGCTCCTGAATAGTTAACTGCGCAGCGCCATCGCCAACAATCAGCACCACCCTTCTGTCCGCTGCCGCGATTTGCGCCCCGTAGGCTGCCGGAAGGGTAAAGCCTATCGATCCCCATAGCGGCTGGACAATCAGCGTTGCGTCAGGGGGCAGCTTAAGCGCGGCGGCGCCAAAAGCGGCCGTCCCCTGATCGGCAAGGATAATATCTCCCGGGCGCAGCTGTTTCTGCACCGTACTCCAGAAGTTTTTCTGCGTCAGGCTCCCCTCTGGCGCGCCGCTGACGCCCGGCGCCTGAACATTTGGCGCATGCCATTCTGCCGCCAGGCTGGCAGAGAGTTCGATTAAGACATCCAGCGCCTTTTCCATCGGTACCCGGCTAAACCAGCGATCGCCAACCCGCACGGCGAAGGGCTGGACTTCTATCGTTTTTTCCTGCGGAAGGTGTTGGGTGAAACCGGCGGTAATGGTATCGGTAAAACGCGTGCCGACGCAGATAATGGTATCCGCGCTTTCAATGGCATCGCGGGTATCCTCTGTGCTGGCTATCCCGCTGTAAGTCCCGACGAACCCAGGCTGCTGCTCATCAAAAAGCCCTTTGCCCATCAGCATCGTGGCGTAAGCAACCGGCACCTTCGCCACCCACTCTCGCAGAGCGTTTTGTAGTCCATAGCGCTGGGCGAGGAAATCCGCCAGCAGCGATACGCGACGGCTGCTTCTGAGCATCCGCTCGGCGTGCTCGCGGAACCCCGCCAGCTGGTTCTCGTCGGCGGGCAGCGTGTGAATAAGCAAGCGGTGAGCTGGCGGGGTGGCCTTTGCTTTGGCCACATCGGCCGGCAGCACGAGATAACCGGGGCGATGCTGGGTCAGCATTTCACTCAGTACCCGGTCTATTTCATGGCAGGCATTTCCCGCTGCGAGCACCGCCTGAGAGCAGGTAATATGTTCACTCATACGCGAAAAGTGGCTGAAATCACCGTCGCCAAGCGTATGGTGCAGCAGCTCGCCGCGCTGCTGTGCGCCGGTACAGGGAGCGCCGACGATATGCAGGACCGGTACATGCTCAGCGTAGCTCCCGGCAACGCCGTTGAGCGCGCTCAGTTCACCGACGCCATAGGTGGTCAACAGCGCGCCCGCGCCCTTAATGCGCGCATAGCCATCGGCGGCATAGGCGGCGTTTAGCTCGTTAGCACAGCCTACCCACCCTAAGCTCTGCTGCGCGATAACGCTGTCGAGAAACTGTAAATTGTAATCACCCGGTACGCCAAACAAGCGGTCTATGCCGCAATCTACGAGACGATCCAGCAGATAATCGCCAATGGTATAAGTCGGTTGCATATCCTTACTCTCCTCTCGTGCAGGTAAGTTGAGTATTGAATAAGCAGGTGCGCTGTCCAGATTGCGCTCAACAATGGCGGTGGAAAGCAAAATTTACGCCTTCAGGGTGTGTACTCCGCGGCAAACATTCTTTAGTGTAAACGTATACACAACCCTGTTTTATCTGCGGAGGAAGTATGGTTTACCAGGCAAACGCCACGCGATATCAAACGATGGAATACCGCCGCTGCGGTCATAGCGGACTAAAGCTACCGGCGATTTCTCTTGGGCTTTGGCACAATTTTGGCGACGAAACGCGGGTGGAAACCAGCCGCCAGCTTCTGCGTCACGCATTCGATCTCGGCATGACTCATTTTGATTTAGCCAACAACTATGGGCCACCGCCGGGTTCGGCGGAGAGTCATTTTGGCCGCATCCTGAAAGAGGATTTTTTGCCCTATCGCGATGAACTGATTATCTCCAGTAAAGCCGGTTACACCATGTGGGACGGCCCCTATGGCGACTGGGGATCGCGCAAGTACCTGATTGCCAGCCTCGACCAGAGCCTTAAGCGAATGGGTCTCGACTATGTCGACATCTTCTACCATCACCGCCCCGATCCCGAAACGCCGCTGCGGGAAACCATGGGCGCGCTGGACCACATCGTCCGCCAGGGGAAAGCGCTCTACGTCGGATTATCGAATTATCCGCTCGAACAGGCCCAGGAAGCCGTCAATATCCTTAACGATCTCGGCACGCCGTGTCTGATTCATCAGCCCAAATATTCGATGTTTGAACGCTGGGTCGAGGAGGGGTTACTCGATTTCCTGCAGAGCGCGGGGGTGGGAAGTATAGCGTTTTCACCGCTTGCGGGCGGCCAGCTCACCAACCGTTACCTGCACGGTATCCCTGCAGACTCCCGCGCCGCCAGCGGCAGCCGGTTCCTGCAACCGGAGCAGCTTACTGAAAGCAAGCTGGAAAAGATTCGTAAGCTGAATGCGCTGGCCGAATCCCGCGGGCAAAAGCTCTCACAGATGGCGCTGGCCTGGGTACTGCGCGATGAGAAAGTGACGTCGGTACTGATTGGCGCCAGTAAAACTTCGCAGCTCGACGATGCGGTTGGCATGCTGGAAAACCGCCATTTCAGCGCCGAAGAACGGGCCACCATTGACGCGATCCTTGCGGTGTAAATTCATTGTTACTTTAGCAAAAAGTGCTCTCACTTGCGATTTAGGAGTTCCTCCGATGCGGCGGGGCTTTACCGCCCCGTAATATCAGGTTAACAGGCCGACAACGGCCCCGATCGTGAAGGAGAAGAGTATGTTCAGGTCACTGATTTTGGCTGCAGTGCTTCTGGCTTCAGCGCCATTGGTCGCTAACGCTGGTGAAATCACCCTGTTGCCATCAATAAAATTACAAATTGGCGATCGCGACAATTACGGTAACTACTGGGACGGTGGCGGCTGGCGCGACCGTGATTACTGGCGTCGACACTATGAGTGGCGCGATAACCGCTGGCGCCGTCACGACAACGGCTGGCATCGCGGCTGGGATAAAGGTAAAGCCTACGAACGCGGCTATCGCGAAGGCTGGAAAGATCGCGATGACCGACGCGGCGGCTGGGGGCGTGGGCCAGGCGGCGGACGCGGACATGGCCACGGCCATCATTAATCGCAAAAGGGAGCCATTCGGCTCCCTTTTTCATCGTCACGCTTAACTGAATATCGTTCCAATAATCAGCCAGCCGTTAAGCAGCACAACGACCGCAACTATCCCCCACCCCAGCAGTTTTACCCACCGGGAATTGGCCAGGTCGCCCATTAACCGGGAATCGCTGGTGAATATCAGCAGCGGCACCAGCGCAAGGGCGATACCAAAACTCAGCAATACCTGGCTCATCACCAGAATACGCGTGGGATCCAGCCCCATTAAAATGACGATAAACGACGGCAGCATGGTGATCGCCCGGCGAAACCACAGCGGGATATGGAAGCGGATAAAGCCCTGCATTACCACCTGCCCTGCCAGGGTTCCCACAACCGTGGAGGATAAACCCGCCGCTATCAGGCTCAGACCAAAGATGGTAGCTGCCGCGTGGCTCAGTAAGGGCTCCAGCGTCAGATAGGCCTGATCGAGGTCGGCAATCCCGGTGTGGCCGTTAAAGTGGAAGGCGGCGGCGGCGGTCGCCATCATGGCCAGGTTAACAAAACCCGCGATGGTCATGGCGATGGCGACATCCCAGCGCGTGGCGTTATAGCGCTCTTTGCGCGTCCCCCCGTGCAGGTGCTGAGTGAGCGATGAGTGTAAGTAGATAACATGCGGCATGATGGTCGCCCCCAATACCCCGGCGGCAAGAAACACCGCTTCGCTGGTCGGCAGTGAAGGAACGATCATCCCTTTCGCCAGCGGTGCCAGCGCGGGCTGGGAGAAGATAAGCTCAACGACATACGCTGCGGCGACAAACAACAGCAGCCCGCCTATCACTTTTTCCAGCGGCTTTTGACCGCGACGCTGCAGCATCAGAATCAGGAACGTCGCAATTCCGGTCAATACAGCGCCCTGAAGCAATGACACGCCGAGCACCAGCTTAAATCCGATAGCCGCGCCAATAAACTCGGCAAGATCGGTCGCCATAGCGATAATTTCGGCCTGCACCCAGTAGAACCACACCACAGGACGCGGGTAGTGGTCGCGAATTTGCTCCGCCAGATTTTTACCGGTGGCGATGCCCAGCTTCGCCGACATCACCTGAATCAGCATCGCCATCAGGTTAGCCCATACCACCACCCACAGCAGCTGGTAGCCAAAGCTGGCGCCGGCCTGAATGTTGGTGGCGAAGTTACCCGGATCGATATAGCCAATGGCAGCAATGAACGCCGGCCCCATCAGGGCGAGCTTAATCTTGCGCGCTGCGCGACCGCTGCTATTCTCAACGCGACTGTTGGTCATTTTCTGCCTCTGGAAATATAGCCTTTGCTATGTTTTATGCTATCAAAATGCGAATGATTATCAAGTTCATTTGGAGCGATGATAATGATTGCTGTGATAGGAGAGAACGATAGCGGGTTGGCAACGGAAAACCGGGGAACTGATAAACGCTTTTAATTAATCACCAGAATAGTACAACCGAGCAACTTTTAAAACCTTTACGTAACATAACAAAAATGCATGGTTGATCACTATTTTTGCCATTAGTCACATATCCTTGCAATAGTGTGTGCTGGCTCTCGTTTTCTTTGCGCTTGTTACATAGAATGTGCACAGAAATTTAACCTGCCTCATATTTGGAGCAAATATGGACCGCGTCCTGCACTTTATTCTCGCGATCGTAGTGGTGGCCATTCTGGCCCTGTTGGTCAGCCACAACCGTAAGCAGATTCGTATTCGTTATGTCATTCAGCTGCTTGTCATTGAAGTGCTGCTGGCCTGGTTCTTCCTGAACTCTGACATTGGTCTGGGTTTTGTGAAGGGCTTCTCCGAGATGTTTGAAAAACTTCTCGGTTTCGCCAACGAAGGGACAAACTTCGTCTTCGGCAACATGAACGACAAAGGCCTGGCGTTCTTCTTCCTGAAGGTTTTGTGCCCGATCGTCTTTATTTCTGCGCTGATTGGTATTTTGCAGCATATTCGTATTCTGCCTATCGTCATTCGCGCGATTGGTACCGTGCTGTCCAAAATCAACGGCATGGGCAAGCTGGAATCCTTTAACGCTGTCAGCTCGCTGATTCTGGGCCAGTCCGAAAACTTCATCGCCTATAAAGATATTCTTGGCAAGATGTCCCGCAACCGCATGTACACCATGGCGGCGACCGCGATGTCTACGGTATCCATGTCTATCGTGGGCGCGTACATGACCATGCTGCAGCCGAAATATGTAGTTGCGGCGCTGGTACTGAACATGTTCAGCACCTTTATCGTGCTGTCGCTGATTAACCCGTATCGCGTTGACGAAAGCGAAGAAAATCTGCAGATGTCTAACCTGCATGAAGGACAGAGCTTCTTCGAGATGCTGGGTGAATACATCCTGGCAGGCTTTAAAGTGGCGATTATCGTGGCCGCCATGCTGATTGGTTTTATCGCGCTGATTTCCGCGCTGAACGCCCTGTTCGCCACCGTCACCGGCTGGTTCGGCTATAGCATCTCCTTCCAGGGGATCCTCGGCTATATCTTCTATCCGGTTGCGTGGGTGATGGGCGTACCGGCAGGTGAAGCGCTGCAGGTAGGAAGTATTATGGCCACCAAGCTGGTTTCTAACGAATTCGTCGCCATGATGGATCTGCAGAAAGTTGCCGCCACGCTCTCTCCGCGTGCGGAAGGCATCATCTCTATCTTCCTGGTCTCCTTCGCCAACTTCTCTTCTATCGGTATCATCGCCGGCGCGATTAAGGGCCTGAACGAAGAGCAAGGTAACGTGGTTTCCCGCTTCGGCCTGAAGCTGGTGTACGGTTCTACGCTGGTGAGCGTGCTCTCTGCGTCTATCGCCGCGCTGGTACTGTAATTCGTCAGCGGTATCGCGAAAGCCGGGCAAGTCCCGGCTTTTTCATGCCCGCAGTTCGCTCAACGGCAGCGGCTTACCCACCAGATATCCCTGGAGATAATCGACGCCTAACTCGAGAAGCTTTTCCCGCTGCTCCGGCGTTTCAACGTATTCCGCCACCACTTTCATCTTCTTAACCTTAGCCATTTCAATAATGGATTTGACCATAATGGCGTCCAGCGGATCGGTCTCGATATCACGCACGAAGCAGCCGTCAATTTTCAGGATATCGGCCCGCAGGCTTTTCAGACGCTCGTAGTTAGCGTAGCCGGTACCAAAGTCATCAATCGCTATACCGCAACCGAAATCTCGCAGCAGCTGGATGTTATGCATGCTGGTCTCGACATCGGAAAACGCCTGCTCTTCGGTAACTTCAATCGTTATCGCCTCCGCCGACAGGTTATAGCGTTTAAACAGCGCGATGATTTGCGTCGCGCTATCCTTTTGCATCAGCGTATAGGGCAGAAGGTTGACGGAGAAATGCTGACCCTGATGGTGATTGAGCGAACTAAACAGCGTTTCCAGCACCTGCATATCAAAACGCTGGCTCAGGTTAAACTGCGCAATCAGCGGGATAAACCGATCGGGCGTAATGATGGTATTACCGCAGCGCATACGACTCAGTATCTCGTAATACCCCTCTCCGGAGGCGTCACGGATAGGCTGGGCGTACAGCACCAGCCCACGTTCGTTAAGCGCCTGCTTAATCTTCGCCAGCAGCCGTACCTGTTCGCTCGTTTGATCGGAAATCTGCTCTTGCGCCGCGTCCAGCGGTAATACGCGCCGCGCAGCGCCGGCCTGCTCCGATAACCAGCTAAGCTGACCAAGCATCGGGTGAAGCTCAGATTCTATGCCGCGGTAGCCGCCCCACGATGCGCCAAATTCCAGATCCAACGCCTGGTTATTCCAGCTAAACTTTTTATGGTTAAGCGTGGAAACAATATGACTTAACCGCGCCTCTGGCTCCGGCCCCTTCAGTACCAGCAGTAGCTCGCTGCCGGGAAGCTGAAATATTCGCTCGCCGGGAGCTAATAGCGGCTGTAGCTTCCGGGCTATCTGCCGTTTGCTCTCCACTCTCATCATCATGCCATAATGGCGGCTCAGGAAGTCCAGATTCTGAATGCGCAGGCTGCTGATGGCCACAGCAGGATTCCGCTGCAGGTGACTCTCCAGCGCGCGCAGATTCGGTAAACCGGTTAGCGGATCTTCTTCCGCCTGATCCCGCCATCTGAACTTCATTCTTTCACTGCGAGCGTAGATATCCGCCATATAAAACAGGCAGATAGTGAAACAAATGAGTACCGAAAGGACAAACGACAGTGAATATTCAGTTTGTACGCCGTGTAAAAAATTCTGGTTATACGCCACGAGTAAAAAGGCTGAAACGGACCATGAAATGCGAATCAGCGTATGCCCCAGGCGGCTAATACCAATGAAGTATAAAATGAAAATAAGCGGGACTAAATAACCGGCAATAAAAACAGAATCATAAGGCGTACACAGCACCAGTAATATTGCCGCCAGGGCCACAAACCAATACAACGTAAATACCCGCTGCTCGCCCGCCCGCCATGAGTGGCAAAGATTGCGCCAGAATGCTCGTGCATAACGTGGACTGATAATCATCCGCAACGGATAATAAAAAAATGTCGTGAAAATTAATGCGGCGCTAATCAGGCTTTGTATATCGATAATGGTGTAAATAACCGACATACTGCCGAAATAGCTGGATATTGCCAACGGAAAAGCAAAAAAACGCCCCGCCAGATACATGGTGACCTTCAAAAGGAGCGGTGCAAAAAAGCCGCCCCAAAAAATCCTCGCGCCCATATGTTTTGCCGTCAGCCCAGCGCGCCAGCGCCTTCCAAGCTGAAAGCGAACAATCGCGCAGGACAAGAAAACTGAGAAGAGCTGGCAAAATAGCAGGATCAGCGCCTGGGTTAGCGTCAGATCGATTATCCAGGCATTAGTGATCGCAAACGCGATAATCAATGGCGCAACGGCGTAGCGGCCAAAAATAAAAAGTACGGAATACATTAAGCTCAGCGGTAGCCACGCCAGATAAATTTGATTTCCGTCAATAATGGTTTGTGGGGAAATAAATCGGGACAGCGGAATTGCGATAAAGCAGACCAGGAGCGCCAGCAGAGTTTTTTTGATCTTAATGTTAAGATGATCAATCATTATTGTTAATTAAAACTCCGGCTGCAATAAATATATTCAGGCAACAGATATTATTTTGCTTAATAAAGGCAGGCAAGATTTTAAATAGTGAAAAAATCTGAAATTACTTAACGCAGAGGTTTGCTGACTTATTCAGAGAATGCTTTACATTTCCTCCGCCAGACAAACAAAAAACCCCCGCCGTAGCGAGGGTTCCGAATTTGGTGGAGCTAAGCGGGATCGAACCGCTGACCTCTTGCATGCCATGCAAGCGCTCTCCCAGCTGAGCTATAGCCCCACAGGAACTCTTTACGAACCAAACCTGATGGGTGCAGGTGTTGGTGGAGCTAAGCGGGATCGAACCGCTGACCTCTTGCATGCCATGCAAGCGCTCTCCCAGCTGAGCTATAGCCCCGTAACGTAAAGCGTGTCGTGTTGACGGGCGGCATAATATGAATTCCTTCGCCAGGTGTCAACGGCAAAATCAATCCCGGCTATTTGATCGCTGAAAAAGCAGGCAAACGGCTGACATTGCGAGCCTTATCGCAGCCAGAAGTTAAACATGTCACTCTTTCCTTTAAAAGGATGCTATAACATGTGCAACTAATTCCCACATATTTACTCAGGAAATAGTATGCTCAAGGAACGAATGACACCTGAAGAAATAGCGCATCTGACTGGCTTCAGTCGGCAAACGATTAACAAATGGGTACGTAAAGAGGGATGGCAAACGTCCCCGCGCCCCGGCGTACAGGGTGGCAAAGCGCGCCTCGTACATGTTAATGAGCAGGTTCGCGAGTTTATTCGCAGCGCGCAGCGCGTGGCCGAAAACCCTGTCCCCTATTCCGCAACGGATAACGATCTCGAATCTCTTCTGCTTACCCTGTGTAAAGAGATGACGCCGGGAGAGCAAAAGCTGCTGATGTCGCTGCTGCTGCGTGAGGGGATCACCGGGTTACTCAACCGACTCGGCATTCGCGATCGGTGAAAGCATGATGAAACTTAAAGATAAAATGACCCCAGCGGAGCTCGCCGAGTGCCTTAACCTCGCCCGGCAAACCATAAACCGCTGGGCCAGAGAACAAAAATGGCGGACGGAACCGATCCCCGGAGTCAAAGGCGGACGCGCTCGTCTTATCGTCATCGACAGGTCGGTGATCGATTTCCTGGCAAATATCCCGGCGCTGCGGCATCTGACCATGGATAACCAGCTGGCGGAACCACCCGTCAAATACTTTGTGAACGATGCGGACACAGTCTGGCGCCAGATTGTCGAGACCATGCACCTGATGACCCCAACTGAGCAGCTGCACCTGCGGGATTTTCTTGCGCGCGAGGGGATCAGCGGGTTTCTGTCCCGGCTTGGCATTACTGATGCGAAGTAACGGGCAAAAAAACGGCGGGGTTCGCTATCCCCGCCGTTTAACAATCGCTGTATCAGGATCAGGATTGCTGGCTTTCGCGCTCAGCAATAAAGGCCAGCGCCTTGTTGATACGTTCTACGCTACGTGATTTACCGATCGCATGGACGGTCACATCAAGCGCCGGAGACTGACCCGCACCGGTCACCGCGACGCGCAGCGGCATTCCCACTTTGCCCATCCCCACTTCCAGCTCATCGGCCGTCGCCTGAATCGCGTGATGGACGTTTTCCGCCGTCCAGTCGCTGATGGCGGCTAATTTGTCGCGCACCACTTCCAGCGGCTGACGAGCAACAGGACGCAGATGTTTTTTCGCCGCATCGGCATCAAACTCGGCAAAATCTTCATAGAAATAGCGGCAGCTCGCCGCCATCTCTTTAAGGGTTTTGCAGCGCTCGCCCAGCAGCTTCACCAGCTCAGCCAGCTGCGGGCCGTTACGGGTGTCGATATTTTCCTGCTCAATGTGCCACTGTAAATGCGTTGCCACGTACTCCGGGGCCAGCGAGTTGATATAGTGGTGGTTCAGCCACTGCAGCTTTTCCGTATTGAACGCGCTCGCCGATTTGCTCACCGCCCCCAGGCTGAACAGTTTAATCATCTCTTCGCGAGAGAAAATCTCCTGGTCGCCGCTGGACCATCCCAGACGCACCAGATAGTTCAGCAGCGCTTCCGGCAGGTAGCCGTCGTCGCGATACTGCATAACGCTGACCGCACCGTGGCGCTTGGACAGTTTCTTACCGTCGTCGCCGTTAATCATCGAGACGTGGGCGTAAACCGGCACTGGCGCATTCAGCGCTTTCAGGATGTTAATCTGGCGCGGGGTATTGTTGATATGGTCTTCGCCGCGAATAACGTGGGTGATTTCCATATCCCAGTCGTCAACCACGACGCAGAAGTTGTAGGTTGGAGAACCATCGGTACGGCGGATAATCAGATCGTCCAGCTCCTGGTTGCTGAATTCGATCGGACCGCGGATCTGGTCGTCAAAAACAACGGAACCCTCTTCCGGGTTGGCGAAACGGACGACGCAAGGTTCGTCATCAGCATGATGTTCGTGGCCATGGCGGCAGCGACCGTCGTAGCGGGGCTTCTCGCCTTTTGCCATTTGCTCTTCACGCAGCGCTTCCAGACGCTCTTTAGAGCAATAGCATTTATAGGCCGTGCCCGCTGCCAGCATTTCATCAATAACGGCGTTGTAGCGATCAAAACGCTTGGTCTGGAAGTACGGACCCTCGTCCCATTCCAGGCTCAGCCAGTTCATACCATCCATAATGGCTTCAATGGCCTCCGGCGTGGAGCGCTCAAGATCGGTATCTTCAATACGCAGCACAAACTCACCGCCGTGATTACGTGCAAAAAGCCAGGAATAGAGAGCAGTACGCGCGCCGCCAACGTGCAGATAGCCTGTCGGGCTGGGCGCGAAGCGAGTTTTGATTTTCATGAAGTGGCCTTACGTTTGATAAAGGTGCCGACACGCGGCAGTGTTCGTTGGATTTTATGGAGGAATATTCTAACACCGTGGGCTGATTCCTCAATGTTGTTACCGTTTCAACGTCACGCTTTCCCCTTTTTGTTTATAAATCATGCGCCACGGATGACATTGCGATCGTTTTGTTTAATTTTACGACGAACAAACAAATTATTTAGAAAAGGCGTTGACTCATTTTCAACTCTCCCTATAATGCGACTCCACACAGCGGGGGTGATTAGCTCAGCTGGGAGAGCACCTCCCTTACAAGGAGGGGGTCGGCGGTTCGAACCCGTCATCACCCACCAACTACTTTACGTAGTCTCCGCCGTGTAGCAAGAAATTGAGAAGTGGGTGATTAGCTCAGCTGGGAGAGCACCTCCCTTACAAGGAGGGGGTCGGCGGTTCGATCCCGTCATCACCCACCACTTTCTCGCCAGCTGGATTTCTTGCCGTAAAATGAAGTACCGAAGTGGGTGATTAGCTCAGCTGGGAGAGCACCTCCCTTACAAGGAGGGGGTCGGCGGTTCGATCCCGTCATCACCCACCACTTCGGGTCGTTAGCTCAGTTGGTAGAGCAGTTGACTTTTAATCAATTGGTCGCAGGTTCGAATCCTGCACGACCCACCAATGCAAAAAAGCGCCCTAAAGGCGCTTTTTTGCTATCTGCGATATATAAGATTCGAACCTGCCGCAGGTTCGAGTCGACAAAATTGTTGGGAACAATTTTGCACAACGCGTAGCGTTGCCCGAAGGGCGAGTCTCAGGATGAGACGAGTAGCGAAGAGAGACAACGGAGCCGCCTGCGGCGACGGCCCGGAGGGCGAGCGAAACGAGTCATCCTGCACGACCCGCCAATGTAAAAATGGCGCTGGCGGCGCTTTTTTGCTATCTGCGCTTACAAAGCCGGCACAGGCCTTCATCTTGCTATCCGCCACTGACCATCAATTCACCAGCGCCGCAATCAGCTTCTCCAGCGCGGGCGTCGCCTGCTGTTGGTCATAGACGATATACAAATCTGCGGGTATGCGTTCTTCCAGCGGACGAAACACCACCCCCGGCCACGTCATTTGCGCATAGCTATCAGCGATGAGCGTAATACCTATCCCCATACTGACCATCGCCAGAACCGTTTGCGGCTCCATCACTTCACGGATAATCATCGGTGAGAATCCGGCGCTCTGGCACACGCGCTGCAAAAACGTCCAGTCGGTATGTATTGAAGGCATGGTGACAAAATATTCGTTACGCAACGCCGCAAGCGGGGTCGCCTTACGCGCGGCAAGCGGATGCTCTTCCGGCATGGCCACCAGAAAAGAGGATTCGTGCAAGCGCAGGCTGGTAAATCCAGGAGAAGGCGCTGTCGCCATCCGCCAGACGCCGGCGTCCAGCTCGCGTCGTTCCAGCATCGCCATCTGCATGGCGGGCATGTTCTCGCGGAAAAGCACCTCTACGTTAGGGTTCTCTTTCAAAAAACGCCGCATCACCGGACGCATTTTTCCCCACATAGCCGTACCTATCACGCCAAGCTCTACCCGTCCCGCCTCACCCCGCCCAATCTGTTCCACGCGCGCCAGCGCCTGATTCGCGCTAGAAAGCAGACGACGCGACTCCTCCATCAGGATTTTTCCTGCGTGGGTCAACGCCACGCTGCGGGAGTGGCGAACAAACAGCAGCGTGCCAAGCTGCTGCTCCAGGTCTTTAATGTGAATGCTGAGCGGAGGTTGCGACATGTTCAGACGGGCCGCCGCACGACCAAAATGCAGCTCTTCTGCAACAGCCAGAAAATAGCGCAATAACTTCAGATCGATACGATGCGTGCGTTCCATGGGTCATGCGCTCCTGAGGCATAGAGATAATGCGCAAAGTTACCACACTGCATCAGAAAAAATGAAACGGCGGAACATGTGCCCGCCGCGGAAGAGGATTAATGCGTCAGCGCTTTTTTCATTAACTTCTCAGGTTCATGTTTATATTTGAAGAACGCGGCAAAAGTAACCGCCAGCAGCAATGAATAGGCCGCGAACACCAGCCAGATGGTCTGCCACTCTTTTACGCCATCAACAGAGAAGTAATCCACGGCCATGCCGCTGAGAACCGAACCTACCCATGCGCCAACACCGTTCACCATGGTCATAAACAACCCCTGCGCGCTGGCGCGAATATGCGCCCCCGCCTCTTGCTCTACGAACACCGACCCTGAAATATTAAAGAAGTCGAATGCGCAGCCGTAAACGATCATCGACATCAGCAGCAGAACAAAACCGAACGGAGAGGGATCGCCAAAGGCAAAAAAGCCAAAGCGCAGCGTCCACGCCAGCATACTCATCAGCATGACCGTTTTAATGCCAAAGCGTTTCAGAAAGAACGGAATGGTGAGAATAAAGGCGACTTCCGCCATCTGCGAAACCGAAAGTAAAACAGAGGGATAGCGTACGACAAAGCTGTCGGCAAACGCCGGGTTGCGGGCGAAATCATGCAGAAAGGGGTTACCGAAGACGTTGGTTATTTGCAGTACCGCCCCGAGCATCATCGCGAAGAAAAAGAAAATGGCCATCCGCGGATTTTTAAACAATACGAATGCATCCAGTCCCAGCCTCGCGGCCAATGTGGCGCCAGATTTCTTCTCGGTCACAGCAATTTTCGGTAGCGTAAGCGCATAAATCGCCAGTAATAACGACGCGGCAGAGGCGATATACAGCTGCGCGCTGCTCAGCTCCAGCCCCATCAGGCTCACCGTCCACATGGCGACAATAAAACCAAGGGTGCCAAATACGCGAACAGGAGGAAACGCGGTCGCCGGATCCTGGCCGGACTGCGCCAGACAGGAATAGGAGATGCTATTAGACAACGAGATAGTCGGCATATAGGCCATCGCGTTAATCAGCATTACCCAGAACATCATCTCCGGATCGGTGACGGTCGTTGCATAAAGAAGCACTCCCGCGCAGACCAGGTGGCAGAGCATATAGGCCCGTTCTGCACGTAGCCATTTATCGGCAACGATCCCCATAATGGCGGGCATGATAATGGCTGCCAGCCCTTTGGAGCTATAGACAATGCCGACATTTGCCCCGGTGAAATGCAGTGTGTTTATCATGTAAGAACCCAGGGTGACCAGCCAGCTACCCCAGATAAAATATTGCAAAAACGACATGAGTTTTAAGCGAGAGGCGATACCCATTTTTCCGTTCCTTGCCATTAAAGTAAGACCCCGCAAGCGGGGTCAATATTTATTATTTTTTCAGGCCAGTTTGCGTAAGAAGCCGCAGATCAGGTTAATAAAGTTCTGCCGGGAGAGTTCGGCCGCCGCCAGGGTTTGCGCGTGAGATAGTTTCACATCGCCGAGGCCCTCAGCCAGATTGGTAATGGCTGAGACGGCCACCACTTTCAGCTCGCAATGGCGGGCAGCGATGACTTCCGGTACGACGGACATCCCCACCACATCGCCGCCGATAATCTGCATCATGCGAATCTCAGCCGCCGTTTCAAAATTCGGCCCGGGATAAGAGACAAATACGCCTTCAGTCAGCGGAAACCCCTCCTCCTCAGCTACGCGCTGCAGAACGGCGCGGTAATCCGCGTCATAGGCGTTGGCCAGGGAGAAGAAGCGTTCGCCGAAGCGCTCATCATTCAGGCCCACCATTGGCGTACCCGGCATCGTGTTAATATGATCGCTGAGCGCCACCAGACTTCCCGGTCCCACTTCCGGACGTAAAGAACCGGCCGCGTTAGTACAAAACAGCAGTTCACACCCCAGCAGCTTTAGCGTCCGGATGGCATCAGTCATCACCGTCATGCCCCGACCTTCATAGAAGTGCCCACGCCCTTTCATGCAGGCAACGGGTACGCCGGCCAGATTTCCAAGCACCAGTTCGCCGGCATGGCCGTGCACGGTACTCACCGGAAAGCCGGGCAGCTTTTCGTAAGATATCGCCACCGCATCTTCAATTTGTTCCGCCAGCGCCCCGAGACCCGACCCCAGGATAAAGGCCACCCGCGGCGTAAAATCCGGCTTATATCCGCGAATAATATCGGCGCTATACCAGGGATTCTGTGAGAAAAGCGTGTCGCTCATAAGCTGTCCTTAAAAACTGAAAGATCGATAAAGTGATTGGCTACCATGCTGTTATAACGATGCTACGCAATCGATTACCAATACAGTTTTCCCGGACGTTTGATATTAAAAAGCTATTGATTTCATTTCTGATACAAGGGGTCGTTTTCGCGTAATGCGGTCAGCTGGCCAGCCTGCTGCCGCACCACCTCCCACAGCGCCTCTGCGGCTGTCGATAGCGAGCGGTTTTTACGCCGCGCCAGCATCAGCTGGCGTTCCACCACCGGGGTGAGCCGCTTCACCTGCAGATGACTTCCCTGAGGGAGCGGCAGCGCTAACGCAGGTAGGATGCTGATGCCTATCCCCGACTCAACCATTGGAAATAGCGTGGCCGGATGACCGATTTCCTGCACGATATTTGCGGTAACGGCGAATCCCGCGAGCGCGGCGTCAATCAGCGGCCGGCTGCCAGAAGCATAATCCTGCAAAACCAGCCGCTGGTCATGCAGCGCATGCCAGCTCACCGCATCCCTTTTAGCGAAAGGGTGATCGCAACGGCAAAGCAGCAGGAAAGGTTCAGCGAGAACCGCCTCACACTGCAAATCGGTCGCGGCGCCAGGGTCGATAACAATGCCAAAATCAACTTCTCCCTGACGGATGCTCTCCAGCACCCACTGCTGGGGGCGATCGTGCAGAACGAAATCTATCTCCGGATAGCGACGGTTGCTGTAGGCGATGCACTGCGGGATCAGATGGGCGGAAATGGTCTGGCTGGCCGCCACCCGCACGGTTCCCATAAGCTGCTGCCCGACGCGCCCGGCCTCACGCAACGTGCCGTTTAACTCATCCAGCAGGCGCTCAAGCCGGGCCGCCAGCTGCTGTCCGGCTTCCGTGAGCACCACTTCGCGCGTCGTTCGGTCAAGCAGGCGTACGCCGGTCTGATGTTCCAGCTCTTTCACGCTGTGGCTTACCGCTGACTGACTCAGGCCAATACTCTCCCCTGCCCGGCTAAAGCTTTTGACGCGAGCAACGGTCACAAAAACCTTCAACTGACGTAGCGAATAATTCATCTCTTTTTTTCATGAATAGATGCAATAAATCGATTTTATTTCTCAAACTAAAGAAAGCACAATAGCGACATCGATTTTCAGGAGCGTTTATGAAATTTTTCCGCATTCTTGATCCATTCACCCTGACGTTAGTCACCGTCGTCCTGCTGGCCTCCTTTTTTCCTGCGCGCGGCGGATTTGTCCCCTTCTTTGAACATTTAACCACCGCCGCCATCGCGCTGCTTTTCTTTATGCACGGCGCCAAGCTCTCCCGTGAGGCGATCGTTGCCGGGGGCAGCCACTGGCGTTTACATCTCTGGGTCATGTGCAGCACGTTTATCGTTTTTCCCGTGCTTGGCGTGCTGTTTGCCTGGTGGGCGCCCGTTAACGTCGATCCGGCGCTCTATACCGGGTTTATTTATCTCTGCATTCTTCCCGCCACCGTCCAGTCAGCCATTGCGTTTACCTCTCTGGCGGGCGGCAACGTGGCGGCTGCGGTATGCTCGGCTTCGGCCTCAAGCCTGCTGGGGATCTTCATTTCGCCGCTGCTGGTCGGCCTGTTGATGAACCTGCACGGTGCGGGGGGGAGTCTGGAGCAGGTTGGCAAAATCATGCTGCAGCTGCTGCTGCCGTTTGTGCTGGGACATCTCTCTCGTCCGTGGATTGGCAACTGGGTGGCAAAACATAAAAAGTGGATCTCGAAAACCGACCAGACCTCCATCCTGCTGGTGGTCTATTCGGCGTTCAGCGAGGCGGTTGTTAACGGTATCTGGCACAAAGTCGGCGTCGGTTCGCTGCTGTTTATCGTTATTGTCAGCATGGTGCTGCTGGCGATTGTGATTGCGATTAACGTCTTTGTGGCGCGCAGGTGCGGGTTTAATAAAGCGGATGAAATTACGATTGTCTTTTGCGGGTCGAAAAAGAGCCTGGCGAACGGCATTCCGATGGCCAACATTCTCTTCCCGACCTCTATCCTGGGGATAATGGTGCTGCCGCTGATGATCTTCCATCAGATTCAGCTTATGGTCTGTGCGGTGCTGGCGCGGCGCTATAAGCGCCAGGCCGAAGCGTTACAGGCGCAGGAGAAAAGCCGCGCCTCCGAAGCCTAACGCGGGCGCTTAAGGGGCTCGACCAGGCTGGTCAGCCCCTCCGTTTTAATCAATAGCGTTAATGCCATCAGCTCGCCAAGATGCCCGGCGGGAAATTGATCCTTCCGGGCAAACCACAGCAAATACTCTTCCGGCACATCGATTAAGCGCCGCCCTTTGTATTTACCAAACGGCATTTCCGTGTTGGCAATCTCAATAAGCTGATCTTTATCCACGCGACTCTCCGAGCAGACGCAGCATTTCGTCTTCATCGATCACCGCAATTCCCAGCTCCTGCGCTTTGGCAAGCTTAGAGCCCGCCGCCTCCCCGGCGATGACCAGGTCGGTCTTCTTCGACACGCTGCCCGCCACCTTCGCCCCCAGCGCAACCAGCCGGGCTTTCGCATCGTCACGGGAGAGCTGACTCAGGCTACCGGTCAGAACCACCGTTTTGCCGGCAAAGGGGCTATCAATCTCTTCCGCATTGACCACGACCGGCGCCGGCCAGCGGACGCCTTCTTTACGCAGCTGAGCAATCACTTCGCGGTTGCTCTCTTCGGCAAAGAAATTACGCACGTGCGTGGCAACCACAATCCCGACATCGGGCACTTTTTGCAGATCGTCAATTGAAGCCTGCTCCAGCGCCTCAATGGTGCCAAAGTGGGCCGCTAAACCGGCTGCCGTCGCCTCACCGACTTCGCGGATCCCCAGCGCATAAAGGAAACGGGCAAAGGTGGTCTCTTTGGACTTCTCCAGGGCATCCACCACGTTCTGCGCTGATTTGGGTCCCATGCGATCGAGCCCGGTGAGTTTACCCGGCGTCAGTTGGAAGAGATCGGCCGGCGTATGCACGTACTCTTTTTCAACCAGCTGATCGATGATTTTATCGCCC
The DNA here is from genome assembly GCF_009025755.1 of Klebsiella sp. RCJ4. Lineage (NCBI taxonomy): Bacteria > Pseudomonadati > Pseudomonadota > Gammaproteobacteria > Enterobacterales > Enterobacteriaceae > Klebsiella > Klebsiella sp. RCJ4. Next base: position 178,040 of record NZ_WCIN01000023.1, read on the forward strand.
ATACCGTCAACGTCCAGGGCGCGACGGGAGACAAAATGCTTGAGCGCTTCTTTACGCTGGGCGCCGCAGATCAGACCGCCGGTACAGCGAGTCACCACTTCGCCTTCCACGCGTTCAACGTCGGAATGACATACCGGACAATGGGTGGGGAACACGATCTCACGCGTCTCCTCCGGGCGTTCTGAGAGCACGACGTTCACGACCTGAGGGATAACATCGCCGGCGCGGCGAATGACCACCTTATCGCCGATACGCAGCCCCAGACGCTCGATTTCATCGGCATTATGCAGCGTCGCGTTGCTGACCAGGACCCCGGCGACGTGTACCGGCTCCAGACGCGCAACCGGCGTGATGGCGCCAGTGCGCCCGACCTGAAACTCAACGTCGCGCACGAAAGTCATCTGCTCCTGCGCCGGAAACTTAAACGCCACCGCCCAGCGCGGCGCGCGGGCTACGAAGCCAAGCTGTTCCTGCAGCGCCAGCGAATCGACCTTGATGACCACGCCGTCGATATCAAACCCCAGCTTCGGCCGATCCTCTTCAACCTGGCGATAGTAAGTAAGCACTTCCTCTGGCGTATGGCAGAGCTTTACACGCTCGCTGACCGGCAGCCCCCAGGACTTAAACTGCTGCAAGCGCGCCGAGTGGCTGGCAGGCAGCTCGCCGCCTTCCAGCACGCCCACGCCGTAGCAAAAGAAAGTGAGCGGACGCTTCGCGGTAATTCGCGGATCGAGCTGGCGTAAAGACCCCGCCGCCGCGTTACGCGGGTTAGCAAAGACTTTACCTCCGGTTCGCCGCGCCTCTTCATTAATTTTTTCAAACCCTGCCTGCGGCAGGAACACCTCTCCGCGCACCTCAAGCCGCTGCGGAATATTGTCACCGCGTAGCTTCAGGGGAATCGCGCGAATGGTACGCACGTTGGAGGTAATATCTTCACCGGTCGTTCCATCGCCGCGGGTCGCCGCCTGCACCAGTAGACCGTTTTCATACAGGATACTGACCGCCAGGCCATCCAGCTTGAGCTCGCAGCAGTAAGTCAGGTTATCGGTATTTTTCAGGCGATCCTGTACCCGTTTGTTGAACGCGAGGAAGCTCTCCTCATCAAAAACGTTGTCCAGCGACAGCATCGGGACTTCATGGCGAATATGGCTAAAAGAGGCTAACGGTGCGGCACCGACGCGCTGGGTGGGCGAGTCCGGGGTGATCAGCTCAGGGTGCTGAGCTTCCAGCTCGCGCAGTTTGCGCATTAACCGATCGTATTCCGCATCAGGGATTTCCGGCGTATCCATGACGTGGTAGAGATATTCATGATGGCGAAGCGTGGTTCGCAGTTCAGTCAGTTTTTGTTCGTTCGATTCCATATCACACCATCAATGATAAAAAACCCCCGACGGGCGGGGGTTCAGGATAAGTAGATGAAACGCAAGAAGATGAATCAGGCGTTAGCCTCTTTCACTTCACGAATTCGGTCTTGATATTCACGCAATTTTTGCGGCGTCATCATACGACGCTGGTCATCCAGCACTACGCCGCCGACTTCATCGGCAATGTACTGCGCGGACTGCAGCATCAGCTTAAAGTTTTGCAGTTCATCGCCAAAGGACGGAACCTGCATAAAGATAGTCACCCCGGGCGTCATCATATCCGCCATGCTGTCAGGATTGAAGGTGCCAGGCTTAACCATATTGGCCAGACTGAAGAGCACCTGACCGCTGCCGTCCGGGCTGAGGTGGCGATGGAAGATATTCATATCGCCAAATTTGAAGCCCGCCTGCTGGATGCTATTGATGAGTAGCTCGCCGTTGAGCTGCGAACCGTGATGCGCAGCGACGTTCATCACGATGACCGTCTCCTTACGCTCTTTAGGCTGCGGCGCGGCCTGCTGCGGCTCAGGGGCCTGAGGTTCCGGCGCTGGCTGCGGTTCTGGAGCGGCGGCAGGTTGTTGAACCGGCTGCTGCACATGCTGAACGGGCTGCTGCGCATGCTGAACGGGTTGCTGCACATGCGGAACGGGCTGCGGCTGTACCGGCTGCTGAGGCGGCACGGCGCGCTGCGGCTGCTGGACCGGGGCCTGGGCGTGAACGGGCTGATGTTGCGGCGGCTGCGGTGCACGGACAGGCTCTTCCGGGCGCACAGGTGGCTGTTGCGCCTGACGCTCATAAGGAGGCTGATACTGGTGCTGCGGCTGACGAGGTGCTTCATGCTCCCCATGAACGCCATTCGGCGCATGACTGGTCCGATGAACCCGGACTTCACCAACGCCTTCAACATCGTCATCAAAGTCGTCGCCTTCCGACGCTTCATCGTCGCGAGACTTCATACGTTTCAGAGGGCGATCGCGAAACATCGAGGAGCGTTCTTTACGGCTGGTCCAGAAACCGTGCACCAGTAAAGCGATTATGGCGATCGCGCCAACAATGATTAATATCAGACGCAAATCCTGCATCATTATATTCTCTGTTGTTCTAACACCTTGCCACCACGGCAAACATTTACTCACTAAGAGTATTTGCCGATTACATCAAGTGCAAGTGCGTCGGGGGCTTTCACTACATAAAGATGAACTAAATCGTGCTTTTTGCTGTTTTTTCGAACATTTCCTAACTGGTTATTGTCTGCTAACCCGATAAAATAGCCCGGCATTCAGCCTGGATGTCGAAAAAGGAGCATTACCTGACTATGGTTTCATCATCCGTAACGACCCCGCGCAGTGGCGTCTACTATTTTTCGCAGGGTTGGAAGCTGATCGGGCTGCCGGGGATCCGTCGATACGTATTCCTCCCTTTACTCGTCAACATTATTCTGATGGGCGGCGCATTCTGGTGGCTGTTCACGCGTCTGGACAGCTGGATCCCTTCGTTGATGAGCCATGTTCCTGAATGGCTGCAATGGCTTAACTATCTGCTGTGGCCCATGGTGGTCATTTCTATTCTGCTTGTCTTCGGCTACTTCTTCTCGACAATCGCCAACTGGATTGCCGCGCCCTTTAGCGGCCTGCTGGCCGAGCAGCTTGAAGCGCGCCTGACGGGCGCGACGCCGCCGGATGTCGGGGTTTTCGGCATCCTGAAAGATGTGCCGCGCATCATGAAGCGCGAGTGGCAGAAGTTCGCCTGGTACCTGCCGCGGGCCATCGTCCTTTTGCTTCTCTACTTTATCCCCGGTATCGGCCAGACCGTCGCCCCCGTGCTGTGGTTCCTGTTCAGCGCCTGGATGCTGGCGATTCAGTACTGCGATTACCCTTTTGATAACCATAAGGTGCCGTTTAAAATGATGCGTCAGGCGCTGCGCACGCGTAGAGTGACCAATATGCAGTTTGGCGCCCTGACCAGCCTGTTTACCATGATCCCGGTGCTAAACCTGGTCATCCTGCCCGTCGCGATTTGCGGCGCGACGGCGATGTGGGTCGATTGCTACCGTGACAAACACGCCATGTGGAAGTAGCGCTATCGCTTTCGGAGCGGCTTATGCCGCTCCTTATTACTTCTGGCTTGCCATTATTTCTCTTCTGAATATAGATATGCTAAATCCTTACTTCCGCATATTCTTTAAGCGGGTATGCTGAAGCCGTACTCCCAAATTTCATACAGTTAAGGACGGGCCATGAGTAAGATTTTTGAAGATAACTCCCTGACTATCGGCCATACGCCGCTGGTACGACTGAACCGCATCGGTAACGGACGCATCCTGGCAAAGGTAGAATCTCGTAACCCGAGCTTTAGCGTAAAATGCCGTATCGGTGCCAATATGATTTGGGATGCCGAAAAACGCGGCGTGCTGAAGCCCGGCGTTGAGCTGGTGGAACCGACCAGCGGTAATACCGGTATCGCGCTGGCGTACGTGGCTGCGGCGCGCGGTTATAAACTGACGCTGACGATGCCGGAGACCATGAGCATCGAACGCCGCAAGCTGCTGAAGGCCCTGGGCGCTAACCTGGTGCTGACCGAAGGCGCCAAGGGGATGAAAGGCGCCATCCAGAAAGCCGAAGAAATTGTCGCCAGCAACCCGGAAAAATTCCTCCTGCTCCAGCAGTTCAGCAACCCGGCCAACCCGGAAATTCATGAAAAAACCACCGGCCCGGAAATCTGGGAAGATACCGATGGTCAAATCGACGTCTTCATCTCCGGCGTCGGTACTGGCGGTACGCTGACTGGCGTGAGCCGCTATATCAAAGGCACCAAAGGTAAAAAAGATCTGATTACCGTTGCCGTTGAACCTACCGACTCCCCGGTTATCGCCCAGGCGCTGGCAGGCGAAGAGCTGAAGCCAGGCCCGCACAAAATCCAGGGTATTGGCGCAGGCTTTATCCCAGGCAACCTGGATTTGAAGCTGGTGGATAAAGTAGTGGCTATTACCAATGAAGAAGCCATTTCCACCGCCCGTCGCCTGATGGAAGAGGAAGGCATTCTGGCCGGCATCTCTTCCGGCGCTGCCGTTGCCGCTGCGCTGAAGCTGCAGGAGGATGAAGCCTTTACCAACAAGAATATTGTGGTTATCCTACCCTCTTCAGGTGAGCGCTATTTAAGCACCGCATTGTTTGCCGATCTCTTCACCGAGAAAGAACTGCAACAGTAATGCCAGCTTGTTAATATCGTGTAAAAAAGCACCTTTTCAGGTGCTTTTTTGTGGCGTACATCAAACTTTTACCCCTCCTGGCATTGATTCACTTCGTTGGGTCTGGTATTTAACCAGCACATTTATTTCGATGCGCGAAATTATTCCGATTTGGATTTCCATAAGCTGAATCGATTTTATGATTTGGTTCAAGTCTTCCTTTAGCGGCATAATGTTTAATGACGTGGTAGACGTTAACGGCCTGAAGGTTTCCACAGCAATTTTCCGCTGATGGTGCCGGAGCCGGATACGTGATGCCGGCGCTAACGATACAGGCTAAAGTTTGGCCGTTAGGCTAAACTTTAGGTCCACAACACTAAACCTATAAGTTGGGGAAATATAATGTTCCAGCAAGAAGTTACTATTACCGCTCCGAACGGTCTGCACACCCGCCCTGCTGCTCAGTTTGTTAAAGAAGCAAAAGGCTTCACTTCTGAGATCACTGTAACCTCCAACGGCAAAAGCGCCAGCGCCAAAAGCCTGTTCAAACTGCAGACTCTGGGCCTGACCCAGGGTACCGTTGTCACTCTCTCTGCCGAAGGCGAAGACGAGCAAAAAGCGGTTGAGCATCTGGTAAAACTGATGGCTGAACTCGAGTAAGTTCACGGGTTCTTTTTAATATCAGTCACAAGTAAGGTAGGGTTATGATTTCAGGCATTTTAGCATCCCCGGGTATCGCTTTCGGCAAGGCACTTCTGCTGAAAGAAGATGAAATTGTCATCGACCGGAAGAAAATTTCTGCCGATAAGGTTGATCAGGAAGTTGAACGTTTTCTGAATGGCCGCACCAAGGCCTCCGCCCAGCTGGAGGTCATCAAAACCAAAGCTGGTGAAACCTTCGGTGAAGAAAAAGAAGCCATCTTCGAAGGGCACATCATGCTGCTGGAAGATGAGGAGCTTGAGCAGGAAATCATAGCCCTGATTAAAGATAAGCATATGACTGCCGATGCGGCAGCCAATGAAGTTATCGAAGGTCAGGCTACTGCCCTGGAAGAACTGGATGACGAATACCTGAAAGAGCGTGCCGCTGACGTACGCGACATCGGTAAGCGCCTGCTGCGCAACATCCTCGGTCTGGCCATCATCGATCTGAGCGCGATTCAGGATGAAGTTATCCTGGTAGCCGCTGACCTCACCCCGTCTGAAACCGCACAGCTGAACCTGAACAAGGTGCTGGGTTTCATCACCGACGCGGGCGGTCGTACTTCCCATACCTCTATCATGGCGCGTTCCCTTGAACTGCCGGCCATCGTGGGCACCGGTAGCGTAACTAGCCAGGTGAAAAACGGCGATTATCTGGTTCTCGACGCGGTGAATAATCAGGTTCTGGTTAACCCGAGCGATCAACAAATCGAAGAACTGCGCAACCTGCAGGCTCAGGTCGCTGAAGAGAAAGCGGAACTGGCTAAGCTGAAAGACCTGCCGGCCATTACGCTGGACGGCCATCAGGTTGAAGTCTGCGCCAACATCGGTACCGTACGCGACGTTGAAGGTGCCGAACGTAACGGCGCGGAAGGCGTTGGTTTGTATCGTACAGAATTCCTGTTCATGGACCGCGACTCGCTGCCGACTGAAGAAGAACAGTTCGCAGCATACAAAGCCGTTGCCGAAGCGTGCGGCTCGCAGGCGGTTATCGTTCGCACCATGGACATCGGCGGCGACAAAGAGCTGCCGTACATGAACTTCCCGAAAGAAGAGAACCCGTTCCTCGGCTGGCGCGCAGTGCGCATCGCCATGGATCGCAAAGAGATTCTGCGCGACCAGGTTCGTGCCATCCTGCGCGCTTCCGCTTTCGGTAAACTGCGCATCATGTTCCCGATGATCATCTCTGTTGAAGAAGTGCGTGCACTGAAGAAAGAGATCGAAATCTACAAACAGGAACTTAAGCTCGAAGGTAAAGCTTTTGATGAGGCAATTGAGATTGGCGTGATGGTGGAAACCCCAGCCGCTGCGACAATTGCGCGTCACTTAGCCAAAGAAGTTGATTTCTTTAGTATCGGTACCAATGATTTAACGCAGTATACTCTGGCAGTTGACCGTGGTAATGATATGATTTCACATCTTTACCAGCCAATGTCCCCGTCCGTGCTGACGCTGATTAAGCAAGTTATTGATGCTTCTCATGCTGAAGGCAAATGGACTGGCATGTGCGGTGAGCTTGCGGGCGATGAACGTGCTACACTTCTGTTGCTGGGTATGGGTCTGGACGAGTTCTCTATGAGCGCCATTTCCATCCCGCGCATCAAGAAGATTATCCGTAACACGAACTTCGAAGATGCGAAAGTATTAGCAGAGCAGGCTCTTGCTCAACCGACAACGGACGAGTTAATGACGCTGGTTAACAAGTTCATTGAAGAAAAAACAATCTGCTAATTCACGAGATGCGCGGCCCAAATTACTGCTTAGGAGAAGATCATGGGTTTGTTCGATAAATTGAAATCTCTGGTTTCTGATGATAAAAAAGACACCGGAACTATTGAGATTGTTGCCCCGCTCTCTGGCGAGATCGTCAACATTGAAGACGTGCCGGATGTAGTTTTTGCGGAAAAAATTGTGGGTGATGGCATTGCTATCAAACCTACTGGCAACAAAATGGTTGCGCCGGTAGATGGTACCATCGGTAAAATTTTTGAAACCAACCATGCTTTTTCAATCGAATCTGATAGCGGCATTGAACTGTTCGTTCACTTCGGTATTGATACCGTTGAGCTGAAAGGCGAAGGCTTCAAACGTATCGCCGAAGAAGGCCAGCGTGTGAAAGTCGGCGACCCGGTTATCGAATTCGATCTGCCGCTGCTGGAAGAGAAAGCCAAGTCTACCCTGACTCCGGTTGTTATCTCCAACATGGACGAGATCAAAGAGCTGATCAAACTGTCCGGTAGCGTAACCGTGGGTGAAACACCGGTTATCCGCATCAAGAAGTAATTCTTGCCGCAGAAGAATGGCGCCTCTCGGGCGCCATTTTTTTATCTCGCCGCTTTAAACGGCCGATAGCACTTCTCCCGCGAAAGTATTTTCATCCCTTCCGGGCCGCTTTCCAGAATCCGCTTCTCGCTGTCAGAAACCTGTAAATCACACTGATATCCTCCAACGGCGCCAAATAAAGATCCCACTTCGCAGACATCCTCAAGGGCTTCGCTGCCGGTGGTCTCAAAATGGCCGACGACTCTTCCCTGCTGACGCACCACTAAACGATAGCTCTTCATTCTCCCTCCCTACGCGGCGGAAGAATGAGCTCATCGCAGCCCTGTTCATTGGTCCAGGTCATAACCGCCAGCACCCGCTGCGCGGCAGCGTGGGCGGCCTCGCCCAGCGGCATTCCGCGCACCAGGCCGCTCGCCAGCTCGGCGCAAAAAAGGTCGCCCGTTCCCTTCAGATCGGTTTCAACGCGCGGATGTTCAACCACCTCGACCGACTGCGCGCTAACCACCAGCACGTTGATCGTGGCGCTATTTTCTCCCGGCGCGCTGGTGATAACGACCCATTTCAGTGAATCAGAGAGCAGACTACGGGCGGCAATAATCGCCTCCTGCTGATTATGGCAAGGCAGACCGCTTAGCGTTTCCAGCTCAAACAGATTGGGCGTGATCCCCTGCGCCAGCGGGAGCAAATGCGTACGATAGGCTTCAGGGATCTCGGCCTTGACGTAGATGCCGCTATCCACATCGCCAATGACGGGATCAACGAGAATACACAGTTCAGGATGCTGCTCGCGAATGCGCAGCAGCCATTGCGCCAGACGCTTAATCTGCACGGCGCTGCCCATATAGCCGGTCGTTACCGCCCGTAGCTCGCGCAGGGCGTCACGCTCCTCCAGCGCCTTTAAATAGCCGGCAAACCACTCTTCCGGGATAACGCCGCCATAGTAAGTATCATAGTGCGGCGTATTGCTGAACAGCACCGTCGGCACCGCGATGACCCGCAGGCCGTGCTGCTTTATCGCCGGTATCGCAATACTGTTGCCTACGCTGCCGTAGACCACCTGCGACTGCACGGCCACAATATCGACCTGAAGCGCCCGACTTTTATCGTTGAAGAGCACCGATTGTATTTCATCTTGCTGGCCCATCCTTTCTCCCCCCGCTGGACAGCGGGTCATACTCTGATTATCATTCGTCCTATGCTAAAATTCATTTTGTCATAGGTCAATAATGATCGTTGGAAAAACTGCCAGTGAGATCTTCGATAGCATCCGCCATCTGGTACAAAGCGGCGCACTCAAGCCTGGCGATGTTTTACCGCCGGTCCGCGAGCTGGCGGGCAAGCTGTCGGTTAACCGCAATACCGTCGCTGCCGCCTATAAGCGACTGGTGACCTCTGGCCTGGCTATCAGCCAGGGGCGTAATGGTACCGCCATTAAAACGCATAATACCCTGCCCGCCCTTGAAGGTGGCGATCCCTCTTCGCCGCTGAAGGATATCTCCAGCGGCAATCCCGACCCCGCTCGCCTGGCAAACCTCAAGCACTATCTCGGCGCAATTGCGCCAGCGCCTCGCCTGTACGGCGATGCGGCGGTTGAACCACGGCTGGCCGCGTGGGCCAGCAGCTGGGTTAACAACGATGTGAACCTGGATGCCGATATTAACCTTGCCAGCGGCGCTGTCGATGCGCTTGAGCGCCTGCTGTGCGCCCTGCTGCTGCCCGGCGATAGCGTGGCCATCGAAGACCCCTGCTTTCTCAGCAGCATCAATATGCTGCGCTACGCCGGTTTTAGCCCTTCGCCGGTACCGGTCGACGGGGAAGGCATGCAGCCTGAGGCCCTTGAAGAGGCGCTGCGCAACGGCGCCCGGGCGGTCATTATTACCCCGCGCGCGCACAATCCGACCGGCTGTAGCCTCAGCGAATCCCGCGCCCGGGCAATACGCGAAATACTGGCCCGCTATCCGCAGGTTCTGGTGATTGTAGACGACCATTTCGCGCTGCTCTCCGCCACGCCCTGGTACTCCCCTATCGCCGCGGAAAGTCAGCGTTGGGCGCTGGTACGCTCCCTGTCAAAAACCCTGGGACCAGATATGCGTCTGGCCATCGTCGCCAGCGACGCTGACACGTCGGCGGCGCTGCGACTGAGGCTTAATTCCGGTAGCCAGTGGGTCAGCCATCTGTTGCAGGATCTGGTCATCGCCTGCCTTAACGACAACACCTTTATGGCCTCTCTGGCGGAAACCCGGCGCCACTATCGTCAGCAGCATGAAAAGCTGATTGCCGCCCTCGCCAGCCGCGGAATCACCCACCTGACGCCGGGAGACGGCCTTAATTTTTGGTTCCCGCTGGAAGAGCCGAGCCAGCCGGTAGCGCTCCGTCTGGCGCACGCCGGCTGGCTGGTTCGCGAAGGCGAAACGTTCGGCATTCGCGCCCCTTCGCACGGGCTGAGGCTATCGCTTGCGACGCTCAGCGACAATGAAATGAATAAGCTCGCCAATGACTTATACCAGATATTACAACAACAGTGACGGGAGTTAACGCTATGCAGATCCACTTTATCGTCCATGAAGTCTTTGAAGCGCCGGGAGCTTACCTGCACTGGGCGCAGGCGCGCGGCTACGGTATCAGCTGGTCGCGGGTATACGCGGGGGACAGGCTACCGGAAAACGCCAACGCTTTTGATATGCTGGTTGTGCTCGGCGGTCCGCAGTCGCCGCGCACGACATTATCTGAGTGCCCCTGGTTTGATAGCCACGCCGAGCAGCGTTTGATTGCGCAGGCCATTGCCGCAGGACGGATCGTGGTAGGGATATGCCTCGGCTCGCAGCTTATCGGTGAAGCGCTGGGCGCGCCGGTCATGCAAAGTCCGGAAAAAGAGGTGGGTCACTATCCCATCACGCTCACCACCGCGGGCCTGCAGGATGACAAACTGGCCCATTTTGGCCCCTCGCTGGTCGTCGGCCACTGGCATAACGATATGCCCGGCCTGACCCCGGAGGCAGAAGTGATGGCCTCCAGCGAAGGCTGCCCGCGACAAATTGTGAAATACAGCGACCGGGTTTATGGCTTCCAGTGCCACATGGAGTTTGATGCTGAGGTCATTGAGCTGCTGATCGCCCATTCGCAGCAGGAGCTTAGCGCCGCCAGAGGCAGGCGTTTCATTCGTAGTGAACAGGAGATGCGTGCCTGGGATTATCGCGAAATGAATGAGAAGCTGTGGGCGTTTCTTGATAAGCTGACGGCAAAGTAAGCAAAAGGCTTTTATTAAAGCCCGACAATTCGAGGATCGCCAGAAATGCACAATCCCAACCCACAGCTTAAAGCCGCCATCGAAGCCTGCGATCGCGCTATCTCCCAGGAGGATTACGCGACACTGATGGAGTATTACGCTGATGACGCCGCGCTGGTCGTCAAGCCAGGCATGGTGGTGCGGGGCAAAGAAAATATCCGCAACGCGTTTATCGCCATTGCCGACTATTTCCAGCACCGGCTGGTGGTGACGCAGGGAAAAATGGAGATTATCGAAGGCGGCGGCAATGCGCTGGTGATTATGGAGACCCGGCTGGATATCCCGACGGCGGAAGCCGGGATAACACAGGTCACGCGGCGCGCAACCTATGTCTTTCGTCAGCAGGGCGAACGCTGGCTCTGCACCGTGGATAACTCCTACGGTACGGACCTGCTCGACGTGCCCGAGGTTTAAATTCCCGCGCCCTGGGTAAAGTGCTCTTCGCCAAATACGCCGGTAGAAAGGTAGCGATCGCCGCGATCGCAAACGATCGCTACCACTACCGCGCCAGGATTTTCACCCGCCACGCGTAGCGCGCCCGCCACCGCGCCGCCGGAACTGACGCCGCAGAAAATCCCCTCCTTCACCGCCAGCATCCGCATGGTGTTTTCGGCATCCTGTTGATGGATATCGAGCACCGCGTCCACCAGCTGCGCGTTAAAAATGCCCGGCATATATTCGGCAGGCCAGCGGCGAATTCCGGGAATACTGCTCCCCTCTTCCGGCTGCAGCCCCACGATGCTCACCGCTTTATCCTGCTCGCGCAGAAAACGCGATACGCCGGTAATGGTGCCGGTGGTGCCCATGCTGGAGACAAAATGGGTGATCCGCCCGTCGGTCTGCTGCCAGATTTCCGGCCCGGTAGTGGTGTAGTGCGCGTACGGGTTGTCCGGGTTGTTGAACTGATCGAGCAGCTTGCCTTCGCCGCGCTGCGCCATGGCTAACGCTAAGTCACGCGCGCCTTCCATTCCCTGCTCTTTGGTGACCAGAATCAGCTCCGCACCGTAGGCGCGCATGGCGGCACGGCGCTCCTGGCTCATGTTGTCCGGCATCAGCAGCTTCATCTGATAGCCTTTAAGCGCGGCGATCATCGCCAGCGCAATGCCGGTGTTGCCGCTGGTCGCTTCAATCAGCACATCTCCGGGTTTAATCTCTCCGCGCTTTTCGGCCTCGACAATCATCGACAGGGCCGCCCTGTCTTTCACCGACCCCGCCGGATTGTTGCCTTCAAGTTTGACCCAGATTTCGCTGCCGTTGTCCGGCCCCATGCGCTGCAGTTTGACCAGAGGCGTGTTGCCGATTGTTTGTTCTAATGTATTCACGGTTTTGCCCAATAAAAAGCCCGGTAAGCATTACGCCACCGGGCGAAAAACATACGCGATAACCTATCAGGCTGACTCCGCCAGAGCAATATCCTCGCGCGTCTCAATGCGTTCCTTCCCGTGATAAATACGGGCATGCTGCAGACCGACAAACAGGCGCTCTCCCCGGTGCGGCGGGACGTCGTCGCGCATGACCACGGTCAGCGGCTCGGTATACCAGCCCAGCGGTTGTACCACCAATTGCGTGTAGTGACCTTTAGGGCTAGCTTCCAGCACCTGCACAGGCAGCGGTGAATCGAGGCTGGTTCGGCGGCTGACGTCCACTTCCCACGGACGCAGGAACAGATCGACCGGCCCCTGATGCGCGGAGGTATAGCCCAGCGGCCAGCGGTGCGCGCCCACGTGGAACTGTCCGCCGCGAATGGTGCCCTGCAGACGGTTCACCTCGCCCATAAATTCCAGAACGAAACGGGTCGCCGGTTCGCGCCAGAGCTGCTCCGGCTCGTCAACCTGTTCAATGTTACCCTGGCTCATCACCACCACGCGGTCGGCAACTTCCATCGCCTCTTCCTGATCGTGGGTGACGAAGACGCTGGTGAACTTCAGCTCCTCATGCAGCTGACGCAGCCAGCGACGCAGCTCTTTACGCACCTGGGCGTCCAGCGCGCCGAAGGGTTCATCCAGCAGCAGAATTTGCGGTTCAACCGCCAGCGCACGCGCCAGCGCCACGCGCTGCTTCTGCCCGCCGGAGAGCTGCGCCGGAAAGCGATCCGCCAGATGCGCAAGCTGTACCATCTCCAGCAGTTTGGTCACTTTCGCTTTGATGGCCGCCGCATTCGGGCGCTCGCGGCGCGGCAGCACGGTCAGGCCAAACGCAATATTGTCGAATACGTTCATATGGCGGAACAGCGCGTAATGCTGGAATACAAAGCCCACCTTACGATCCCGGGCATGCAGACGGCTCACGTCGGTGCCGTGAAAGCGGATGTGCCCGCTGGTCTGATGCTCAAGCCCGGCGATAATACGCAGCAGCGTGGTTTTACCGGAGCCAGACGGCCCGAGCAGCGCCACCATTTGTCCGGAAGGGATATCCAGCGAGATATCATTCAGCACCTGGGTGCGACCAAAAGACTTCTTAATATTGGCAATCTCAATGCTCATGATTTCCCTCCTGATGCTGACGTTTTTCCTGATTTTCTAAACGCCACTGCACCACACTCTTCAAAAACAGGGTCAAAATAGCCATCAGCGTCAGCAACGCGGCGGCAGTAAAGGAGCCGACAGTATTGTAGTCCTGCTCCAGCAGCTCAATCTGTAGCGGCAGCGACAGGGTTTCACCGCGAATAGAGCCGGAGACGACGGAAACGGCGCCAAACTCGCCAATCGCGCGGGCGTTGGTCAGCACCACGCCGTAAAGCAGCGCCCAGCGGATATTCGGCAGCGTGACGCGGCGGAACATCTGCCAGCCTGATGCGCCCAGCAGCACCGCCGCTTCGTCTTCGTTGCTCCCCTGGCTTAACATCACCGGCACCAGCTCGCGCACCACAAACGGGCAGGTCACAAAGACCGTCACCAGCACCATGCCCGGCCAGGCGAACATGATCTGCAGGTTGTGCTCATCCAGCCAGCCGCCCAGCGGCCCGTTGGAGCCATAAAAGAGCAGATAAACCAGGCCCGCTACCACCGGCGACACGGCAAAAGGAATATCCAGCAGGGTCAGCAGCAGCTGACGTCCCGGGAAGTTAAAGCGCGTCACCAGCCACGCCAGCAGCGTGCCGAACACCAGGTTCACCGGCACGGTGATCAATGCAATCAGCACGGTCAGCCAGATGGCGTGCAGCATATCCGGGTTCGCCAGGTTTTCCAGCGCCGGCATCAGCCCCTTGCTGAAGGCCTGAACGAAGATATACACCGTCGGCACGACGAGAATAAATGCGGAAACCAGCACGCCCGCACCGATCAGAAACCATTTACCCCAGTTGATGCGGGGCGCATCGTATCGCTTCAATTGCGTAACTTCCGCCATCAGTGACCTACCACACGTCGACCAAAGCGACTTTGCAGAGTGTTAATCGAGTACAGCAGCAGCAGCGAGGCCGCGAGGATCACCGAAGCAATCGCGCTCGCCGCCGGGTAATCAAACTCCTGCAAACGGATAAAAATCATCAGCGAGGTCACTTCCGTTTTCCACGCAATGTTGCCGGCGATAAAAATCACCGCGCCGAACTCACCGAGGCTGCGGGTAAAGGACAGCGCAACGCCCGCCATCAGCGCCGGGGAGAGCTCCGGCAGCACCACCTTGCGAAAGCTCTGCCAGCGCGTGGCGCCCAGGGTTTCCGCCGCTTCTTCATATTCCGGGCCCAACTCTTCCAGCACCGGCTGCACGGTACGCACCACAAACGGGATGCTGGTAAAGGCCATGGCCACCGCGATACCGAGCCAGGTATAGGTGACTTTAATATCAAATTTCGCCAGCCACTCGCCGTACAGCCCGTTCACGGAGAAGAGCGAGGCGAGGGTTAAGCCGGCAACGGCCGTCGGCAGCGCAAACGGCAAATCCATCAGCGCATCAAGCAGCGTGCGGCCCGGGAAGCGGTAGCGGGTTAAGATCCACGCCATCAGCAGGCCGAACACGCCGTTAAAAATGGAGGCGACAAACGCCGACAGCAGCGTCACTTTATAGGCCGCCACCACCTGCGGGTTGGTCACCACGTCCCAGTACTGCGCCCAGCTCATCTGGGCAAGCTGCATCACCAGCGCGCTGAGCGGCAACAACAGGATCAGGCAGACGAACAGCAGGCTGGTCCCGAGGCTTAAGGTAAAGCCCGGCAGCACGCGTTTAGTCGATACTGCAAACATTACTTACGCCCCGCCGCCAGCAGTTTGTCCAGCTCACCGCCGCTGGCAAAATGGGTTTTCATCACATCAGGCCAGGAGCCAAATTTATCTTCCACGCGGAACAGTTCAGTCTGCGGGAATTTATCTTTCAGTTTGTTCATCACGTCCGGGTTATTCACGCGGTAGTAGTAATCGGTAATGATGGTCTGCGCCTGCGGGCTGTACAGGTAGTTGAGATAGGCTTTTGCCGCTTTCTCGGTACCGTTGGCCTGGACGTTTTTATCCACCCACGCCACCGGGAACTCGGCCAGGATGTTGGTCTTCGGGATAACCACCTCAAAGCCCTGCGCTTCATACTGTTTGCGGATGTTATTCACTTCCGATTCGAAGCTGATCAGCACATCGCCCAGACCGCGCTCGGCGAAGGTCGTGGTAGCCCCGCGACCGCCGGTATCAAACACTTCGACGTTTTTCAGGAACTGGGTCATGAACTGCTCGGTTTTCGCTTTATCGCCGCCGTCAGCCTTGTCCGCCGCGCCCCACGCCGCTAAATAAGTGTAACGCGCGTTGCCGGAGGTTTTTGGGTTCGGGAAAATCAGCTTCACGTCGGAACGCACTAAGTCATTCCAGTCGTGGATATTCTTCGGGTTGCCTTTACGCACCAGGAAGCCCATGGTGGAGTAAAACGGCGAGCTGTTATTCGGCAGACGGCTTTGCCAGTCGGCGGGGATCAGCTTGCCTTTGTCGTGCAGAATCTGGACATCGGTCACCTGATTGTAGGTCACCACGTCGGCCTTCAGCCCTTGCAGGATCGCCAGCGCCTGTTTTGATGAGCCGGCATGAGATTGTTTAATCGTCAGCTTATCGCCGCCGTTATCTTTCGCCCACTGCTGTTCGAACTGCGGGTTAAGGGCGGCAAACAGCTCGCGGGAAACATCGTAGGAACTGTTCAGCAATTCCGTCGCCTGCGCCTGCGCGACCAGCAGCACAGAAGCAGCCAGCGCCAGATATCCTTTTTTTAGTGATTTAACGGCCATTGCGCACCCTTATCAATATGATGATTTTCTGCTGATCATCATATTTATAACGGCTATGAAAGGAGTAACGGTTTTATATACCGTTTGGCGATTTGGAAGTCGAAAAGAGAATAAGGGAATGGCAAAGCTTATCTGAATCACGCATGCAGAACCGGAAAACGTTCGACGCCTGCCGGCCGCGCCGAACGGTTCCCTCTCCCCGCAGGAGAGGGTCAGGAGGAGATCTTACAGCGCCAGCAGTCTATCCAGCGAAGGCGCGAAGTAGTATCCGCCGGTCACCGGTTTGGTAAAACGCAGCATCGCGTCGCGCTTACCGTCGGTATCGCCGAACATGCTCAGCAGCTGCTGTTCAATATTGTGCAGACGCGCGCAGTAGGCGCAAAAGTAGAGGCCGTGGGTCCCGCTGGCGGTACCGTACGGCAGGCTCTGACGCACAATCTTCAGCCCTTTACCTTCTTCTTTCAGATCCACGCGGCTCAGGTGAGAGGTATCCGGACGATCGTCGCCGTCAATCTCTTCGTTGGCTTCTTTGGTACGGCCGATCATCATCTCCTGATCGGGAACGCTCATGCGATTAAGCTGCTTGAGGTTGTGCTCCCAGCGCTGCACAAATACGTAGCTGCCGCCCGCATCGACGCCATCCTGAATCACCGCCACTTCACGTCGGGTCTCTTCCCCCGCCGGGTTTTCAGTACCGTCGACAAAGCCGCTCAGATCGCGCTCTTCAATCCAGCGAAAGCCGTGAATCTCTTCTTTGACATCAATCGCTGCGCCAAAAGCGGACAGGGCCGCCTGAGCGACAGAAAAATTCAGCTCATGCTGCGCTGACAGAATGTGGATTAGCACATCATACTGGGTGGCCGGGGCCAGACCTTTGCCGTAGGACGGGAAGTCTTTTAGCTCTTCAGCCCCGACGCCACCGCTTAGCTGACGCCAGACGTTATGGCCAAAAGCGACCACCGCCCCCAGCTTCGCTTCCGGGTATTTCACCTGAAAGGTAGCTAACTTATCGGCAAACACCTTGCTGGCTTCGCGCAGGGCGTCAACATCGCCTTTGACATTTGCTTCAATCCAAATCGCCGCACGGCAATGTTCCGGCAAAATGCCGCTCTGAACCTGAGACATCGCTCCTCCTGAAATAGTACAACCACAACGCTGTGGCTTTTTAAGGCGCTATTGTACCCGCTTTTTCAGGACCTCGAATCACTTCAGATCAAATTAGCGACGCCAGATAATCTTGCTCACCTTCCAGTTTTTCAGCGTGTCGTCGGAGGGCATTAGCTCTTCAGGGCCGCTCCAGTTGCCGGTGAAGGCATAGCTGATATGCTGGCTACCCTCGGCCTTGCACTCCACCACGGCACCGTTATCGTTGCTGCCTTTCTGGCAGTTGCCAAACGCTTTGCTGTAGATATCGCTGAACGGGGTACCGATTTTCACGCCGCTGGCGGCTTTGATATTGCTATCGCGCACGTCGATGCGGCTAATAGTCCCGCTCTCGCCGTTGATGGTCAGCGCGACCTTGTCATCTTTTAACGCTTCGAAATAGCGCACAATATTGCCGTTAGCCGTTTTCATGCCGCTGCGCAGGCGGTAGCTGCTGCCGAGCGCGTCGCCGATCGCCTGCTCGCTCAGCGCCGTTGACGCTGTCAGGTTGCCTACGCCCTGTTCGCTCACCTCCATAGAGGAACCAAACCAGTTCCACGGATAAGCCGCCGACCAGTTCACCGAGCTCATCGTTGAGCAGCCGGTTAAAGCCAGCGGTAGTGCGCAGAGAAGTAAACGTAGCGATTTCATGACTGAGTGTCCTTTCTGATGTATTCAACGCAAGTTGGAGTGCGCGATCGGCAAAAAGTGCCGTTAAACCTGTTCTTCGCGAAAACAGGCTTTCAGCCGACGGCTGCTTAACAACCACCAGAGCGCGTAAAGATCCGCCGCCAGCAGGCCGATGGTCACCGCCGAAGGCGACTCGCCGCTCATCCACAACAGCGGTTGCCAGACCAACAGCAAGAGCTGGGAAAGCACCAGCAGCCAGCGCATCATGGGCCAGAGCCGGGGGAAGCGCTGACGATGCCCGCTAATGATAAACGCCAGCACCGCCGGAATGCCGGGGAGCAATCCCAGCCAAAAATTATCGTGGTCCGGATAAAACAGATTCAGCAGCGCGTCGCCCTGCTGACGTGACGCGCCGGCCATCAGAAATAGCACCCACGTCCGCGCCTGAAGCAGCAGCACGCACCAAAAGAGAAACGGCAAACGCAGGCGGCCGTGGGTATCGAAATCGGCGGGGATAAACTCAGTATTCTTCATCTTCAATTAAGCGCTTGCCGAGGCACAGCACGTCTGAATGCTCATAGCCAAGGCGTTCGTACATCCCCTGCACCACGTCATTATCTTCGCGAACCATAATATTTATTTTCGGACAGCCGCGGGCGATCAGCTTTTTCTCCAGCCGATTAAGCAGCGCATTAGCAATACCGCGACCGCGATATTCAGGATGCACGCCAAGATAATAGGCAGACCCGCGATGACCGTCATAACCGCCCATCACCGTGCCAACCACTTCACCGTTAACTTCGGCGACCAGAAACAGGCTGGCATCGTGGTTCAGCTTACGTTCAATATCCATTTCCGGATCGTTCCATGGGCGAAGGAGATCGCAACGCTCCCACAGGGTGATGACCTCTTCGAAATCTTGCTGGCGAAAAACGCGTATCTCCATGGTATTCCCCACCATTGACGGTTAAAAACAGAGATTATGGCGTGATTGTGCCCGATAGCCAATATCAGGCGCAATGAGCCGCAAAAAATGGCATACTATGACTTTGTCATGTATTGAAATGAAAAGTAAAACAATTCTTATTTTGAATGGTCGTATCAGAAAAGACGATACGATATAACATTGGTTACCACTTGTTTGCAATTCAGGCCGAATGAGCACTTTTAAACCATTAAAAATACTTGCTTCGCGCCGCCAGGTGCTGAAAGCCGGGCTGGCAGCAATCACGCTTTCAGGGATCGCCTCACAGGCCAGCGCGAAAGAACAACAGCCATTGAAAACATCCAATGGGCACAGCAAACCCGCAGCGAAGAAAAAAGGCGCCAAACGCGTCGTGATGCTCGACCCGGGCCATGGCGGTATTGATACCGGCGCTATCGGCCATAACGGTTCAAAAGAGAAGCACGTCGTGCTGGCGATCGCTAAAAACGTGCGCAGCATTCTGCGCAGCAACGGCATCGATGCGCGCCTGACGCGCAGCGGCGATACCTTTATTCCGCTCTATGACCGGGTGGAGATCGCCCACCAGCACGGCGCCGATCTTTTTATGTCAATTCACGCCGATGGTTTCACCAACCCGAGCGCGGCCGGCGCCTCCGTTTTCGCCCTTTCCAACCGCGGCGCCAGTAGCGCCATGGCAAAGTATCTCTCGGACCGTGAAAACCGGGCGGATGAAGTGGCCGGCAAGAAAACGACGGATAAAGACCACCTATTGCAGCAAGTGCTGTTCGACCTGGTACAAACTGATACCATCAAAAACAGCCTGACGCTCGGTTCGCATATCCTGAAAAAGATCAAGCCGGTGCATAAGCTGCACAGCCGCAATACCGAGCAGGCGGCGTTTGTGGTGCTGAAATCGCCGTCGATTCCGTCGGTTCTGGTAGAAACCTCGTTTATTACCAATCCGAACGAAGAAAAACTGCTCGGCACCACCGCGTTCCGGCAGAAAATCGCCACGGCGATTGCCAACGGCATTATCAGCTATTTCCACTGGTTCGATAACCAGAAAGCCCATTCGAAGAGACGTTAATGAGACCCGATGCGCACCAGGTAAAAGCTTTCCTTCTCCAGCTCCAGGATGCTATCTGCCAAAAGCTCAGCGCCGTTGACGGCAGCGAATTCATCGAAGATAGCTGGCAGCGGGAAGGCGGCGGCGGCGGACGCAGCCGGGTGCTGCGCGATGGCGGTATCTTTGAGCAGGCTGGCGTTAACTTTTCGCACGTGCACGGCGAGGCGATGCCGGCCTCCGCAACCGCGCACCGCCCTGAGCTGGCGGGCCGCAGCTTTGAAGCGATGGGCGTCTCGCTGGTCGTGCACCCGCGCAGCCCCTATATCCCCACCAGCCACGCTAACGTGCGCTTCTTTATCGCGGAAAAACCGGGCGCCGAGCCGGTATGGTGGTTCGGCGGCGGCTTCGATTTAACCCCCTACTACGGCTTTGAAGAAGATGCCGTTCACTGGCATCGCACCGCCCGCGACCTGTGCCAGCCCTTCGGCGAAGAGGTTTATCCGCGCTATAAAAAGTGGTGCGACGACTACTTCTTCCTCAAGCATCGTAACGAGCAGCGCGGCATCGGCGGCCTGTTTTTTGATGATTTGAATACCCCGAACTTTGACCATTGTTTCGACTTTATGCAGGCGGTGGGCAATGGCTTCACCGATGCGTATCTGCCCATTGTCGAGCGGCGTAAAGAGAGGGTCTGGGGCGAGCGCGAGCGCGCTTTTCAGCTCTACCGCCGCGGGCGCTACGTGGAGTTCAACCTGGTGTGGGATCGCGGTACTCTGTTCGGCCTGCAAACCGGCGGCCGCACCGAATCCATTCTGATGTCGATGCCGCCGCTGGTGCGCTGGGAATACGACTACCAGCCGGAAGCGGGCAGCCCGGAAGCGGCGCTGAGCGAGTTTATTCAGGTGCGCGATTGGGTTTAACGTTGCCTGATGGTGCGGTTCGCAGGCCAGATACGGCGCCGTTTTGCCTGATGGCGCTACGCTTATCAGGCCTGCGATGACGGCGCGAATCGCCATCCGCTAAATAGATCGTCATCACGCCCACTGCCGCATCCGCTGATGCAGCGTCAGCGACGGTTTCTCGGCGAACAGCTGCTGATAATCGGTCGCGAACTGGCCCAGGTGCCAGAATCCCCACTGCATCGCCGCATCCTTAACCGTCGTGCTCTGCGACCACGGGCTAATCAGCTCCCGGCGCACCGCGTTTAAACGAATGCGCTTCAGCCAGGCGTTCGGCCCGATCCCCAGAATGGCGTGAAAGGCGTTTTGCAGCGTACGGCGGCTGACGTGCAGCTGCTGACATAAATCGAGAACCGTCAGCGGCTCCGACATATTCTCCAGCACGTACTCCCGCGCCCGGGAAAGCAAACGCCGATAGCTCTGGTGGCTAATGCTCTCGGCGGTAATCATCGGCTGCGCCTCCTCCAGCATCGCCCCCATCGCCAGCAGGAGATTATCGCCCAACACCTTACGCACCGCGGGCTGATGAAGGTTCTCCGGATTCTCGCTAAACGTCGCCAGCGCCTGCTGCACAAAGCCCCACAGCGCCGCCTTGTGCTCCTCTTTGACCTCCAGCGCCGACTGGTTACGCAGCATATGCAGCACCCGCTCCGGGTGATGCAGGAAGCTGGCCTGGCGGGAAATGACATCCTCCGAGATCACTACGCCCAGAATGGTGTAATCATCCGGCGTGCTGAGCTCAAACTCGGTGCCGCCGGGTCGGGTGGCGATTTCGGCGCTGCCGAGACACTGTGAGCCAATAAACCCCTGCTCGCCGCGGGCTGCCGGAATACCGAACCAGAAGGAGTTCGGCCACACCAGGCAGGACTGACGCAGCGCCAGGCCGGTATATTCGCGAAAGACCTGAATATCATCGAGCAGGATTTCGGTAAATTCACCGTGAAATTTCCCCGGATGCAGCTGATCGTAAATCTGCTGCCAGGCAGTAATCGTCAGGGCATGTTCATAGACATCGGTGGTCCGCCGCTGATGGACGTTGTCCACCTCGACCATCGGCGTCAGTTTAACGTCTTCGGGTAATGCTTCATGATAAAGATGGTGCAGGTTGGCCGGTTTTTTCTTTTTCATGATCTGATAAACCGGGAGCACTTTCGCGTTCCCGGCACCTCCGACTGGTTAATTTTTTAAGCGATAGCGACTACTGCGTTTACGCAACGCTCCGGTAGAAAAGAGCTGCTCCAGCGCCTTCCTGGCCTCTTCAAGCGACCAGCCGAAATGGGCGGCCACCTCCCCTGCCGTCATTCCCTGACGCGTCGAAGAGAGCAGCGTCAGCAAGGGTTCTGAGGATTCCACGACCACCGGCGGCTCCGGCGTTTGCGGTAGCCGTTGAAAACCGGCGATCAGCCGCTGGGTATCCTCTTCCGGGCGTCCAATCTCCCGACGGCTGATAACGCGCCCCGTACGCTGCGCCGCAGCGCTGCCGGCATCCAGCGCCGCCCGGCACGCCGCCAGGTCGCCTTCCACCACCAGCGTCAGCCTGCCGGGGTCAAGAACCTCATGGCTGAGCAGCCGCACGTTGGCCGCCTTCAGCATCGCATCCGCCGCGTCAACGGCGGCCACCATGCCGTCCACTTCCAGTAATCCCAGGGCGTTGATCATCGCTTCCCCCTTACGCGCGCTGGATTGGATGACGGGCAATATCCAGAACGGCATCGGTAAAGGCGTTACAGGCGGCTTTACAGGCGGCCTGGCTTCCCGTCAAAAAGGCGGCGGAATAGTTGGTTTCCGACGGCGGCGGCACGTAGGTCACCAGCTGCACGTCGGCCGATTTCATTGCCGCATCGATACCGAAGGTCGCCTCCAGCGGCGGCGCCACCAGATAAGCGATCGGATCGCCCAGCGCAATGCCGGAGGTAGACGAGAGATAAGAGCCGGTACGCGACACCACGTGCGCCAGAAACGCCGTATCTTCGGCATCGTTGGCCCACTGGAACGCGGCCCCAGTTTCGATATGCGCCACCATCGCATCCAGACCGGCGCGCACTTCCGCCGGGTTCGGGCCGCCCAGCATAATCAGCACTTCACCTGCGGTTGGCGAAGGACCGTGGGCCGCGCCGGCGTAAAGAGAACGACCGTAGACCACTTCCACCATCGCCTGTTTTGTCGCTTCGTCAGCGGCAATATAAGTCACATCATCCGAATCCGCCGTGATGAGTCCGAGGCTACGTATATGTGGCGGTAATTTAAGCTCGCGGGCAAAGCCGTCATTCACTGAGGCAATCACGCGCATGGCCGTCACCGAAGGGCGAATTAAATCTAATGCAGGCATGATGCCTCCTTACCGAGTCATGTTGATGCCGGAAGCCTTCTGCTCCAGCATGCGTTTGGCCAAATCGACAATCACCGCCGCGGCTTCTACCGGGGGCGTGCCGCCCTGGTGAATATTGGAAATACAGGTCCTGTCCGCTTCGACGGTGGTCGCCACGCGCGGCGAATACACGGCGTAACAGGAGAGGCTTTCCGACTGCCCCAGCCCCGGACGTTCGCCTACCAGCAGGATGACCACCTTCGCGCCGAGAATTTCGCCAATCTGATCTTCAATTTTGACCCGCCCGTAGCGGACGAAGAACGGCGTACCGACCTTCAGTCCGGCCTGCTTCAGGCCCGACAGCAGCGGCGGCAGGATCTCTTCATAGTTGACGGTAATCGCGTCGGTAGAGAGGCCATCGGATACCACCACCTGAACGTCAGGATTCGCCACGCACTGCGCCTTAAGCGCGTCAATCGCCTCCGGACTCAGCCGACGGCCCATATCCGGGCGCGTCAGGTAGAGGTTTTTGTCGCTAATTTCGGAGCGTACCTCCAGCAATCCCTGGGTTTTCACCCACTCCTCCGGTACCTCTTTCAGCACCGTATCCTTGGAGCGCGAGTGGTCGGCGAGGAAGCGCAGCAGCGCGAGGGTGCGCGGACGCGGACCGGCGCGGCCGGTACACACGCGCGCTGCGGTGCTGCGCTTCAGTTCGGCCAGCACTTCCGCGCGATGCGGCTGCTGCACGCCAATCCAGCCTTTCGCCTCTGGCGAACCTAAATCCAGCGCGCAGCTCTCCGCGGCGACCTCGCACCGGCTGGCGCATTTCGTCACCGTCGCCTCAGGCGCTGCTGCTGCCGTCTGCGGTTGTCCCATTGACGCCATCACGCTACGTACAATTTCTTCAATCTGCTTTTGATCCATCATGTGTCATCCCCGCGTCATCAAAAGAACAGTGACGGATCGCCCGCCCGTTGGGTCAGACGACCGTTTGCCATAATGCCCATGGTTTCCAGCCAGCGTTCGAACTCCGGCGACGGCCGTAGATTCAGCAGCTGACGGACGGTAGCGGTATCGTGAAACGCGGTGGTCTGATAGTTGAGCATGATGTCGTCGCCGAGCGGCATGCCCATGATGTAGTTGCAGCCGGCGGTGGCGAGCAGAATCATCAGGTTTTCATTGAGGTTCTGGTCGGCGTCGGCATGGTTGGTGTAGCAGCAGTCGCAGCCCATCGAGATGCCGCTCAGCTTGCCCATAAAGTGATCTTCAAGACCGGCGCGAATAATCTGCCGATCGTTATAGAGGTACTCCGGCCCGATAAAGCCCACCACGGTATTGACGAGGAACGGATCGTAGTGCCGCGCCAGGCCGTAGTTACGTGCTTCCATCGTCACCTGGTCCGCCCCGAAGTTCGCCCCGGCGGAAAGCGCCGAGCCCTGTCCGGTTTCAAAATAGAGGCAGTTTTCCCCGGCGATCCGGTTAAACTCGGCGCCGACCGCCCGCGCTTCATCGAGCATCGCCAGCTCCACGCCGAACTCTTTTAGCCCCTTTTCGCTGCCGCAGATGCTCTGGAAAATAAGCCCCCCCGGCGCGCCGCGACGGATCGCTTCAATCTGGGTGGTGACGTGCGCCAGCACGCAGCCCTGGGTCGGGATATTAAACTTGTCGATAACGCCGTAGACGGTATCGAGGACGCGGGTCAGGTTCTCCACGTCATCGGTTACCGGGTTAACGCCGATCACCGCATCGCCCGCGCCGAACGAGAGCCCCTCGTAGATTTGCGCGGCAATGCTCTGCACGTCATCGCGGGTATCGTTCGGCTGCAGGCGGCAGCTAAAGGTGCCCGGCAGGCCGATGGTGGTGTTGGCTTTTTTAATCACCGGCATTTTCTTCGCGCCGTAGATCAGGTCGGCGTTGGAGCAGACCTTCGCCACCGCCGCCACCACTTCTGAGGTCAGCCCTTTGCGCACAAACGCGATGTCATCGCTGGTGACCTCATCGTTAAGCACGTATTCGCGCAGGTCGCTGATGGTCCAGTTTTTAATCCGCTGATAGGCGGTTTCGTTGACGTCATCCTGAATCAGGCGCGTCACGCAGTCCTCTTCATAAGGAATCACCGGATTATTACGAATATCGGCGACCGTCATATCGGAGAGGACCTGCTTCGCCGCCACGCGCTGCTGCGAACTTTCCGCCGCCACCCCCGCCAGCACATCCCCCGAACGCAGTTCGTTGGCTTTAGCCAGCACCTCTTTTACATCCTTAAACTGATAAACATTGCCGAACAATGTGGTCTTTAGTTTCATAAGTCGTTCCCTCAGGAAGGAAATGCGAGTGATTTCACCGTCACCGGCACAACCGATCCGCCAAAAAGAGGCGTACCAATGTCGATATAGTCCCCCGCCCGTACGCTCACCTCATCGATGACCGCCAGCGGGAGTTGTTGCAGCTGCGGGCGCAGCAGCATGCCCAGCGCTTTGCCAAAGTCCTGCTCGGCCACCACCAGCAGGGGATGCGGGTTGGGAAAGCGCGCGACAAAAGCCAGCAGCGCGTCAATCACCACCAGCAGGGCGGCGTAGCGCACCGGCAACGAAGCAGGAAGCGCCAGCACGTAAGCATCCGATCCCGGATCCAGGTCGAGCTGCATCAGCGCCTGCTGCCAGGCGCTCAGCAGATCGGCTTCATCAAGCGGGATCGCCACCGGCAGATTGCGCAGCGGGAGCTGAACCCCCTCCAGCCAGATGGTGCTGCCGGAAAGCGAGAGCGTGTGCGCGCCGGCGCCAATCACCGTGGCGCGTACGGTTTGCGCCGGGAACTGCACGTTCATCTCCCGCAGCCGCGGATGCTCATGCAGCGCCGTGGCCAACAGTGGCCCAATATCAGAAAAACAGAACGGATCCGCGGGCTGGTTGCGGTAGCACTCGCCCACTCCGCCGGAAAGGGTTATCACCTCGGGTACCGCGCCTGCGGGCAGCAGGCCGGTTTGCATCAGCCGTTGCGCCAACGGAGAGAGCGTGCCGTCGATAACTTCGACGATCAGCTCCGCCATCCGGCGCGCCACCTGCGCTAACTGCGAAGCACTCAACGCGCGCGCATCGGCGCCTGCGCCAAAAACCTCATCGACGATCATTTGTCCCGGCTGATGGGCATAAACCACCCGCCCCTGGCCGTCGGTCTCCAGCAGGCGCCCGCCAACGTTCAGGCAGGCGGTGGCGCTGATTTTTCCCGCTTCAAACAGCGCGTAGTTTGAAGTACCACCGCCGATATCAATGTTCAGCACCCGGCACATCCGCTGTTCAGAAAGGGTTTGCGCGCCGGCGCCGTGACCGGCAATCACCGATTCCAGATGCGGCCCGGCGCTGGCCACCACAAAGTCGCCGAGCGACTGCGAGAGCGCCATCACCGCCGGACGGGCGTTACGGGTTTTCGCACTTTCACCGGTAATAATGATCGCCCCGGAGTCCACCGATTCGGGGGCAACCCCGGCGGCCTGATACTGCGCCAGAATCAGCGCCTTGAGTTCGGCCTCCTTCAGACCGCCCTGCTTATCAACCGGGGTAAAGAAGACCGGGCTTTGCCAGCTAATTTCGCGTTTGATGAATTCGTAGCGCGGCACCTGCGACACCGCCGCACGGTTAACCAGCTCAAGGCGGGAGAAGATCACCTGAGTGGTGGTGGTGCCGATATCGATACCGACGCTCAGCAGCTGGCGAGTTTTCACGATTGCGCCTCCGCTTCGGTTTTCGCCGCCGCCGGTGCGTTTTCATCTTTCGGCACCAGCAGCATCGCTACGCCAATGGCGGTGACGCCGCCGATCAGCTTGCCGACGATCATCGGGAAGATCATGGCGTTCATGTTGGCGGCGGCGAAGCCTAAGTGGTCGCCCAGCGCGAAAGCGGCGGAGACGGAGAACGCGCAGTTGATGACTTTGCCGCGGGTATCCATCTGCTTCATCATACCGAACATCGGGATGTTGTTGGCCAGCGTCGCTACCATCCCGCCGGCAGCCATATTGTTGATTTTCAGCAGATTACCGACGCGCATCAGCGGCTTTTCAAACCAGCGGGTCAGCAGCAGCACCATCGGATAAGCGCCGAGCAGCACGCAGGAGATCGAGCCAATGACTTCAATGGCGCGCATCACCTCGCCGGGCTGGTCGCCGGGAGCCATAAAGATCGGGTCGAGCCCCGGGATCAGATCCCAGCCGAGCAGGAACTTGATGACCGCCGCGGCCAGGCCGATGGTGATCAGCGCCACCAGAAATTTGGCGAAGATCTGGAAGCCGTTGATCATTTTTTCCGGAATAAACTTCAGCCCCAGCGCCACCAGCACCGCGACGATAAGCACCGGGATCATATTCATCAGGATCAGCGCGAAGGTGAACTCCACCGGCTGTCCGTTAATCTCCACGCCGGAGTACATGGCCACCAGGCCGCCGGCGATGCAGCCGATTGGAATCGTGACGATCCCGGCCAGCACGCCCAGCGCCAGGTATCGGCGGTCGGAGGGCTCGATGATGCCGAGCGCGACCGGAATGGAGAACACCAGCGTCGGCCCCATCATCGCCCCGAGGATCAGGCCGGAATAGAGCCACGCCGCCACGTCGCCGCCCGCCAGCTCTTTGGCGAGGAAGAAGCCGCCCATATCGCAGGCCAGCAGCGTTCCGGCGAACATCGACGGGTTGGCGCCGAGCATTTCATACAGCGGAATTATCACCGGCCCGAGCAGGTGTGCCAGTACCGGCGCCAGCGCGGTCATCCCGACCATCGCCAGGCCCAGCGCGCCCATCGCCATAAACCCCTCTTCGAACTGGCCGCCGGATCCTTCGATGCTTTTGCCAAACTTGCCGAGAAAGCGCGCCGAGCCGCCAAACTGCGACAGGATCCTGTCTACGGCGGCAATCAGCATAAAGAACATCATGATGTACATGATGATTTCGTTAATTCCCATAGCCTTTACTCCCTGTCATTTATGATTTGTAGATACTGTGAACGCCGGGGCATTAACCGCGCTCCGGGGGCTTTCCCGGGTCGCGGCGTGAACGCCTTACCCGGGCTACGGAATAGCAGACGGCTGCAATCCTGTAGCCCGGCTAAGCGCAGCGCGAGCCGGGACAGCCACACGCCTCCGGGAAAATGGCCGCATCAGCGCGCCGCCGCGTACAGATCGATAACCTGCTCCCGGGTGGCGGTGCGTGGATTGGTGCGCAGACAAATGTCCTCCTGCGCCGCCTGCGCCCATGCGCTGAAATGTTCGGGCTTCGCCCCGGCGTCAGAGAGTCGTTTGCTCAGGCCGACTTCGGCGATCAGCGCCTCAACGGCGGCAATAGCCTCGTGGTCGTCGGTTTTTTTAGCGGTCAGCGCCCGGCCGATCTGGCTGAAACGCTCGCGGCATACCATGCGGTTAAACCGCATTACCGTCGGCAGCAGCATGGCGTTGGCCTGCCCGTGTGGAATATGCAGCGCCGCGCCGGGCTGATGCGCCATCGCATGACACAAACCCAGACCCGCGCTGGAAAAGGCCATTCCCGCCATACAGGAAGCCAGCAGCATGCTTTCGCGGGCGGCGAGGTCGTGGCCGTAGCCCACGGCCTTCGGCAGCGCCTGGCCGATCATCGCTATCGCGCCAAGCGCCAGGCTATCGGTAAAGGGCGTCGCGTTGAGCGCGCTGTACGCCTCAACGGCGTGGGTCAGCGCGTCAATCCCGGTCATCGCCGTCACCGGCGGCGGAACGCCTTCGGTCAGGGCGGCGTCGAGAATCGCCACGTCCGGCATGAGCGAGGCGTGCGCCAGCACCTGCTTGCGCCCGCTGACCGCATCGATAATCACCGTCACGTTGGTGGTTTCCGAGCCGGTTCCGGCGGTGGTCGGCACCGCAATGAGCGGCAGACGCGGGCGCAGTACGCTGCTTTCCGTCATCGCGCTGAGCGTCTGCTCCGGGTTGGTGACCAACAGCGCGACCGCTTTCGCCGCGTCAAGCACCGAACCGCCGCCAAAGGCCACCACGCCGTCGCACTTCGATTCGCGCAGCTGCGCCACCGCCGCGCAGACGTCGGTAATGCACGGCTCTCCCGGCGGACAGGGCCAGACGGTCATCGCCACCCCCTTCATCGCCAGGCTGCGCGCAAGCCCGGCGGTCATTCCCGCCTGATGCAGGAAACTGTCGACCATCACCAGCAGATGGCTTACGCCTCGCGCTTGCGCTTCCTGACCGCAGGCGCCCAGCGCGCCGAGGCCGCACAGCGTCACCGGCGGCACGCTGAAGGTTTTCACCCGCTGCAGATTCAGGGTATCGAATGCCTGAAAGAGCGCCGTCTGCAGTTCAGCTTGCATAGATTCCCTCCGCTTTCTCTCTCCCGCTGCTGGCTATCGCCAGCGGGGTCATAAACAGGCTGTGCTGCGGTAAATGCACCCGTAATTCCGGGAAGCGCTTGCGAAACAGCGCGTCCACGCCCGGCTGCATACAGGAGCCGCCCGCCAGCCATAAATCAGCAATGCCCTGGCCTTCGATATGGTGAGCAACAATCTCGGCCATCTTTTCGTATACCGGCTTCACCACCGGCCAGATCTCCTGGACGTTGCTGCGCTTGTACTGCTCCGCCTCTTCCAGCGGCATGCGGCGGTTACCGGCGAGGGTCAGGGAGATATGGTGACCGCCGGTCGCTTCATCGGCGGAGTACGTCACCTCGCCCCGTTTGACGATAGCGATCCCGGTGGTGCCGCCGCCGATATCCACCACGCCCGCGTTGTCGAGCTGTAGCAGATCCGCCACCGCGGTCGGTTCATCCAGCACGTGGCTAACTTCCAGTCCGGCAGATTCGAGTACGTTGATCGAAATACGCGGGTCGGTGCCCGGCGGAAACGAGGTCGCCGCGTGGCTGAAGCGACAGCCAAGCTGCTGTTCGAGCGTATCGAGATGGCGGCGCACGATGGTGACGGCGCCGAAGAAATCCCAGACGATACCGTCACGCACGACGTCAGCCCAGTCCAGACACACCGCCACCGGCTGCCCTTCGCTGTCGACAACCATCGACACCACGTCGCAGGTGCCTAAATCCACGCCCAGCCACAGCGGTGATTCACTGGCGGCAGGCGTCTGATTACACAGGGCGGCCGCTTTTTGCAGTCTGGGGGTGAGCCAACGTTGTTCGTCGTGTGCCATGAGTCATCCCTTATACAATTCGGAAGGCATCCACCAGCACGCAGCGCCGCAGGCGAACGAAGGTGCGCGCACTGGTCACCCCCTCCCCGGTTGGCGTGGTGATGGTCATGGTGGTCCAGCCCTCTCCGCCCAGCCCGAGCCCGGCGATGCACGGCCCGTTTTTGACGAAAATGCTGGTATCAATGGCGTTCGCCATCTGATTCATGTTGTCGATATTGCGCGAGTGCATCGCCGCCGTATGGTGGCAGCCGCCCTCCAGCTGCACCGCCAGCGCGATAGCGTCATCGACGCTGGCCACCCGTACGACAGGGAGCACCGGCATCATCAGTTCCGTCACGGCAAATGGATGGCTGGCCGGGGTTTCCACGAACAGCAGGCGCGTCTGCGGCGGCACGTTCAGGCCGATGGCGGCGGCAATCTTGCTCGCGTCACGTCCCACCCAGTCACGGCTGACCGTACCTTTGCCGCGCTCATCGATATTCTTCAGCAGCACCGGCTGAAGCTGCTCGGCCTGGGCCGCGCTGAGCTTCACCGCCTGCTGGCCTTCCATCAGGCGCATCAGCTCGTCGGCGACGCTATCGACCACAATCAGCACCTTTTCGTCGGCGCAGATGATGTTGTTATCAAACGAGGCGCCTTTGACGATGGACCGCGCGGCGCGCGCCAGGTCGGCCGTTTCGTCGACCACTACCGGCGGGTTACCGGCGCCGGCGGCAATCAGACGTTTATTGGTATGCTTGCGCGCGGACTCCACCACCGCTTCACCGCCGGTGACCACCAGCAGGCCAATACCGGGGTACTTAAACAGCCGCTGGGCCGTTTCGATGTCCGGGTTCGCCACGGTGACCAGCAGATTGGCCGGACCGCCCGCGGCAATCACCGCCTGGTTGAGCAGCATAATCGCCCGCTGGGAAACCCTTTTCGCCGCCGGATGCGGGGCGAACACCACGCTATTGCCCGCGGCAATCAGGCTGATGGCGTTATTAATTACCGTCGCCGCCGGGTTGGTGGAGGGGGTGACCGAGGCCACCACGCCCCAGGGCGCGTTTTCAATCAGCGTCAGGCCGTTATCGCCGGTGAGCACCTGCGGAGAGAGGCACTCCACGCCCGGCGTGCCGCGCGCCTGGGCCACGTTTTTGGCAAATTTATCTTCAACGCGACCCATGCCGGTTTCGCTGACGGCAAGCTCCGCTAATTCTCTGGCGTGTTTTTCGCCCGCCTCACGGATGGCGTGAATCGCCAGCTGGCGCATCGCCACGCTTTTCAGCCCCTGCTGGGCCACCTTTGCCGCCGCGACGGCGTCATCCAGGGAGGCAAAGACGCCCATCTCATGAACGGCGTCGTCCGGCTGGCTGCTGGCCGTCATTTTCAGCAGTACCGCTTTCACCACCTGTTCAATATCCTGTTGATTCATGATGTTCAGTCCTATTTATGGAAAATCACCTGACCGCCAGCCACCGCTTCATCGACGATACCGATGACGCACAAATCGACAGGAGACGCCTCGCTGCGGTGTGCCTGTCGCGCCGAGCTTCCGCTCACCAGCAGCACCCATTCGCCGGGCCCCGCGCCGATGCTGTCGATGGCGACGGCGCACTGCCCGTCGGGCTTGCCCGCGGCATCAATCATCTCCACCATCAGCAGCTTGTCGTGCGCCAGCCCCTGATGGCGGACGGTGCAGACAATCTGTCCCGTGACGACTGCCAGTTTCATACCGCCTCCCTGAATTGCGTGGTAAGTCGTGGGCCGGATAAGCGCAGCGCCATCAGGCAATGGCGCGCGTTAATGCCGGAGGGCAACGCTGGCGCGTCTTATCCGGCCCGACCATCAGATGTTGCTGTCGCCTTTAAAACTGATGGGGAACACCTCCTCCAGATCGCCGTGCGGACGCGGAATCACGTGCGCCGAGACCAGCTCGCCGATGCGCTGCGCCGCAGCGGCGCCGGCATCGGTAGCGGCTTTGCAGGCCGCCACGTCGCCGCGCACCATCGCGGTCACCAGACCGCCGCCAATCTGCTTCACGCCAACCAGCTTCACGCGCGCGGCTTTCACCATCGCATCAGAGGCCTCAATCAGCGCAACCAGGCCCCGGGTTTCAATCATTCCTAATGCTTCCATTGTGTTTTCCTCTTACTTAAGGGGGTCCAGAACGGGACCGTTCATTCAACCTGCGTGGGTAAGCGGCACTCGCCGCTTACGTCACTCCGGCGCGGCACGGCTGCCACTAACGCCAGTTCGATAATTTCCTGCACGCTACAGCCTCGGGAGAGGTCGTGGAGCGGTGCGGCCAGCCCCTGAATCAGCGGCCCGACCGCACGATAGCCGCCCAGGCGCTGGGCGATTTTGTAGCCGATGTTGCCGGCTTCCAGCGACGGAAAAACCATCACGTTGGCCCGCCCCTGCAGCGGACTGGCGGGCGCTTTTTGCGCGGCGACCTCCGGCACGAAGGCGGCGTCAAACTGCAGTTCGCCATCCACCATCAGCTGCGGAGCGCGCTGACGTACGATCTCTGTGGCCTGCTGTACGTTGGCGACGTTGGGATGACGGGCGCTGCCGCTGCTGGAAAACGACAGCATCGCCACCCGCGGCTCCTCGCCGGTAATGGCCTGCCATGTCTCCGCGCTGGCGATGGCGATATCCGCCAGCTGCGCCGCCGTCGGCTGCGGCACCACGCTACAGTCGGCAAATCCCAGCGCCGGTCCGACGTACTGCGGCAGCATCAGAAAGATCGACGACAGCGTTTTGCAGCCAGGCTGAAGGCCAATAATGCGTAATCCGGCGCGCAGCACGTTCGCCGTCGAGGAGAGATTGCCGGCAATACACACGTCGGCCTTCCCGGCGCTGACCATGGCGGCGGCGAACATCAGCGGGTCGTTGAGTTTTTCCTCCGCGTCCGGCGGCGTTTTTTCTCCGGCGCGGGCAAGCCAGCTCCGGGCAAACGCTTCGCGCATTTGCCGGTTGCTGTGCGGGTCGACGATCTGCATACCGTCCATCGGCAGGCGGTGGCTGAGGGCGAACTGGCGCAGGGCAAAGGGGCTGGCGATCAAAATCGGCTTTGCCAGCCCCTGCTGCTGGAGGTAGTGCGCCGCTTTGAGGACGCGGATATCCAGCGCGTCCGCAAACACCACCCGGGCGGGCGAACGCAAAGCCAGTTGACGGGCGCGTTGAATAATCATTGCTCCCCTCCCAGACGCTGTTGGATCTGACTGACGGTTAGCGGATGTTTCGCCACGCTTAAAATCATCATCACGTAGACGGTGCTGGAGAGGCGGTTGAGCGCCTGCAGAATGTCCGGACGTAAGACCTCAAAACTGCGGGTAATAAAGACCTGCGCGGCGACCGTTTCCGTTTCGCGTATTTTGCTGCGCAGCAGATTGAGCAGCGCGGCATCGCGGCCGTGGCCGGCTTCCGGCACCAGATGATCGTGGTCGAGATAGCGCAGCGGCTGGTGGGAAAGGCGATGCAGTTCATCCTCGTTCAGCCCGACGATAGACTGCGCCGCCAGCGGTTCACCCACGGCGTCGGCGCGCATAATATTGCCCAGGCGCGAGCGGATATCCGCCAGCCAGGGCTGCCAGGGCTCCGCCAGTTCGATTTGCAGCCATACCGCCAGGGCGATGGTGGCGTCGAGGGCGGCGCGAAAGCCCAGCCGCGGATCGCTTTTGGCGACCATTTTCTCCGCCGTCAGATGGGTCAGGGTGTCCGGTTTTTTGTCTACCGGCTGGCGGCACAGTTCGCAGCAGGCCTGCGGATGCGTACCGCTGCTGGTTAAACCGTGTACCGGCTGCGGCTGCTGCGCGTCGTCATCGACAAACAGGCTGCCCTGCTCGTCGAGAAACTTAATGCGCAGACGGCGGCTTTCCAGCAGCTCCCGGGCCGAAGGCGTCAGACGGGCGTCGGCGGGCAGATGAATTTCTGCCCCTTCGCTGAGCGTATGGTTCGCTCTGAGCCAGGCTTCGGTAATAAAATCTTTCATAGCGATTGCCAGTTCGCAGGCCAGGCGACGTACAGGAAGCGCACGGTCGACGGCGTGCCGAATTCAATGCTCGAACCTTTCGGGATAAACATCACGTCCCCGGCTTTGGCCACCATGGTTTCACCTTCATGGCGCACGTGGAGTTCGCCCTCCAGCACCATGTCGACCTCGTCATAGTTCAGCGTCCAGGGGAAGAAGGCGTTTTCCCACTGCATAAACCCGGCGGCCATGCTGCTGCCGTCCTGCTCGGTGACCAAATCCGTTAAGCCGACGCGGTGCGGTTCGGCGCCGTCGAAGCGGCCGAATTTCACGCTGCTGCCGTCAATGACCTTTACGCCGCCTTTACCGGTGACCGCCTTAAAGCTGGGCTGCATCGCGTCCATCCCCAGCGACTGCTTCTCCTTCATCACTTTTTCCATCAGCTGCGCCACCAGGCTTTCGGTAAACTGCCCTTCCGGCAGCTGCGCGATAATGGTTTCGCGAATGCGCTGGCTTTCGGTTTTTTCCTCTGCCGCCGGGACTGCCGGCTCTGGCGCGGATTCATCGCACTCCTGGATGGCGACGCCCAGCAGCTCCGCGACTTCGCGGGCTTCCGGGGTGATGATGCTGGCGCGCAGCACAACCGATATTTCCTCTTCGCCTCGCGCGTGGGCCGCACGAATATCGTTAGCTGTGATAAGTTTCTTCACCTGCCCCTTCCTCCTTTTGGCTGAGCTCACTCAGGTAATTCACCAGATGCTCTACGCTTTGCGGGTCGTGAGCGTTGAGTTCGAAAATCGGCTCCTGAAACCCCATCCCGTACAGCAGTTGCCGCACCGCGGCGACGTCGGCGTCCGGCATATCCGTTTTGCTGATCGCGGCGATATGTCGTTTATTCGCGCCAATATCCAGTAGTCCGGCGGGTAAGCGACTTTCGGTATCATTTGCCGCGTGGACATAAATCAACGTATCGACATCCTGCAGCGTGGTAATTAATGCGTGGTACCAGCGCGGATGGCTGAAATATTCCCCCGGGGTGTCAATATCGCCTTTCTCGTTAAATTCCACGGCCTGCGTTTTTCTCGCGAGGGAATAATTCCCCTGCAACGCATTAAATAGCGTTGTTTTTCCCGCACCCACCGTACCGACAAATGCAATACGTTTCATTGCCGCCTCTAATTAGCTTTTGGTTAACTCGCAGAGGGTGTAATTTAATAATCGGCCAAGCCCGCTCACCGTCTGCAGCAGCGCCTCTTCTACCGCGCCGACCGAGCCATAAATCACCAGCGCGCCGCTAAACCGGTCGAGAAAACCGATATGCACATCGGCGGCCTTCATCGCTAAATCACCGGCGATCATGGCGGTTTCTCCAGGGGTTAAGGTCATAATGCCGATAGCGCCGGATTCGGGAACGCCGATCTTTTTCGCCAGTTCTGCCCCAGGATGTGCAATCAGATGCGCCAGCGTCACCTGCTTGCCGGGTACAAATTCCTGAATGATGCGTTCTTTATCCATGGCTCACCGCTCCGCTAAAACTTGCGCTTATCGTGACAAGTTTCCGCTGGAGTAAATAACAAAATTCGGCAAGTTGATTTGAAAGGTGAGATAGATCACTTATAAACAGAAATAAAAAAGCGCGGGAGAATTCCCACGCCTGAAATAATTAAATGAACATTACAGCGGCTGAGTTTGCGCTTCAACAACCGCCAGCGCGACCATATTCACGATACGCCGTACCGAAGCAATTGGCGTCAGGATATGCACCGGCTTTGCGACGCCCATCAGCACCGGTCCGACGGTGACGCCTTCAGAGCTGGAGACGCGAAGTAAGTTGTAACTAATACGCGCCGCTTCCATATTCGGCATCACCAGAATATTGGCCGAACCTTTCAGCGGGCTGTCCGGCATCCGCTCATTACGAATGCTTTCCACCAGCGCGGCATCGCCGTGCATTTCGCCATCGATCATCAGCTCCGGCGCCTGCGCCTTCACCAGCTCCAGCGCCTGACGCATTTTGCTGGCGGACGGGCAGTCCGAGGAACCAAAGTTCGAGTGCGACAGCAGCGCCACCCGCGGTTCAATCCCGAATCGACGAACGGTTTCTGCCGCCATCAGGGTGATCTCGGCAATTTGCTCCGGCGAGGGATCGTGGTTGACGTAGGTGTCGGCGATAAAGGTGTTGCCGCTCGGCAGCAGCAGCGCGTTCATCGCCCCGGCCGCATGAACCCCTTCGCGGTAGCCAAACAGCGGCTGAATGACGCTGTAGTGCTCGTGATAGTCACCGATGGTGCCGCAGATCATCGCATCGGCTTCGCCGCGCTGCACCATGATCGCGCCAATGACCGTAGTGTTGCTGATCACCGCCCGCTGCGCCTGCTCCTGGGTGATCCCGCGGCGCTTCATCAGGGTGTAATATTCATTCCAGTACTCTTTGAAGCGCGGATCGGATTCGTTATTGACGATCTCAAAATCAACCCCGGCTTTGATCTGCAGTCCCAGCTTCTGGATGCGCATCTCAATGACGCCGGGACGACCGATCAGAATCGGTTTCGCCAGTCCAAGGGAGACCAGCTCCTGAGTCGCGTGCAGTACGCGGGTATCTTCGCCTTCCGCCAGTACCACCCGCTTCGGCTCTTTGCGCGCCTGCGAGAAAATCGGCTTCATAAACAGGTTCGTTTTGTAGACGAACTCGCTGAGCTTCTCGATGTACGCATCAAAATCGGCGATCGGGCGGGTCGCGACGCCGGAGTCCATCGCTGCTTTCGCCACTGCCGGAGCAATCTTGACGATCAGCCGCGGGTCGAACGGCTTCGGAATGATATATTCCGCGCCGAAGCTCAGATCCTGATCGCCGTAGGCGGAGGCTACCACTTCGCTCTGTTCAGCGTGCGCCAGCTCGGCAATCGCGTGCACCGCCGCCAGCTTCATCTCTTCGTTAATCGCCGTTGCGCCGACGTCCAGCGCGCCGCGGAAGATGAACGGGAAGCACAGCACGTTGTTCACCTGGTTCGGATAGTCGGAGCGGCCGGTACAAATAATGGCGTCGGAGCGCACCTCTTTCGCCAGCGGCGGCAGAATCTCCGGCTCCGGGTTAGCCAGCGCCAGAATCATCGGCGCGCGGGCCATTTTCTTCACCATCTCCTGAGTCAGCACTTTCGGGCCCGAGCAGCCGAGGAAAATGTCCGCCCCGTCAATCACGTCATCCAGCGTGCGTTTGCCGCTGTCTTCAACCGCATAGGCCGCTTTCGTCTCCGCCATATTCGGCTCGCGGCCCTTATAGATAACGCCTTTCGAGTCGCAGACCACGATGTTGTGTTTCTGCATCCCCAGCGCCACCAGCAGGTTCATACAGGCAATCGCCGCCGCGCCCGCGCCGGAGACCACCATCCGCACGTCGGAGATGTTTTTCTCCACCACCCGCAGACCGTTAAGAATCGCCGCGGTACTGATAATCGCTGTCCCGTGCTGATCGTCATGGAAAACCGGAATATTCATGCGCTCGCGCAGCTTTTGCTCGATGTAGAAGCACTCCGGCGCTTTGATATCTTCAAGGTTGATACCGCCGAAGGTCGGCTCCAGCGCCGCGACGACGTTGATAAATTTGTCCGGGTCCAGTTCATCGACTTCAATATCGAACACATCGATACCGGCGAATTTTTTAAACAGAACGCCTTTGCCTTCCATCACCGGCTTACCGGCCAGCGCGCCGATATTGCCCAGCCCCAGAACGGCCGTGCCGTTGGAGACCACCGCCACAAGGTTGCCGCGCGCGGTATATTTATAGGCTGCCAGCGGATCCTTCTCGATTTCCAGACAGGGCGCGGCAACGCCCGGCGAGTAGGCCAGGGCCAGATCGCGTTGGGTAGCCAGCGGTTTTGTCGGGGAGACCTGGATTTTTCCGGGGACCGGGAATTCGTGGAAATCAAGGGCGCTTTGTTTTAACTGCTCATCCATTTTATCGTTCCTTTCACGTATCGATCGTAGGGGGTGAAACGTTATCGCGTACCTGGTGTTCACCCTAAAGGGCCACCTAGTATCTCGCCTGACGGCTTCGTAAACTTTGAACACCGCCAAACTCTCGCCATAACAAAGTTATATTTGTTATCGATTTATATTGTTTATGTAACTTAGTTTCAGAAGCAAGGATAGCCCCGTCTGCTATGCTTTTTAGTTATGCAACTCATCACCCTCTCTATCCTAATCCAATAAAAACTCATGTAACCTATTGTTTCAGGAGCACATTATGTCCCGTAGAGAACTAGCCAACGCCATCCGCGCCCTGAGTATGGATGCAGTCCAGAAAGCCAACTCCGGCCACCCCGGCGCGCCAATGGGTATGGCCGATATCGCCGAGGTGCTATGGAACGATTTCCTCAAGCACAATCCTGAAAACCCGCAATGGTACGATCGCGACCGCTTTATTCTCTCCAACGGCCACGCGTCGATGCTGCTCTACAGCCTGCTGCATCTGACGGGCTATGACCTGCCCATCGAAGAGATAAAAAACTTCCGTCAGCTGCATTCAAAAACCCCGGGCCACCCGGAGATTGGCTATACGCCGGGAGTGGAAACCACCACCGGTCCGCTGGGGCAAGGACTGGCAAATGCCGTGGGCCTGGCTATCGCCGAGCGCACGCTGGCGGCCCAGTTTAATCAGCCAGACCATGAGATCGTCGATCACTTCACCTACGTGTTTATGGGCGATGGCTGCCTGATGGAGGGGATTTCTCACGAAGTGTGCTCTCTGGCGGGGACGTTAGGACTAGGCAAGCTGATCGGCTTCTACGACCACAACGGCATTTCCATTGATGGCGAAACCAAAGGCTGGTTTACCGATGACACGGCAAAACGCTTTGAGGCCTATCACTGGCATGTGGTGCATGAAATTGACGGCCACGACCCCGAAGCCGTGAAGAAAGCGATTCTGGAAGCCCAGAGCGTGAAGGACAAACCCTCGCTGATTATCTGCCGTACGGTGATAGGCTTTGGTTCGCCGAATAAAGCCGGGAAAGAAGAGGCCCACGGCGCCGCGCTGGGAGAACAGGAAGTGGCGCTGGCGCGCCAGCAGCTGGGCTGGCATCATCCGGCGTTTGAGATCCCGAAAGAGATCTACCGGGCCTGGGACGCGCGTGAAAAGGGACAAAAGGCGCAGAAAAGCTGGGAGGAGAAGTTTGCCGCCTATCAGCAGGCCCATCCGCAGCTGGCGGCGGAGTTTACGCGGCGCATGAGCGGCGGACTGCCTGAGTCGTGGGATGAAACGACGCGGAAGTATATTGCCGATCTGCAGGCTAACCCGGCGAAAATCGCCACCCGCAAGGCTTCGCAAAATGCCCTCGATGCCTACGGCCCGCATCTGCCGGAACTGCTGGGCGGCTCAGCTGACCTCGCGCCCAGCAACCTGACCATCTGGAAAGGGTCGACTTCGCTGAAAGAGGATCCGGCGGGTAACTATATCCACTACGGCGTACGCGAGTTCGGGATGACGGCCATCGCCAACGGCATCGCGCATCACGGCGGGTTTGTCCCCTATACCGCCACATTCCTGATGTTCGTCGAATATGC
The DNA here is from genome assembly GCF_009025755.1 of Klebsiella sp. RCJ4. NCBI lineage: Bacteria > Pseudomonadati > Pseudomonadota > Gammaproteobacteria > Enterobacterales > Enterobacteriaceae > Klebsiella > Klebsiella sp. RCJ4. The sequence goes on from NZ_WCIN01000023.1 coordinate 217,788, forward strand.
CCGCAACGCGGCGCGTATGGCGGCGCTGATGAAAGCGCGGCAAATCATGGTCTATACCCACGACTCCATCGGTCTCGGCGAAGATGGTCCGACGCACCAGGCGGTAGAACAGCTGGCCAGCCTGCGCCTGACGCCAAACTTCAGCACCTGGCGACCGTGCGATCAGGTGGAGGCCGCGGTGGCGTGGAAGCTGGCGGTCGAACGTCACAGCGGGCCGACGGCGCTGATCCTCTCAAGGCAAAATCTGGCGCAAATGGCGCGCACGCCGGAGCAGGTACAGAATATCGCCCGCGGCGGCTACGTGCTGAAGGACGCTGGCGGCAAGCCGGACCTGATCCTGATAGCTACCGGTTCGGAAGTCGAGATCACCGTGCTGGCGGCGGAGAAGCTGCTGGCCAAAGGGGTGAACGTGCGCGTGGTTTCCCTGCCATCGACCGACGTGTTTGATGCCCAGGAGGAAGCCTACCGGGAATCGGTCCTGCCGTCGGACGTCAGCGCCCGCGTCGCGGTTGAGGCCGGCATCGCCGACTACTGGTATAAGTATGTGGGGCTAAAAGGCAAAATCGTCGGCATGACCGGCTACGGTGAATCGGCCCCCGCGGATAAGCTCTTCCCTTACTTCGGCTTTACCGTTGAGCATATCGTTACCGTAGGGGACGAGGTACTGAACGGGTAACCCATAGCGTGGGCCAGGCGTCTGGCCCCTGCCAGTTATCGCACTGCGGCTGCCGCGCGTAGCGTACCAGGCTAAACCGCTGGCCGTCATAGCGCCAGCGCGTTTGCGTCCCGCAGTCGCCGGGCGCGCGCCCTTTATCCAGCGTCACCAGTTCCTGGCGTCGATCGTCGTAGCGGGCGTTTACCAGTTCGACATCGCGCGGCCCGTCGCCGGGGGGCTGGAAAGGCAGAGTGAGCCGTACCGGATGAGCAATATACGGCCGCTGGCGCGACACCAGCCAGGCCAGCCAAATGGTGTTGTAGGCGCCCGCTTCGCAGCTGGTCATCAGCAGCACCCTATCGTCGGTCAGCGCGGCAACCCGCACCTCGCGGCGAAACGGATCCAGCGAACAGGCGCTGCTGTTCATGCGCTCGTTGCCATAATCCATGAGATCGTTAAGTTCATCGCGGCTGAGGGGGGACTCCGCCACGTCGATTCTCGCCACCGAGCGCAGCGCCGGGGCGGGCGGAACGCTGAGCGGCAGCTCTTCCCCCTTCCCTACCCACGCGGTTTCGCTCCCCACGCGCTTCTGCCGGCTATCGATAAACAGCAGGGCGGCTTTCAGCCCCTGTAAAGAGATGGCCTGCAGGCCATTTTCAAGGGTTATCGCCTTTGCTGCCTGCACCTGCTGCAGAAAGGCATCAATGGTGACGCTATCGTCGGTTTCAAGCAGTTTGTCGGCGATCTGCCAATGTTTATCGCCCAGAGACAGGGGTTTACCATCGAGGCGAAGGCGCGGCGCAATCGGCGCCAGCGCCGCGACCGGGTTGCCCACGCCGCCGAGTTCAATGCGCAGGCTGGCGCTGGTGGCCGCCCCGGCGCTGCGGGTGAGGGTCATGACCAGGCCGTGATGCAGCCCGACGTTGCGGGCCACGCAGAAGTTCTGATTGTTGCAGGTTACCTGCCAGTCATTGAAGAGCTGTTGTGCCGGCGCCGCCCGCACCAGCGACGTCGGCAGTAAACCGAAAAGCAGAAACAAAATAACCCGATGCAACATGAGCGGCACAACCCCGGAGAAAACGCCATACACAGCGGCTATGTTCACCAGCGGCGAGGTTTTACTCAATCGGATTTATCAGAGATCCCCGTTCATCAGCCCGGAGGTTTGCAAATATTGCAGCAGGATCACCGCTTTGCCATCGCGGATCTCCCCGTTCGCCATCATCTCCAGCGCCCGATGATAAGGGAGCTCCAGCACCTCAATATCTTCATCATCAACGCCGCCGCCATCGTTGGCCCGCTGAGTATCGTTATATTCGGCAATAAAGAAATAGATAAGCTCGGTGACGCCGCCGGGCGACATAAACAGTTCAAACAGTTTGCGCACTTCACCGACTTCGAAACCGGTCTCTTCAATAGCTTCTTTGCGCACGCACTCCTCCGGCTCATCGCTGTCCAGCAGCCCGGCGCAGGTTTCAATCAGCATCCCGTCTTCGTTGCCGTTTACCCAGGTCGCGACGCGAAACTGGCGAACCAGCACGACGGTCTGCTTATGGCGGTTATACAGCAAGATGGTAGCGCCGTTGCCGCGATCGTAGACTTCGCGTCTATGGCGAACCACGCTGCCGTCGCTGCGCGTCAGTTCATAGGTCATGTTGCGCAAAAGGAACCAGTTTTCGGAGAGGATTTTATCTTTGATAATGTTGATATTGAGTGACATACGAGCCCCACAGCGTGAAATGACGATTCCATACTACGCTGTGAAGCCCGCTTTGTCGTCAGTGAAGCGGAATCGATTTAACCTCGAGGAAGTCCATTATCCCCTGCGCCGCGTGGCGGCCTTCCGCCATGGCGGTCACCACCAGATCGGCGCCACGCACCGCATCGCCGCCGGCAAACACTTTGCGATGGGTGGTCTGGTAGCGGTAGCGGCTTTCCACATTGGCCTTGATTCGACCCCGGCTATCGAGCTTAACGCCCACCGATTCCAGCCACGGCATACCGTGCGGATGGAAACCAAAGGCCATGATCACCGCGTCGGCGGGCATGACAAACTCGCTTCCGGGGATTGGCGACGGGCTGCGGCGCCCCTGAGCGTCCGGCGCGCCCAGCCGGGTACGCAGAAAGCGTACGCCGTTGACGTGTCCCTTTTCGTTCAGCTCCAGGGTGACCGGCTGGACGTTAAATTCAAACTGCGCCCCCTCTTCGCGCGCGTTTTTCACCTCTTTCTTCGAACCAGGCATATTGGCTTCATCGCGACGATAGGCGCAGGTAACCTGCTTCGCGCCGTGGCGCAGCGCGGTACGCACGCAGTCCATCGCCGTATCGCCGCCGCCGAGCACCACGACGTTCAGCCCTTCGGTGTTGACGTAAGGCTCTTCCGGCAGCTCAAGCAGCCCCATCACCTGTTTGGTGTTGGCTATCAGGAACGGCAGCGCGTCATATACGCCGGGCGCGTCTTCATTCGGCAGATCCGCTTTCATCGAGCGATAGGTTCCGGCGCCAATAAATACCGCGTCATAGTCATCAAGCAGCGTCGTCAGCGGGATATCTTTGCCTATCTCGCAGTTCAGCTCAAAGCGTACGCCCATCTGGGTAAAGATTTCCCGCCGCCGGGCAAGCAGAGATTTATCCAGCTTAAAGGCCGGAATACCAAAGGTCAGCAGACCGCCAATTTCCGGGTGACGGTCAAAGACCACCGGACTCACGCCGTTACGCACCAGGCGGTCGGCGCAGGCGAGCCCGGCAGGACCCGCGCCGATAATCGCCACCCGCTTGCCGCTTTCAACGACCTGAGAAAGATCCGGCCGCCAGCCGTTGGCCAGCGCCTGGTCGGAGATATAGCGTTCAATGTTGCCGATAGTCACCGAACCGTGCTCATCGCGCAGCGTGCAGGCCCCTTCGCACAGGCGATCCTGCGGGCAGACGCGGCCGGTAATTTCCGGCAGGCAGTTGGTCTGGTGAGAAAGCTCCACGGCGGCGGAAATATCCCCCTTTTTCACGCGTTCAATCCATTGCGGAATGTGGTTATGCAGCGGACAGGTCCATTCACAAATGCTGTGCTCGCCGCACGTCAGGCAGCGCTCCGCCTCGCGGTTGGCCTGCCCGGCGCTGAACGGCAGATAGATTTCGCTAAAATTGGCCTTACGCGCCTCGGCGGATAGCTTGTCGGGCTCGCCGCGCGGCGGCGTCGCGGCCATCTGCGCGACTTTGCCCGCGGAGCAAGGCGCCATCGCCGCGCCGGGGTGGCCAAGACGCGCCGCGCGCTGACGCCGCTGTTTCGCCAGATTCACCAGCGTGCTGTCCGTTGCCAGTACCAGCGCTTCGGCCGGGCAGTTTTGTACGCAGGCGGGCCCCTCTTCGCGACCGCTGCACAAATCGCATTTATGCGCCGTCGCTTTGACCCTCTCCTCCTGTACCGGCGTCAGGACGATTTGCATCACGCCAAACGGGCAGGCAACCATACAGGATTTACAGCCGATGCATTTCTCCTGATTAACCTGGACGCTGTCGTTAAGCTGGCTGATGGCGCCATTGGGACAACTGCGGGCGCACGGCGCCCCTTCACAATGGTGGCAGGTTACGGCGTTACGTTTTTGCTCGTTTTTGATAACCGTAATGCGCGGCAAAAAACGCTGCGGGGTCAAAACATGCTGCTCATCGTTGTGCGCCATGACGCAGGCAACTTCACAAGCCTTGCATCCGATGCACTTATGACTATCGCTTAAAATAAAGTGGTTCATGACATCCTTCAGTCTTCGTGGTGAATAACCCCTCAATTCGCATGCTTATCTATTACCCGACAAAACGGTGCCGGAACAATGTGCATTTGCACAGGTTGCCGATTTTTTGGTAATAACCCGAGGTGGATCAATTTTTTTGACTTAAATGAAATCACGTTTTATTTAGCTAAGTAATAATGCGCTTCGTATGCGCCACCGCGGCGGCGCGCCGAAAGGAAGGAGCAGGTAGAGGAAGAAAGAGAGTTCTTTACGCTGCCATAAAAGGCACACGATAAATTACACTATCTCCTTATTTTCTCCACGATTGCCTGAGGGCTTGCCGCTAGAGTGTCACAGGCTGTGCAATAACAAAAAAATGTGCAAAATGAGGTCCTAATTCTGATGGCGAATTTTTTTATCGATCGCCCCATTTTTGCGTGGGTACTGGCAATACTTTTATGCCTGACCGGTACGCTCGCAATTTTGTCGCTTCCCGTTGAGCAATATCCCGACCTTGCCCCGCCTAACGTACGGATCACAGCGAACTATCCGGGCGCTTCGGCACAGACGCTGGAAAATACGGTCACCCAGGTTATCGAGCAAAATATGACCGGCCTCGATAACCTGATGTATATGTCATCCCAGAGCAGCGGCACCGGCCAGGCCACCGTGACGCTGAGCTTTACCGCCGGGACCGATCCGGATGAAGCGGTCCAGCAGGTGCAGAACCAGCTACAGTCGGCGATGCGCAAACTGCCGCAGGCCGTCCAGAACCAGGGCGTAACGGTGCGTAAAACCGGGGATACCAATATCCTGACGATCGCCTTCGTCTCTACCGACGGCAGTATGGATAAACAGGATATCGCCGACTACGTCGCCAGTAATATTCAGGACCCGCTCAGCCGGGTCAACGGCGTCGGAGATATTGACGCCTATGGTTCGCAGTATTCGATGCGCATCTGGCTCGATCCGGCCAAACTCAACAGCTTTCAGATGACGGCGAAAGACGTCACTGATGCCATCTCTTCGCAAAACGCGCAGATCGCCGTCGGCCAGCTGGGCGGCACGCCGTCGGTGGATAAACAGGCGCTCAATGCGACGATTAATTCACAATCGCTGTTACAAACGCCGGAACAGTTCCGTGATATTACCCTGCGGGTTAATCAAGACGGTTCGGAAGTCACCCTTGGCGACGTCGCCACCGTCGAGATGGGGGCGGAAAAATACGATTACCTCAGCCGCTACAACCGCCAGGCGGCGTCCGGGCTGGGGGTTAAGCTGGCCTCTGGCGCAAACGAAATGGCGACCGCTGAACGCGTCATCAGCCGTCTGAACGAGCTGTCGCAATATTTCCCGCACGGCCTGGAATATAAAGTCGCTTACGAAACCACCTCATTCGTTAAGGCGTCGATTACCGACGTCGTGAAAACGCTGCTTGAAGCCATCGCGCTGGTCTTTCTCGTGATGTATCTGTTCCTGCAGAACTTCCGCGCCACGCTGATCCCGACCATCGCCGTTCCGGTGGTGCTGATGGGAACCTTTGCCGTCCTTTACGCCTGCGGCTACAGCATCAACACCTTAACCATGTTCGCGGTGGTGCTGGCGATAGGCCTGCTGGTGGACGATGCCATCGTGGTGGTAGAGAACGTCGAGCGTATCATGAGCGAGGAGGGCCTCTCGCCGCGTGAAGCGACGCGAAAATCAATGGGGCAGATTCAGGGCGCGCTGGTCGGTATCGCCATGGTGCTATCGGCGGTATTTGTGCCGATGGCCTTCTTCGGCGGCACCACCGGCGCGATCTACCGCCAGTTCTCGATTACCATCGTCTCGGCGATGGTGCTGTCGGTGCTGGTGGCGATGATCCTCACCCCGGCGCTGTGCGCCACATTGCTTAAACCCGTTCATAAAGGCGAAACCCACGGGCAGCGGGGCTTTTTTGGCTGGTTTAACCGCACGTTTAACCGCAACGCCAGCCGCTACGAAACCGCGGTCGGTAAAATTCTTCATCGTTCGCTGCGCTGGATAATGATCTACGTCCTGCTGCTGGGCGGGATGGTCTTTCTGTTTCTGCATCTGCCCACGTCATTCCTGCCGCTGGAAGACCGCGGCATGTTTACCACTTCGGTGCAGTTGCCGAGCGGCTCAACCCAGCAGCAAACCCTGAAGGTGGTGCAGCAGGCGGAAGACTACTTCCTGAACAATGAGAAGCAAAACGTCGAATCGGTATTCGCGACCATCGGCTCCGGCCCCGGCGGCAACGGCCAGAACGTGGCGCGTATGTTCGTACGCCTGAAGGACTGGGACGAACGCGATCCCACAACCGGTTCATCTTTCGCCATCATTGAACGCGCAACCAAAGCGTTTAACAAAATTAAAGAAGCGCGCGTCTTTGCCAGCAGTCCGCCGGCCATCAGCGGTCTGGGCAGCTCCGCCGGTTTTGATATGGAGCTGGAGGATCACGCGGGCAACGGACACGAAGCGCTGATGGCCGCCCGCGATACCCTGCTGGAGCTGGCCGGCAAAAATAACCAGCTCACCCGCGTCCGCCACAACGGCCTCGACGATAGCCCGCAGCTTCAGGTGGACATCGATCAGCGTAAAGCGCAGGCGCTGGGCGTCTCTATCGACGATATCAACGACACCCTGCAGACCGCGTGGGGGTCAAGCTACGTCAACGACTTTATGGATCGCGGCCGCGTGAAGAAGGTCTACGTTCAGGCGGCCGCGCCGTATCGCATGCTGCCGGACGATATCAACCTGTGGTACGTGCGCAACAGCAGCGGTACGATGGTGCCCTTCTCCGCCTTCGCGACCTCGCGCTGGGAGACCGGCTCGCCGCGTCTGGAGCGCTACAACGGCTACTCGGCGGTAGAGATCGTCGGTGAAGCCGCGCCGGGCGTCAGTACCGGTACCGCCATGACGATTATGGAAGAGCTGGCCCAGCAGCTGCCGAACGGCTTTGGTCTCGAATGGACGGCGATGTCTTATCAGGAGCGGCTCTCCGGGGCGCAGGCGCCGGCGCTGTACGCCATTTCGCTGCTGGTGGTGTTCCTGTGCCTGGCGGCGCTGTATGAAAGCTGGTCGGTGCCGTTCTCGGTGATGCTGGTGGTACCGCTGGGGGTTATCGGCGCGCTGCTGGCCACCTGGATGCGCGGTCTGGAAAACGATGTTTATTTCCAGGTAGGCCTGCTGACGGTTATCGGCCTGTCGGCGAAGAACGCCATTCTTATTGTCGAATTTGCCAATGAGCTGAATCAGAAAGGCGAAGATCTGCTTACCGCCACGCTCTCCGCCTGCCGCCAGCGTCTGCGGCCGATCCTGATGACCTCACTGGCGTTTATCTTCGGCGTACTGCCGATGGCCACCAGCACAGGGGCGGGCTCCGGCAGCCAGCATGCCGTCGGCACCGGGGTGATGGGCGGGATGATTTCCGCTACGGTGCTGGCTATCTTCTTCGTGCCGCTGTTCTTTGTGCTGGTACGTCGCCGCTTCCCGCTCAAGGAACGGCCGCAATAATCGGGACGCGCCCTGACGATATTTTCGCCAGGGCCAAATAACAGAAAAGGCGACCGGACAGGTCGCCTTTTTCATGTGGTCGCTTCAACTGCATTATTATTCTGCCTGTGAAATCGCCATGCTTTTATTGCGGAAAACTATTTACGAAGCATGCCTTCGATAAAGTCTTTCCAGTTCCCCAGTTCGTGTTCAATCATAATAGCCTCTCTTATTATTATGGGTGATTTTATGCAAATTCATTGATGGTTAAAAGCCTGTTTGCGCTATCGTACTGATAACTTTCATTACCCCCTGCGGAACGTTCTCTTTCATTCGTAAGTACTATGAGCCGATTTTGCGCATTTTAATGTGACCAACAGCAACATTTAGCAACATTTGTTCATCAGCCTGAATCACCGGGATCCGCCTCGAGGCCAGGAAACACCGTCAGGGTGCGTTTAAAAAATGGTCAAAATGTAACAATGAATATATCCCGACGGGAAAAAACGATATTTATTAAAGCATTTCACGTATTATTTATTCAGGGCTTATATATTCGGAACATTCTTAGCCAATCGTTTAATTCAACGGAAAAGGTTTAATCATGCTTACCATGTACGGGATAAAAAACTGCGACACCATAAAAAAGGCTCGCCGCTGGCTGGAGACACAGCAGATAGAATATCGCTTTCATGATTATCGTGTCGATGGTCTGGATCGCACTTTATTAGATAGCTTTATCGCTGAACTCGGCTGGGAAGCCCTGCTTAACACCCGGGGGACGACGTGGCGCAAGCTGGATGAAACGGTCCGCGCCGGTATCAATAACGCCGACGCTGCGGCAAAACTGATGCTGGAAATGCCGGCAATCATTAAACGCCCATTGCTCTGCGCGCCCGGTCAGCCTATGCTGCTGGGTTTCAGTGAATCAAGTTATCAGCAGTTTAACGAGGTGTAGTCTATGTCTTGCCCGGTCATTGAGCTGGCTCAGCAGCTTATTCGCCGCCCTTCCCTCAGCCCCGATGATGCGGGATGCCAGGCGTTAATGATTGAACGCCTGCGTGCGATTGGCTTTACCGTTGAACCGATGGATTTCGGGGATACCCAAAACTTCTGGGCCTGGCGCGGGCGCGGGGAAACGCTGGCGTTTGCCGGCCATACCGATGTCGTCCCGTCGGGGGACGCCGATCGCTGGATTAATCCCCCCTTTGAACCCACCATTCGCGACGGCATGCTGTTTGGCCGCGGCGCCGCGGATATGAAAGGCTCGCTCGCGGCAATGGTCGTCGCCGCCGAACGTTTTGTCGCTCAGTATCCGAATCATAAAGGTCGTCTGGCCTTCCTGATCACTTCTGATGAAGAAGCCAGCGCCAAAAACGGCACCGTTAAGGTTGTTGAAGCGCTGATGGCGCGCAATGAGCGCCTGGATTATTGCCTGGTCGGCGAACCGTCCAGCACCGAAGTCGTCGGCGATGTGGTGAAAAACGGCCGTCGCGGCTCGCTGACCTGCAACCTGACCATTCACGGCGTGCAGGGGCACGTGGCCTACCCGCATCTCGCCGATAACCCGGTGCACCGCGCCGCGCCGATGCTGGCGGAGCTGGTGAATATCGAATGGGATAAGGGCAACGAGTTCTTTCCGCCGACCAGTATGCAAATCGCTAACGTGCAGTCCGGCACCGGCAGCAACAACGTGATTCCCGGCGATATGTTCGTCCAGTTCAACTTCCGCTTTAGCACCGAGCTGACCGACGAAATGATTAAAGCGCGCGTCGTGGCGCTGCTGGAGAAGTACGCGCTGCGCTACAGCGTCGACTGGTGGCTCTCAGGCCAGCCGTTCCTGACCAGCCGCGGTAAGCTGGTTGATGCGGTGGTTAACGCCATTGAGCACTATAATGAAATAAAACCGCAGCTGCTGACCAACGGCGGCACCTCCGACGGGCGCTTTATCGCGCGTATGGGCGCGCAGGTGGTTGAACTGGGGCCAGTGAACGCCACCATTCATAAAATAAACGAGTGTGTGAATGCCGCCGACCTCCAGCTGCTGGCGCGGATGTACCAACGCATCATGGAACAGCTGGTCGCCTGACGGCATCAATAGAGAAGAGGTAAGCGCATGGATTGGCTAACGAAATACTGGTGGGTTCTGGTGTTGGTATTTTTGGTGGGCGTGATGATCAACGTGATTAAAGATCTGACCCGCGTTGACCACAAAAAATTTCTCAACAATAAACCGGATCTGCCGCCGCATCGCGACTTCAACGACAAGTGGGACGACGATGACGACTGGCCGAAGAACGACCCGTCGAAGAAGAAGTAACATCTTACTGCGGATTGCCATAAAGCAATCGCCCGGCGAGTTCGACGCGGGTCAAGTAGCCCGGACTGATGCGCAGCATCGCCTCCGGGAAATTATCCCACTCTGCGCTCTTTTCCCGGGGGCGGCGCTTAACGCGCCTTGCCCGGGCTACGGGTTTACAGCCCGTCTGCCGGCCGGTAGCCCGGACAGATGCGCAGCATCGGCTCCGGAAAATTACCCCACTCTGCGCTCTTCTCCCGGGGGGCGGCGCTTAACGCGCCTTGCCCGGGCTACGGGTTTCCAGCCCGTCTGCAGGTCCGGTAGCCCGGACAGGCGCATCGCGCCGCCTCCGGGTTTATTATCACAGCAGTTCAATAATATCGCTGTCTTTCGGCGTGCTGCCGCTGAGGGCTTCGTCGAAATAGTGCTTCGGTACGGTAAAGCGCAGATGATCGAGGGCAAACTGCATACTGCGATCGTCAATCGCGTGCCCCAGATCTTCAACAATATCCAGCGTCACGTCACCGCCGGCCTGCTGCAGCGCCTCCTGCCCCGCCACCGCCCACGCCAGATCGATCACCCGATCTTCACCGCCGTGGATCAGATGAACTGTAGTCGCGGTCGTCGCGGTCTCCGGCAGCGTCGCATAGCGGCCGTTAAAGGCGATCACCCGCGATGCCAGACCCGGCTCGGCTTTAATGCTCTCCAGCGACATAATCGCCCCCTGTGAGAAGCCGATCAGCGCCGTCGCCTGCGGGCTGACGCCGCTCTGCTGTTGCCAGTAGCGCACCGTTTCGATAAAGGTCGGCATGATGGCATCCACTCGCTGCTGGCGGTTTTCTTCGCTAACGCCCTGCACGGAAAACCACTGGCGTCCCGGAGGCGGACCGCACGGCTCAGCGCCGCCGATACTGACAATCAGCGCATCGGGAAACAGCGGCGCAAACCAGCTACCGATTTGCCCCATGGCCACCGGGTTATCGCCGACGCCATGAAACAGCAGCAGCAGTTGCTGTGCAGGTGTCGCGGGGCTTTGAACAATAAAATGATCGTGTTTCATGGCTGTCTCCTTAATGTCTGCAAGGAAGTTTACGCCGCAGGCGAAATATGACCATGCCATTTAACTGAAGGAGTTAGTTAAAAAAATTGCAGCATTTGAACCTGCCGGCGCAGGTCGTTGGCGCGGTTTTCATCCAGGCTGAGCAGCGCCTGCGCCGCTTCTTCGCGCAGCCTGGCCAGCAGCGCTTTCCGTCCGGATAAACCTAACGTCCGGCAAAGCGCGGCCTCATCCTGCTGCTGCAGGCGGGCCCGCAGCGCCGGAAGCGGCAGCTCCACCAATATAAGCAGGCGATTGAGGCTACCCGCCGAGGTCAGCAGCGGACGATGGGCAAAAGCAAAACCCGCCACCTCCAGCCAGTCTTCTTCAGTAAGAATAGTCGCTTTCAGCGCCGTCAGCGGCACAGGTTCATCTCGCCACTCGCGCAGCCAGAATTCGTCGCGCTGCAGCCGTTGGGCTTCTTCGCGTGCCAGGCGATGGCCCGCTTCGCTGAGAGGATAGAGCGCCATCGCGGTGTAACAGCCGCTGCTGGCTTCCCGATGCGTGCCCAGCCGCACCAGCGTAAAACCGCAGCGTTGCCAGAAGCGCCACAGCTCAGGCGTGTAGCCAAAACTCACCGAGAGATAATCCCGGTCCGCAGCCTGCGACGCCGCCCGGACCACCAGCCGCTGCCCCAGCCCTTCGCGCTGGCGAGCCGGATGCACGGCAATACGGCTGATGCGCAGCCCCGCCAACGTAGCCGCCAGTGGGCTACCGCCGTGCGCCGCCAGCGACTGCGCCACCAGATTGCCGCGCGGACGACGATAGCCGGCCCACACCGCCTGGCTAAGCGGCGGCTCAAGACCGCCCTCCTCCACCAGCCATAGCGATCCGGCGATGCGCTCCCCGCCGCGGGCGCAGGTAAAATGCTGCCCCGGCGCATCCATCATGCGCCGGAGGTCCAGCGGCGACGTGCGATAGTGGGCCCCGGAGAGCAGCTGATACATCGCTTCCGGTAACGCAGGCTGTCGCCGCCAGCTCTCCTGGCTGACGCTTTCCAGCACGATATCGCCGCCTGGCGCGTGCTGAAAGGTCTCGTCGTTGAACAGCAGCAGCCGCGCAATCGCCGCCTCCAGCGGGCAGCCGCTTGCCCAACGGATGGGCGTCGTCAGGCTAAACTGCCGTAAGTGCGCAAAACTGGCGCAAAACTTAAGCAAAAAGCCGCGTCCCGTCCCCTCGTACCCCTGAACGGTAGTGGTCAACAGCGTCCTCGGGAAGCGGGAGACCAGCTGGCGCAGCAGCGGCCCGGGGATGGCCGCGGCCTCATCGACAATCAGCCATCCGGCGGTGCAGCCGGAAGCCAGCAGTGCGTCGGGGGCCATAAAGCGGAAAGCCTCCCCGGCGAATGTCGCCATCACCTCCGCTGCTCCCCGCGCCGGTGCCGTGACGATGGCATCTCCCCCCAGATGGCGAATAAGCATTCCCGCGAGCGCGGACTTGCCTCGCCCGCGCTCGGCGGTTAGCGCCGCAATACCGGGAGGGAACCGGGCCAGTTCGGCAAGCACGGCAGCCTGCTCCGCCTGCGGATGTCCGTCGGCGGGATGCCATGCCGGGCGCACGGGTAACGCGGGCGCCGCAAGTTCATTGCCCTGCCGCCAGAGAATGGACGCGTTATCCGCACTAATCTGTTGGCAAAAACGATAAACAAAATTCGGCGTAGGGATGGGGTCGGGAGCGTCGCTCCAGCGCAGAGAATCCGCATCAGGACGGGCCGGCCATTGCGCAAAGTCGGGGGTGAGCAATACCAGCCAGCTTCCGGCGCGCAGCGTACCGGCTAATGCGGCAAAGGCCGCCACATCAAAACCCTCGCGGGCATCGAAAAAGGCGTGCTGGAATTCGCGGCCCAGCAGCGATTTCAGGGCAGCAGACGAGACGTACGGCTCGGGCATCGGACGCGGGCCGACCCACAGCCCGTCGCCGGCCAGCGCGGTACGGACTCTTTGCGCCTGACGCAGGGTCCAGGCATCGTCGCCGCTGAGAACCAGCAGACGACGAACGCCTTCGCGCGCCATCTGCGCCGTCAGGTGACGCAGTTCATCCATGACAACAGAGCATTACAGCGCGTTGCCGAAGGTGTTGCACTGCGCCGGGTCGCCGCTATCGAAACCGCGTTTAAACCAGGTATAGCGCTGCTGCGACGTTCCGTGGGTAAAGCTGTCCGGCACGACGCGCCCCTGGCTCTGCTGCTGCAGGCGATCGTCGCCAATCGCCTCTGCGGCATTCAGCGCTTCCTGCAGATCGCCGGTCTCCATGTAATCTTGCTTCTGCATGTTGTAGCCCCAGACGCCGGCAAAGCAGTCCGCCTGTAGCTCCATTTTTACCGACAGACGGTTCGCTTCCGCCTGCGAAGCGTTTTGCTGCAGCTGGCGCACTTTCGATTCAATACCCAACAGCTTTTGTACGTGATGGCCAACCTCGTGGGCGATAACGTAACCCTGCGCGAAATCGCCGCCGGCGCCAAGCTTGTTTCTCATCTCATCGTAGAATGACAGGTCGATATACACCGTGCTGTCCGCAGGGCAGTAAAAAGGCCCCATGACCGATTGACCGGTGCCGCAGGCGGTCCGCGTCGCGCCGCGGTACATCACCAGTTTGGGCTGCGGATACTGACGGCCCATATCTTTAAAAATAGCGCCCCAGGTATCTTCCGTGTCCGCCAGAATCACCTTCGTGAATTTCGCGGCCTCTTCATCCTGCGGGCTAATGGAGCGTTGGGTGGTTTGCTGTTGAGATACCGGCTCGCCGGTCAGCATGCCGGTTAAATCCACGCCGTAATAGCCCGCCACCAGAACAATAATCAGCAGTACAATGCCGCCTTTACCGCTGGGGAGACGAAAACCGCCTCCTCCGCCCATCGGTGAACCAGATTGACCACGACGATCTTCCACATTGTCGCTCTCGCGACGTCCTTGCCAGCGCATAAGCACCTCAATTCATCATATTAACCAATGAATAAGATCGTAGGCGGTTCAGCGGAGGATTACCACAGGAAACAGCAAGAAGAGCGCCAGAAGAAGAAAACTTCTTCTGGCGTCGGGGGATTAGTCGAGCTTCACGCCCAGGCGATGAGCGACTTCTTCGTAGGCTTCAATCAGGCCGCCAAGGCTCTGGCGGAAGCGGTCTTTGTCCATTTTATCCATGGTTTTTTTATCCCACAGACGGCTGCCGTCCGGAGAGAATTCATCCCCCAGCACCACTTCGCCTTTGAACAGACCGAACTCCAGCTTGAAGTCCACCAGGATCAGGCCCGCATCGTCAAACAGCTTTTTCAGCACATCGTTAGCTTTGTAGGTCAGCTCCTGCATACGCGCCAGGTTCTCTTTGCTCACCCAGCCAAAGGTTTCACAGTAGGATTCGTTGACCATCGGGTCGTGCATGGCGTCGTTTTTCAGGAACAGGTCGAACAGCGGTGGGTTGAGCTCGATGCCCTCTTCAATCCCTAAGCGTTTCACCAGCGAACCGGCAGCGCGGTTACGTACCACGCACTCCACCGGCACCATATCCAGCTTTTTAACCAGACACTCGGTATCGGACAACAGCGCTTCCATCTGGGTCGGGATACCCGCTTCCGCCAGCTTGCTCATAATGAAATGGTTGAACTTGTTGTTCACCATGCCTTTACGATCGAACTGCTCAATGCGAGCGCCGTCCCCTGCTGACGTATCGTTACGGAATTCGAGTATCAACAGATCCGGGTTTTCGGTGCTGTATACCGTCTTCGCTTTACCACGATACAACTCAGCTTGCTTTTGCATCTTTGTCACTCCAGTGATGATTAACGATAAAAATTTGTGCTTTTCTGCCGACGCACACGTTTGCGTCACTATACATTAAAAAGGGCCGGATTGCTCCAGCCCTGTTAATTACTTACTTAATGCAGCCTGGAATACGGCAACCAGGGCATCATTTTGCGACTGCGTCAGCGTATGGCCTTTCGGGTCGATGAACTGCAGACTGCTGCGGTTATCGAGGTCCCCGACCTGCAGTTTATAATCGCCGGAAACCAGCTGCGGGTCGCGGGCGCCCAGATCGGTCCAGCCGCTGTCGGAAAGCGGTTTGTAGGTGACGGAGAAGCTGCCCTGAGAACGAGAGCTATCGGTGACCTTCATGCCCACTTTTTCCAGCGCGCCCGGCAGGCGTTGCCACACCAGGTTAAACGGCGCGCGAACGATCAGCATCGGCAGGCCGGTATCATCAGCGCCGCTCTGCACGTCGAAGGTCGCCCCGGCATTTTTCTGCGCGGCGTTCTGCGCGCTGGTGGCGTTCAGATCCAGACCTTCGGAGATGACGTTCAGCATGGCGGTACTGTAGCGCTGCAGCGAAGCCGGATCGGCAACAGGTTTACCCGCCTGCTCCAGATTCACCAGCTTCACGATCACCGCCTGCTGATAGCCCTGCTGCTTAACTGAGATTTGATAGCGACCACGATACTGCTGGTCTTCATCGAGGCGATTCCATTCGACCCAGTCGGTATTCAGCGTCTGGCTGGCATCGTCGCGTTTCGCGATAGTGTAGTTTTTCGACTGCACGATGCTTGCCACCTGCGCCCACAGCGAACCGCTGCGCCCGTTTTCCACCATCAGCGTCGCGGTATCACCGTTAAACTGCGTACGCGCGCCGCTGACCAGCGCCAGTGGCTGGGCCGGCGGACGAATGTCCAGGGCTTTGCCAGTGTTACCGGTGCTGGTCGCAACCGGAATATTATAATCACCCACCTGAATCGGCAGGATCATCCCTGCTGGCGCGTGAAGTTCACTAAGCGGCGTAGCCTGCAAATAGGCCTCGTCGCCGCTCACCTGACGCTTGTAGCGCGAGTCAGAACTACAGGCCGCGAGGAGTAGAACCAGCGAAACACCCGCAACCTTCGCCAGGCGCGACTTCTGTACTGAGTAAGCCATCAAATCTCCCTAAACTTTACAGCAAACCGGCATGCTTCAGCGCTGCGGTCACAACCTTAATACCGTTTTCGGTAATCGGGGTCATCGGCAGGCGTAGCGTATCGGTCGCCACAAGACCCAACGCCTTACAGGCCCATTTGACCGGGATAGGGTTGGGTTCGACAAATAATTTGGTATGCAATGGCATCAGACGCTGGTTAATCGCACGAGCTTCGGCAAATTGACCTGCTAGCGCCAGTCGGCACATCTCGGCCATTTCGCGCGCCGCAACGTTTGTCGTTACGGAAATCACGCCATGACCGCCAAGCTGCATAAAGTCCATTCCGGTCGCGTCATCGCCGCTCAGCAGAATAAAGTCATCTGAAACCAGCTCTTTGATCTGATGAACGCGGCTTAAGTTCCCCGTCGCTTCCTTAATACCGATAATATTTTTAATTTCCGCCAGACGACCAACGGTTTCAGGCAGCATATCGCAACCGGTACGGGACGGCACATTATACAGGATTTGCGGCAGGTCAGTATGTTCTGCGATAGCTTTAAAGTGTTGGAACAGCCCTTCCTGGGTCGGACGGTTGTAATACGGCGTTACCGTCAGGCAGCCAACCACGCCGCTATCGTTAAATCGCTTGGTCAGGCTAATCGCCTCTGCGGTTGCATTTGCACCGGTACCGGCAATGACCGGGATACGCCCGTCGGCCAGCTCCAGCGTCTGCATCACCACATCACCATGCTCTTCATGGCTCAATGTTGCGGACTCTCCGGTAGTCCCTACCGAAACGATCGCCGAGGTTCCGCTGGCGACATGATAATCAATCAGTTTTTTCAGGCTTGACCGGCAGACGTTGCCGTTTTCATCCATTGGCGTGACAAGCGCTACAATACTTCCCGTAAACATGGGCCATCCTCAGAGCATAAGTGGGACAAGATTCTCAATGTTACGTTTGGAGTCGTAATAAAAGCAAGAGACCCGATGCCATCAGGGATGTTGTATGCCGGTTTTTTTTATGCTTTCCTAACGTTACCTCACCTTTTTAAAGGAAGAACAGGTTTGACAGCCTCATTACAACACTATCTGGTTATTACCGCGTTGGGTGCTGACCGCCCAGGCATCGTGAATACGATCACTCGTCACGTCAGCAGCTGCGGCTGTAATATTGAAGACAGTCGGCTGGCCATGCTTGGCGATGAGTTTACGTTTATCATGCTGCTTTCCGGCTCGTGGAATGCAATTAACCTGATTGAATCCACTCTGCCGCTGAAAGGCGCCGAGCTGGATCTGCTTATCGTGATGAAGCGTACAACCGCGAGGCCACCTCAGGCGATGCAGAACACCGTCTGGGTTCAGGTTGAGGTGCCGGATTCGCCGCATATCATTGAGCGATTTACGGCGCTGTGCGATACGTGGAAAATGAACATTGCCGAGCTGGTTTCCCGCACTCAGCCCGGAGCGAACGACGAGTCAGCACAGCTTTTTATTCAAATCACCGCCCACAGCCCGACTACGCAAAATGCATCAAATATCGAACAAGCGTTCAAAGCCCTATGTACAGAACTGAATGCACAAGGCAGTATTAACATTGTTAATTATTCACAGCATGATGAACAGGATGGAGTTTGAGTGATGAACCCACTGAAAGCCGGTGATATTGCACCGAAATTTAGCTTACCGGACCAGGACGGCGAGGAAGTAAATTTGACCGACTTCCAGGGACAGCGTGTTCTGGTTTATTTTTATCCGAAAGCCATGACCCCGGGCTGCACCGTACAGGCGTGCGGTTTACGCGATAATATGGACGACCTGAAAAAAGCAGGCGTTGAAGTACTGGGTATCAGTACGGATAAACCAGAAAAACTCTCCCGTTTCGCCGAAAAAGAGCTGCTGAACTTCACTCTGCTGTCTGATGAAGATCATCAGGTATGCGAGCAGTTTGGTATCTGGGGTGAAAAAACCTTTATGGGGAAAACCTACGACGGTATCCATCGTATTAGCTTCCTCATCGACGCCAACGGCAAAATCGAACATGTGTTTGATGATTTCAAAACCAGCAATCACCACGACGTGGTGTTGAACTGGCTGAAAGAAAACGCCTGACGCTAAGATAAACGCAAGACGCCGGGTCGTTCTCAACCACCCGGCGTCTTTTTTTAGGGCATTCCTTGCGGCTTCGCGCTAATGCTCGTCTTCCACTATCAGGCCATCCGGCCAGGCGTGCACCACCGCTTTGATGAGCGTCGCCAGCGGGATAGCGAAGAACACGCCCCAGAATCCCCACAGACCGCCAAAAATCACCACCGACAGAATAATCACCAGCGGATGCAGGTTAACGGCTTCCGAGAAGAGTACCGGCACCAGCAGGTTGCCATCCAGCGCCTGAATAATCAGGTACACCGCAAACAGGCTCCAGAACTCGGTTCCCGCGCCAAACTGGAACAGCGCCACGCCCACCACCGGAATGGTGACCACAAACGCGCCGATATAGGGGATTAATACCGAGAACCCCACCAGCACCGCCAGCAGCAGCGAATAGTTGAGGCCAAAAAGGATAAAGCCAATCCACGTCGCCACGCCGACGACGATCATCTCCAGCACCTTACCGCGAATATAGTTGGTAATTTGCTGGTTCATCTCTTTCCATACCTGCCCGGCCAGGCCGCGGTTGCGCGGCAGCACCCGGCGTACGGCGTTAAGCATCTGCTCTTTATCTTTCAGCAGAAAGAAAACCATCAGCGGCACCAGCACCAGATAGACCGCCAGGGTCAGCAGCCCGACCAGGGAGGCCAGCGAATATTTCACCACCGAGTCGCCGACGGTTAACATCCGGCTGCGCATATTCTCCGCCATCGCGTCGATAATGCCGGCATCCATGAGGGCCGGATAACGGCGCGGCACCGTGGCGGCGAAATCGGAAAGTTTATTCAGCATCCCGGGCATATCGCGAATCAGATAAATGCCCTGCTGCCAGGCAACCGGCATCACCACAAACGCCATCAGCAGCAGAATGCCGACGAACAGAATCAGAACGACCGAGGTGGCCCAGGTACGTGAAAACCCGATACGCTCCAGTCTGACGGTGGGCCACTCCAGCAGATAGGCCAGAACAATCGACACTAACAAAGGTGCCAGCAGGCCGCTGAAGAAAAACATAATGCCGAACCCAGCCAGCAAAATGACCAGCAGCGCTATCGCCTCCGGGTCGCTGAACCGACGACGGTACCACTGCATTAACATCTGGAGCATAAAACCCTTCCCTGAAGAGCGGAGCTGTAACAATCTCAGGAATTGTATCGAAATGTCACAAAAAAGACTTCGCTTTTTATGGGTAAAACCACAAACATTACTGGCCGGATGAATATCATATTTGCAACGCCGCGAACGACGGCTAAACTCGCTGGACCTGCTTGCGGTCAGGGAACATTACGCCGCACAATCGGTCAAACTGGCACACCTACATTACAGGACAGAGGTTATGTTCAGGCAGTTGAAGAAAACGCTGGTGGCGACCGTCATAGCGTCGCTGACGCTGGGTTCAATATTACCTGCTTTTGCCGATACCGCAGACACGCTGCCGGACATGGGCACCTCTGCAGGAAGCACGCTCTCCATCGGCCAGGAAATGCAGATGGGAGATTACTACGTGCGCCAGCTGCGCGGCAGCGCGCCGTTAATCAACGATCCGCTGCTGGTGCAGTATATTAACGGTTTAGGCATGCGCCTGGTGTCGCACGCCAATTCCGTTCGCACCCCGTTCCACTTTTATCTGATTAATAACGATCAAATAAACGCCTTTGCTTTCTTCGGCGGTAACGTCGTACTGCACTCGGCCCTGTTCCGCTACTCGGATAATGAAAGCGAGCTGGCGTCGGTAATGGCGCACGAAATTTCTCACGTCACCCAGCGCCATCTCGCCCGCGCGATGGAAGACCAAAAGCGTAACGCTCCGCTGACCTGGGTCGGCGCGCTGGGGTCGATTCTGCTGGCGATGGCCAGCCCGCAGGCCGGGATGGCCGCGCTGACCGGCACCCTGGCGGGCAGCCAGCAGGGGCTGATCAGCTTTACCCGTCAAAATGAAGAAGAGGCCGACCGCATTGGCATTCAGGTCCTTCAGCGCTCCGGGTTCGACCCGCAGGCAATGCCGGCGTTTATGGGTAAGCTGCTCGACGAGTCGCGCTACTCCACCCGGCCGCCGGAAATGCTGCTGACCCACCCCTTACCGGAAAGCCGTCTCGCCGACGCCCGCAACCGTGCGAACCAGATGCGCCCGGTTGTGGTGCAGTCCTCCGCTGACTTCTACCTGGCGAAGGCCAGAACGCTGGGCATGTACACCTCCGGCGACAATAAGCTGGGCAACGACCTGCTGAGCAGCTGGGAAAAAGGCAATATTCGCGAGCAGCACGCCGCCCAGTACGGCCGCGCGCTGCTGGCCATGGGCAATAACAATTACGATCTGGCGCGCAAAACGCTGCAGCCGCTGCTGAGCGCCGAACCGCAGAACGCCTGGTACCTTGACCTGGCGACCGATATCGATCTCGGGCAAAAGAGAGCCACAGACGCGATTAATCGCCTGAAGGGCGCCCGCGAGCTGCGTACTAATCCGGTGCTGCAGCTCAACCTCGCCAACGCCCTGCTGGAAGGCGGGCAGCCGGGAGAAGCGGCGACGATCCTTAACCGCTATACCTTCAATAATAAAGATGACGTCAATGGTTGGGATTTGCTGGCGCAAGCGGAAGCTAAACTGGGAAATCGCGATCAGGAGCTGGCAGCCCGAGCGGAAGGCATGGCGCTGGTTGGCCGACTCGATCAGGCCATTACCCTGCTCAGCAGCGCCAGCTCACAGGTAAAATTAGGCAGTCTGCAGCAGGCCCGCTACGATGCGCGTATCGATCAGCTGCGTCAGCTGCAGGAACGCTTCAAACCGTACCAGAAAATGTAAGGAGACCTCATGTCCGATACGGTCAAAATCTATCACAACCCGCGCTGCTCCAAGAGTCGCGACACGCTGAGCCTGCTGAAGGCTAACGGCATCGACCCCGAAGTGGTGCTCTATCTGGAGACGCCGCCGGATGCCGCCACGCTGCGCCAGCTGCTGAAGATGCTGGGGATGGCCAGCGCGCGCGACTTAATGCGCCAGAAAGAAGATCTCTATAAATCCCTCGATCTCGCTAACCCGCAGCTGAGCGAAGATGCGCTGATCCAGGCGATGATTGATAATCCAAAGCTGATTGAACGGCCTATCGTCGTTAGCCACGGCGAGGCCCGTATCGGTCGCCCGCCGGAGCAGGTTCTGGAAATCGTTAACTAAGTTGTCGATCCTCAGGCCGCGGCCCGCTAAAGCTTGAGGATCTCTTTCACGAAAGGAATGGTCAGCTTGCGCTGGGCGGTAATGGAGGCGCGATCGAGCTGATCGAGCGTCATAAACAGCGAACGCATTTCGCGATCCAGCCGCTTAAGCAGGAACCGACAGACGTCTTCCGGCATTTCGAAACCGCGCAGTCTGGCGCGAAGCTGAAGCGCCTGGAGCTTGTCTTCATCCGACAGCGGCTGCAGCTTGTAGATTTGCCCCCAGTCAAGACGCGAAGCCAGATCCGGCAGGCCAAGCTTGAGCTGGCGCGGCGGTCGGTCGCCGGTAATCAGCAGCCGGGTTTTACCGGACTCGAGAATGCGGTTGTAGAGATCGAAAATCGCCATTTCCCACAGTTCATCGCCCGCTACGCACTCAATATTATCGATACAAACCAGCGACAGGTGCTCCATCCCGTCCAGCACTTCAGGAACAAACCACGTCCGTTTATCCAGAGGTACGTAGCCCACCGCATCGCCGCGCTGGGAGAGCTCCGCGCAGGCCGCGTGCAGGAGATGGCTGCGCCCCGCCCCTTCGCGTGACCAGATATAGATGTATCCGCTATGTTCCTGCCGCAGCACGTTCTGAAGGGCGGCAAGAAGAGAAGGGTTATCGCCCGGCCAGAAACTCGCGAAAGTTTCATCATCGGGAAGATACAGTGGCAAAGAGAGCTGTGCCGGTGCGTTCAGATGGACCTCAACATAGGCTTGCAGAAAAACGCGGAGAGTTTAGCACAGAAATACGCAAGGAGAGAACCGGGCAGGATCGCCGCCCGGTATAAGGATCAATGTTTTGCTTCTTCGCTATCCGCAGCGTCGAGAACCACCTCTTCCGGACGCAGCACGCTAATCAGTTTGAAGATCAGGCTCAGCCCGACGCCAACGATGGTCGCCAGCGCCATGCCTTTCAGCTCGGCGGCGCCGATATGCACTTTTGCCCCGCTGACGCCGATGATCAGGATAACGGAGGTCAGAATCAGGTTCTGCGCCTTGTTGTAATCAACTTTAGATTCGATCAGCACGCGAATACCCGAAGCGCCGATAACCCCGTACAGCAGCAGCGAGACGCCGCCCATTACCGGCAGCGGGATAATCTGGATCGCCGCCGCCAGCTTGCCGACGCAGGAGAGCAGAATCGCGATGATCGCCGCGCCGCCGATAACCCAGGTGCTGTAGACGCGGGTGATCGCCATCACGCCAATGTTCTCGCCGTAGGTGGTGTTTGGCGTGGAGCCAAAGAAGCCGGAGATCACCGTAGACAGGCCGTTGGCAAACATTGAACGATGCAGGCCCGGATCGCGGATCAGATCTTTTTTGACGATATTGGCCGTGACTACCAGATGTCCAACGTGCTCGGCGATCACCACCAGCGCGGCGGGGAGAATGGTGAAAATCGCAAACCATTCAAAGCGCGGGGTGTAGAAGGTCGGCAGCGCGAACCAGTGGGCCTCGGCGATGGGCGTGGTATCGACGACGCCCATCACGAAGGAGAGCGCGTAGCCGACCAGGACGCCGATTAAAATCGGGATAATCGCCAGGAAACCGCGGAACAGCACCGAACCGAAAACCGTCACCGCCAGCGTCACCATCGAAATAATAATGGTTTTGCTGTCCGGCGATTGCCCGTCAGCGGGCAGCAGACCGGCCATATTCGCCGCCACGCCCGCCAGCTCCAGGCCGATAACCGCGACAATCGCGCCCATCGCCGCCGGTGGGAACATCACGTCCAGCCAGCCGGTTCCGGCTTTTTTGACAATAAAGGAGACGATGCAAAACAGCACGCCGCACATGATAAAGCCGCCGAGAGCGACTTCGTAGCCCAGCGGCAGCAGAAGCAGCACCGGGGAGATAAACGCAAAGCTCGATCCGAGATAAGCCGGAATTTTGCCTTTGCAGATGAAAAGATATAACAGCGTTCCGATGCCGTTAAACAGCAGTACCGTGGCCGGGTTGATATGGAACAGAACGGGCACCAGTACCGTTGCGCCAAACATGGCGAACAGATGTTGCAAACTAAGCGGGATTGTCTGTAAAAGCGGCGGTCTTTCACTCACCCCGATAGCACGGCGCGTCATGGCATTTTCCTCTGAGAGTCGTTTGTTGATTGCTGTTGGTGTGTTTTATTCAAAAAAAAGCCGACTCTCAAAGTCGGCTTTTTCTACTTCATCATTTATTTCGTACCAAAAATCTTATCGCCGGCGTCGCCGAGCCCCGGAATAATGTATCCGTGCTCGTTCAGGCCCTGGTCGATGGACGCGGTGTACAGCTCAACGTCCGGATGCGCTTTCTCCAGCGCGGCGATGCCTTCCGGCGCCGCCACCAGAACCAGCACCTTAATGCTGGAGCAGCCCGCTTTTTTCAGCAGGTCGATGGTGGCGATCATGGAGCCGCCGGTCGCCAGCATCGGGTCAACCACCAGCGCCATGCGTTCGTCGATGTTGGATACCAGCTTCTGGAAGTAAGGCACCGGCTCAAGGGTCTCTTCGTTACGATAGATGCCCACCACGCTGATGCGCGCGCTCGGCACGTGCTCAAGCACGCCTTCCATCATCCCCAGACCCGCGCGCAGAATCGGCACTACGGTAATTTTCTTGCCTTTGATCTGCTCAATTTCTACCGGGCCGTTCCAGCCTTCGATGGTGACTTTTTCGGTCGCCAGATCGGAAGTTGCTTCATAAGTCAGTAAGCTGCCAACTTCTGAGGCGAGTTCACGGAAGCGTTTGGTGCTGATGTCGTGCTCACGCATCAGGCCCAGCTTGTGTTTGACGAGTGGGTGTTTCACTTCCACGATCTTCATTCTCTTTCTCCTCTGAGGGGCAGCCACAAAAAAAATCGCCGGATTATACCGCCTTTTTCCTTTTACGCCATAGCCGATATGTTTGACCGGGATCAACCAAAATGCTTTACGCTGCCTGTGCCAGTATAAGACAAAATAAAAAAACCCCGCGAAGGCGGGGCTGAATGGGGCTTTACGGCCGTTTATAGCTTTTCGCCGTTGCTGCCGATAACCTGCTGATACCAGGCAAAAGATTTCTTACGGCTACGCGCCAGCGTGCCATTGCCCTCATTATCTTTATCCACGTAGATAAAGCCGTAGCGTTTTTTCATCTCACCGGTTCCCGCGGAAACCAGGTCGATACAGCCCCACGGGGTATAGCCCATCAGGTCGACGCCATCCTCAACAACCGCTTTTTTCATTTCGGCGATATGGGCGGAAAGGTAGTCAATACGATACTGGTCATCCACCGAGCCGTCCGCTTCGCGCACGTCGATGGCGCCAAAGCCGTTCTCCACAATAAACAGCGGCAGCTGGTAATGATCCCAGAACCAGTTCAGGGAGTAGCGCAGCCCTACCGGATCAATCTGCCAGCCCCAGTCTGACTTCTGCACGTACGGGTTGGAAACCAGACTCTTGCTTTCATCGTAATCCAGCTGCGGATTATCATCCGTTGCTTTCGTGGCGAACGACATATAGTAGCTAAAGCCGATATAGTCGACGCAGCCCTGAGTCAGCGCCACGCGGTCTTCTTCGGTGATGTCCAGCGCAAAACCGCGACGCTCGAAGTAATTCAGCAGGTGCTGCGGATAGCGGCCGCGCACGTGAACGTCGGTAAACCAGTAGCGGCGATGCATGGCGTTCATCGCCATCATCATATCGTTGGGCGCACAGCTCAGCGGGTAAATCGGACACATGGCGATCATGCAGCCAATCTGCAATGACGGGTTAATTTCGCGGGCGGCTTTAACCGCCAGCGCGCTGGCGACCAGCTCATAGTGCGCCGCCTGAAACATGACCGGCTCGCGGTCCTCCCCCGGCAGATATTTCAGTCCGGAGTTGGTGAACGGCGCAAAATCTTCGTGGAAGTTGGCCTGGTTATTGATCTCATTGAAGGTCATCCAGTACTTCACTTTGTGCTGGTAGCGGGTAAATACCACCCGGGCAAAGCGGACGAAGAAATCAATCAGTTTACGGTTACGCCAGCCGCCGTACTCCGTCACCAGATGGTACGGCATTTCGAAGTGGGAGAGCGTAATCACCGGCTCAATACCGTGCTTCAGGCACTCATCGAACAGGTCGTCGTAAAACTGCAGCCCGGCCTCGTTAGGTTCTTGCTCATCGCCCAGCGGAAAGATGCGCGTCCAGGCAATGGAGGTGCGGAAGCATTTGAAGCCCATTTCGGCAAACAGGCGAATGTCGTCTTTATAGCGATGATAAAAATCGATCGCTTCGTGGTTGGGGTAGTTTTTCCCCGGCAGCACGCCATCGGTGATTTCGCGCGGTACGCCGTGCGCGCCTGCGGTCATCACGTCGGCGACGCTCACCCCTTTACCGCCCTCTTTCCAGCCGCCTTCCAGCTGATGCGCCGCCACCGCGCCGCCCCACAGAAAACCTTCTTTAAATCCGGACATGTTCTCTCCCTATGCGCAGTCGCCGCTCTGCGACCGGTATTGCTGATTGAAATGGTAAACCGCGCCTACCAGCCCGGCATCGTTGCCGTGGCTGACGGTGTCGATATATTCCGCAATGCCAAACCAGGCCAGATGTTCGCGCAGCAGCGCCAGAAAGCCCGGTCGTTCCACAATCCCGCCGCCGATCAAAATCGTTTGCGGGTCGAATAAGTTGACGAGGTTGTAAAGCCCGGTACCCAGGCCGTTAAAGAATTCAGCGACCAGACGTCGACAGGTGGCGTCGCCCGCATCGTAGCGGTCAAAAATCTCTTCGCCAGTGACGTCATCCAGCGCCTTGCCGATATGTTCAGCGTAGCGATGGCGCAGCACGCGCAGCGTGCATTTTTCGTTCATCGAATAGCGCCGCACATCGCGGGTGCCCGGACGCGCGGTTTGCATATAGCCGAACTCGCCGGCGCGGAAGCGCGCGCCGTGGACCAGCTGGTTATTACAGAAAATCGCCCCGCCGATGCCGGTGCCGATGGTCAGGACCAGAAAGTTGCTCATGTCGGCGGCTTTCCCCCGCCAGCGCTCGGCCAGCAGCACGCAGTTGGCATCATTCTCAATGGCCACGGGCAGGCGAACCTGCTGCTCAAGCCAGCGTTTGATGGCGAAGTTATCGAATTTACGGATGGCGCCGCCCATTTCGATAAAGCCGGTGTGCGGGTTAACGTAGCCGGGCGCGCTGATTGCCACCCCTTCACACGCCGGGTGAGCGGCGATCCACGCCAGCATCGCCTGCAGGATCTGGTCGCCGTCGCTGTCGACGATGTTCTGCTTTCCTTTCTCCAGCAGCGTGCCTTCGCGCGTCATTACCCCCATTTTTAACGCCGTGCCACCGATATCAAATGCGGCAATGTTCATCCTCAGCTTTCCTCCAGAATCCATCACATTCGCGGTTTATCTCTCCAGAAATCAGGAAAGAAACCGGTTTCACTGGCATGATGATTATTCCCGACAACGCTGGCAAGCAGAAGAATGTACCCGGTTTCATTTTCGTGAACAGTATCAAATTTGCGCACTTAACGGCCGTTTTACATCGGCTGCAAAGCAGGCTCGCAAACGTTTGCTATCCCTGTTAGAATTGCGCCGTTTTTTATTGCTACCGCAAACGCGTGGAGACTTCGCAGTGACCGATAAAACCTCTCTCAGCTATAAAGATGCCGGCGTGGATATTGATGCAGGCAACGCTCTCGTCGACCGTATTAAGGGCGTGGTGAAGAAAACCCGCCGCCCGGAAGTGATGGGTGGACTGGGCGGATTCGGCGCGCTGTGCGCGCTGCCGCAGAAGTATCGCGAACCGGTTCTGGTCTCCGGCACCGACGGCGTCGGCACCAAGCTGCGTCTGGCGATGGACCTCAAGCGTCACGACACTATCGGTATCGACCTGGTCGCTATGTGCGTAAACGACCTCGTGGTTCAGGGCGCAGAGCCGCTGTTCTTCCTTGATTACTACGCGACCGGCAAACTGGATGTCGATACTGCGGCGAGCGTAATCAGCGGCATTGCCGAAGGTTGTCTGCAGTCAGGCTGCGCGCTGGTGGGCGGCGAGACGGCGGAAATGCCGGGCATGTACCACGGCGAAGATTATGACGTGGCCGGTTTCTGCGTTGGGGTGGTAGAAAAATCAGAAATTATCGACGGCAGCAAAGTGGCCGATGGCGACGTGCTGGTGGCGCTGGCTTCCAGCGGCCCGCACTCTAACGGCTACTCTCTGGTGCGCAAAATTATCGAAGTCAGCGGCGTTGACCCGCAAACCACCGATCTCAACGGTAAGCCGCTGGCCGACCATCTGCTGGCGCCGACCCGCATTTATGTGAAATCCGTACTCGACCTGATCGCCAACGTTGACGTGCACGCCATCGCCCACCTGACCGGCGGCGGCTTCTGGGAAAACATCCCGCGCGTGCTGCCGGACAATACCCAGGCGGTCATTGATGAATCCTCCTGGCAGTGGCCGGACGTGTTCAACTGGCTGCAAACCGCGGGTAACGTTAGCAGCCACGAAATGTATCGCACCTTTAACTGCGGCGTCGGCATGGTCATCGCGCTGCCGGCGGAAGCGGCGGATAAAGCCATTGCCTTCCTGAACGACAAAGGTGAAAGCGCGTGGAAAATAGGGTATATCAAAGCCTCTGATTCCGAACAGCGTGTGGTCATTGAATGAAAAACATCGTGGTGCTGATTTCCGGTAACGGTAGCAACCTGCAGGCGATTATTGACGCCTGCGCCCGGAAAAAAATCAACGGCACCCTGCGTGCAGTCTTCAGCAACAAGGCCGACGCGTTCGGCCTTGAGCGCGCGCGCGCGGCCAATATTCCGGCTCACGCGCTCGCCGCAAGCCAGTTTGCCAACCGGGAAGCTTTCGACCGAGAGCTGATGCACGAGATCGATGCTTACGCGCCGGATCTGGTGGTTCTCGCCGGCTACATGCGTATTCTTAGCCCGGCTTTTGTCGCCCACTACCAGGGGCGCATGCTGAATATCCACCCTTCCCTGCTGCCAAAATATCCGGGGCTGCACACCCATCGTCAGGCGCTGGAAAATGGCGATGAGGAGCACGGGACGTCGGTGCATTTTGTGACCGATGAGCTGGACGGAGGTCCGGTGGTTCTGCAGGCAAAGGTACCGGTTTTCGCTGAAGATACCGAGGACGACATTACCGCCCGCGTACAGGCGCAGGAACACGATATCTATCCCCTGGCTATCAGCTGGTTTGTCGATGGCCGCCTGCGCGCGGAAGGAAACGAAGCCTGGCTTGATGATGTTCCTCTTCCACCGCAGGGATATGCGGCAGAAGAGTAAACTTTCCCGCCTCTGGCGTCCGCTGGAGGCGTTTTTCATTAGCTCAGGTTTCCCGCACGGATGACCGCTCGCATTTTTCCAGACACAGCGCTTGCGTATTCCAGCCTGCCGGTAGGGGAACTGGACGCTGCCAATCAAGTTCTCTGATGACTAAATCGGAAACCCCCTGCGCAAACAGGACGGGTAGCCCTCCGGGATAGGGTTCGACTCCCCAGGCCTTTCCCGTTTCTGGGTTGAGGCACCAGGCGTTATCGACACCCATTCCTGTTGGCGAAAGAGGATTACACGGCGGACGAATATCATAATTCCCCTGCCAACCGTGGCAATGCAGTCGCTGGGTAAGCTGAATACTCTCGAGTCGTATTCGGTTGATCATGGAAGGGGTTTCACTGTGCATATTGATGGCGCCTTCACATTCTCCGCAAAGCCCACGAAACTGGATTTGCGTAATCTCACCGGGCTCGATCTGCGGATTCCTGCGACGCGCGGAGAGGAAAATCGGGTCCGCCTCCCCCCAGTGACAGGCTGGCGCCGCCACACACTCAAAAGTCATGCTGGTAAAGAGCATTCTTCGTAGCCGGCCGCCATCTCGTGAAATCAGGCCGATACCGCGATTCGAATCATAGATAGTGCAGTTGCTGACCACAATATCTTCAATATCTTGCCAGGTTTCCGTGCCGATTTTAAAAGCGCAGCTTTTTGAGCGCAGGGTACAATTGACGATCGTCACCTGACGTAAAGGACGTTGGATAGCCGCCGGTTTATCGGTGGTTTTCAGACAAATTGCATCGTCCGCCGCACTAAAAAAACTATTAGCAACGTGTACCTGCTGACAGCTATCGATATCCAGCGCATCAGTATTTGCCATTGTCAGATCGTTATCGACGGTAATGCCATCAATCACCACCTGTGAACATGAAACAAGATGAATTGTCCACATCGGCGCATGGTGTATACAGATATTTTCCAGCCTGACCCGCTGGCAATTTTCCAGAAGAATCATGCGCGGCCGCTGTTCGGCGGGCGTGCGATAGCCCATATCATCAACCGATGAGGAGAACCAACCATCGGCATTACCGTAAATAGTACCGCCCCCACAAATCGAGATATTTTCGGCATCCTGGGCATAGAGGAAAGCCCGGTCTGAGCACTCTGCGCGGCTTAAGGCCACCGCCTGGGTGAAGTCAGCATAATTATCGCTGACGATGAGTTCTGCACCGGGTGACAACCACAGGCAGGTGTTTGACCCCATGCGTAACCCGCCAAGGTAATATTTTCCACTTTCCACCACCAGCGTACCGCCGCCCGCTTGCGATAAGGTATCCAGCGCTTTTTGAAAAATCTCAGTGTCGCGAGTAATACCATCTGCGTGCGGGCGCCAGTTTGAAAGAAAAATGTTCATAGGATTTCCTGAGATGAAATGGGAATGCTATCTGAACACAGTCATTATCGATCGCCGTAGGGCAAAACAGCATCGACATAAGTAATCTGTCGCCGTTCTCACAACGTCCTTTTTTCCCGCAGTTCATCTGTGATTTCGGACACATTTCTTCTCGCTCCTTCCGCAGAAATAGCGATGGCTATCACATTTCATTTTTTCGCCCGTCCTAATACTGCCGGCCATATCACGCTATTTATTTCATTTAATCCGCTTTCTCCGCCCCGCTCTCAGTTCTTAACAAAAGCGCCTTGATGACGATTCCGCAAAATTTTCACCTCTTTTACTGTGCTACTTCCTCTTTACTGACAGAAGAGACAGGAAAAATGACGAGGACAGTAACGGCACCACGGGAAGTAAAAACACGCAATATTCTCTGCTGGGGGATGGGCGATATCTTCGGCAGCGGGGCAATGACGATCACCGGGCTTTGGCTGCTTTATTTTTATATTGAAGTGGCGGGCCTTTCTCCCGCCGCCGCCGCATCCATCTTTGCGATCGCCAAAATTTGGGATGGCATCACCGACCCGATCATGGGTTATATCACCGACAATATTCGCACGCGCTGGGGGCGACGCCGAATATTCTTTATTATCGGCGCGCCGCTCTCCTTTTGCTTTGCCCTGATGTGGGTAAGCGGTTTTGGCTATGCCTGGTATCTTGGTACTTATTTGTTATTCAGCACCGTTTTTACCCTCTTGATGGTGCCCTACGATACGCTGCCTGCGGAGATGACCTCGCGTTACGATCTGCGTTCAAAAATGTCTGGCGCGCGGATGCTATTTGCCCAGGCGACAGCGTTTTTATCTGCACTTATCCCAGGACAAATTTTGGCGCACGTCGCCGATAAATCGCAGGCATTTTTATATATCGGCCTGGTCTTTTCCGTACTCTTCGCCCTACCGTGGATCTTCGTTTGGCGGGGAACCTGGGAACGGGAGAATCTCCCGCCGCCTTCGACTCAGCGCGGGATGGGGAAAACAATTATTTCGCTGTATCGAGAAATGGCTTCAACTTTCCGTTTACGTACTTTTCGCATTCACATCATGATGTACGTTGGCGGAGCCGTCGCCCTAGATATTTTCGGCTCGCTGTTTATGCACTATCTTACATATGTACTTCAGGTCGGCGCATCCTTAGCTTCCCAGGCAATGAGCCTGATGACGCTATTTCAATTTTTTGCCATCCCTTTCTTTACCTGGCTTTGTATTCGCATCGGCAACGGCAACGCCTACAAACTGGCAATTGCACTGATTATGTGCGCTCTACTGTGGTTCAGCCAGCTTTCCGCCTCCATTAGCCATTTATCAGGATTCTTATTCGGCGGGGCCATCGTGATGGGCATCGCACGCGGCGGAACCTATCTTATCCCATGGAACGTCTACAACTTTTTACCTGATGTGGATGAAGCTTATACCGGCGTCAGACGTGAAGGCATTTACGCGGGCGTCATGATGCTAACGCGCAAATTTTCCCAGGCGCTGGCCCTGTTTATTGTTGGACTGGCGCTGGAGGCGTTTGGCTTTACCAAAGGCGCAGAGTCGCAAGATGCCGCCGCGCTAAACGGCATCTGGTGGGTATTCCTTATCGGACCGGGTTTACTCACTCTGCTGGCGATGTACGGCGCGTTTCGCTTTCGTCTAAGCCAGGAGTGTCATAAGACGCTTACCTTCGAGCTAGAGCGTCTGCGGTCTGGCGGTAAACCCGAAGATGCATCAACGCAGGTACGACAAACCGTAGAGTTACTTACCGGGCATCCGCATATGAATACCCACTGGCAGCATACAGCTGAAACGACAACGCAAGGGAATCTCTATGTCGCAGAAAATAAGCCATCCTGAAATCATCCGTCTTATCGAAAAACTGATCGATAGCCTCACCGCAATTCAGGATGACAATGGTCAATTCCTGCAGCGCCTGCCTGACGGGCGCGTGATTGATACAAAAGGCTGGGCTGGATGGGAATGGACACATGGTATCGGCTTGTTTGGTCTCTACCGCTACCATGAACTTACCGGCTCATCTCGCGCCAGGCAGATTATTGACGACTGGTTCAGCGCCCGTTTCGCCGAAGGAACGCCGGAGAAGAATATTAATACCGCGATCCCTTTTTTGACGCTTGCCAGTCGCTACCAGCAGGACGCGCGTCACGAATGGCGCGCGTATCTGGAAGTGTGGGGAGATGCGCTTTATCGTCAGATTCCGCGCACTGATGAAGGCTGCATGCAGCATGTCACCTACGAAAACGCGCATTATCAGCAAATCTGGGATGACACCTTGATGATGGCGGTCCTGCCTCTGGCCAGGATTGGGCTTTTATTGCAAAAACCTTACTGGGTAGAAGAAGCAAAATTTCAATTTCTACAGCACATTCACTACCTTACGGATAGAAAAAGTGGTTTATGGTTTCACGGCTGGAATTTCGACGGCAGGCATCATTTTGCCGGTGCCCGATGGGCTCGTGGCAATAGCTGGATAACACTGGCGATTCCTGAACTACTGGAAATGCTCAATCTTGATGAGCATGACGCCTTCTATCGCCAGCTCTGTAACATCCTGCAGGGCCAGGTATCCGCCCTCGCCCGCTGTCAATGTGAAAACGGGCTATGGCCGACGCTATTAGATGATGCAACAAGCTACGCTGAAGCCTCAGCAACAGGGGGATTCGCAGCCGGTATCCTGAAAGCGATACGTCTCGGCTACCTCGACGACAGCTATCTACCCGTTGCCGAACGAGCAATCGCAGGCATTATTGAGCATATCTCGCCGGAGGGAGAGTTAACCCAGGTTTCATTTGGCACGGCAATGGGACACGACCTTGACCATTACCGACGAATCCCCCTAACTGCGATGCCATATGGCCAGGCGCTGGCGATACTCAGCCTGGTCGAGGCTTTATACCGCACGCGTTAATACCTAATGCCTGAGTGCCGATAGTTCGCTACTCAGGCTATCAGCCAGGCTACGAACCCGACCCGCATCGAACATGATATAAAACCCAGGCGATGCTTCGTTCATCTGCTGGCAAAGCATCTCCATTTCGGATGCCCCCTGATACAACGCCTGCACGTTGATATGGCAGATTTCTCTCATACTCCAGCTATTCTCCACCTCACGAGCAAAATGCAGCGTAAAAAAAGCTTTCTGTGCATGCGTGAACAGCTGACAGTAGAGTGCGAGCCCCCGCCATTCATTCTGCCAGAGCCGATAGAGCGCCGTGGGAAACGCGGCATTCTCGGCAAACTCCAGCGCCTGCGCGCATAGCTTCAGGGCATCTGCCGCTACCTCATCCTTCTCTTGCGCAATTCGCGTGAGGTTTTCCATCGATATTTGCGGATCGTCACGCGTGAAGTGGATATCCTTGGCCGACCCCGGCAGCCAGTGATTACGCGCCAGCTGGCTGTACAAACTCCATACTGCCTGACCGTAGCTTTCCGGTAGCTGACTATGGCGGTGAAAAACGTGATCGCGAACATAAATCGCCTGGTAAAGCACCTCCGTTGCCTGCTCAAGTAGCTGCTGAAAACGGCGGGCGACTGTAACATCGGGGCACCAGCCGTAACGCTCAGCCAGCCAGAGATCCAACAGCTGCTCCTGGGTCTTTCCCGCACCATGACCTAACAGCTGGCTACAGGCAAACAGATTGCATTCGCTTAACGTTTCCGGTACCCAGTGGTTATCAACGCTCTCCCAACTGGTTTTGCATATCGCACCGGTGATTCTGGGATTCGCGCTTTGGCACCACAGCAGTCGGCCTTTTAACTCATCAATGCGCAAGAAAGGCATAACGCCCCAGCCCACCTCTTCGCCTGCTAAATCAATATCAACCCAGACGTCTCGCATAGTGACCTGAAGCAGTGCGGGATTATTTGGAAATGCTGGCCAGAAACGTTCTGGCGTTAACTTGATCGATACCGAAACGGTTGGCGGAAGCGGCTCGATAGCATCGAGAACGGTACCAAGATCATCATTACTTGCAGGGAAAACCCGCAAAACCAGATGTTTATTTTGTGCGGTAACCACCTGGCTGAGCGCTTGAAAACAACGGCGATAGAGCACAAAGCTTTGCGACGGTTGCCGGGTATTTTCAGGCTCATCCCTGGCGTTTATATCCCATTTAGGGCGCGTAATTGGCAATAAACCATCGGTGCTGGAAAGCGCAATAATTAGCCCTGTTAAAGCTGGAATTCCCTGACAAACGCCGCGAATTTTGTCTGTCAGCCAGCGGCTCCAGAAATCCACATCAAAAAGGATCCCTTGCTGGTTATCCAGTAGATACTTATGCGACAACAGCAATTCCGTTGGGAAATCCAGCTCTTTTGCCTGTAAATAAAATCGCAGCCCCTGCTCGCGGCAATACATGGCGAGACGATTAAGGTAGATACAGCGCGCTCTCTGCTGGCTGGAAACGCTATCGTTATAGTGAAAAGGCGTATATCCCTTCGGGGACACCAGCTTACCGAAGAGATCTGCCTGCCCCACCACGATAGTATTAAAGCCATGCTGAGAGGCATACCTGACCAGATTGCATACCGATGACCAGTTCCATATATCCTGATTATTCAGTTCTAACGCTCGCGTCTCCCACATGGTTTTGCTCCTGAATCTCACCTTGCCTTGAACATAACGTAAGTCGCGAAAATCGTCTGTTTTTCTTCGCTATATACTGAAAGAAAACAGTCATACTTCTTTGACATAATTGGACATTCAGTGGCAAAGCTCGCCATAATGAAATAGCAACATACATCTACCGGAGTGTGAGCTGTAATGGGCCAGGAAAAGCTATACATCGAAAAAGAACTCAGCTGGTTATCCTTTAACGAGCGCGTACTTCAGGAAGCGGCGGACAAAAGCAACCCGCTGATCGAGCGCATGCGCTTTTTAGGGATTTACTCTAATAACCTCGATGAATTTTATAAAGTGCGCTTTGCCGAGCTGAAGCGCCGCATCATCATCAGCGAAGAACAAGGCAGTACCGCACACTCTCGCCATCTGCTGGGCAAAATTCAGGCCCGCGTGCTCAAGGCCGATCAGGAGTTTGACGGCTTATACAACGAGCTGCTGTTGGAAATGGCGCGTAACCAGATTTTCCTGATCAACGAACGCCAGCTCTCCGTCAACCAGCAGTCCTGGCTGCGTAACTACTTCAAGCTGTATCTTCGTCAGCACATCACGCCAATCCTGATTAACCGCGAAACGGATCTGGTGCAGTTCCTGAAGGATGATTACACCTACCTGGCCGTCGAGATTATTCGCGGGGATACCATCAATTACGCGCTGCTTGAAATTCCGTCAGACAAGGTGCCGCGTTTTGTGAACCTGCCGCCGGAAGCGCCTCGCCGCCGCAAGCCGATGATTCTGTTAGATAACATCCTGCGCTACTGCCTGGATGATATCTTCAAGGGCTTTTTTGATTACGACGCGCTGAACGCCTACTCGATGAAAATGACCCGTGACGCCGAATACGATCTGGTGCACGAGATGGAATCGAGCCTGATGGAGCTGATGTCCTCCAGCCTGAAACAGCGTCTGACCGCCGAGCCGGTGCGCTTCGTTTATCAGCGCGATATGCCCGACGCGATGGTCGAAATGCTGCGCGATAAGCTCTCCATCTCCAACTACGATTCAATGCTGCCGGGCGGTCGTTACCACAACTTTAAAGACTTTATCGGCTTCCCGAACGTCGGCAAAGCCAATCTGGTCAACAAACCGATGCCGCGTCTGCGTCATCTGTGGTTTGATAAATTCCGCAACGGCTTTGACGCAATCCGCGAACGCGACGTGCTGCTTTACTACCCGTACCATACGTTTGAACACGTCCTTGAGCTGCTGCGCCAGGCCTCTTTCGACCCAAGCGTGCTGGCTATCAAAATCAACATCTACCGCGTCGCGAAAGATTCACGGATTATCGACTCGATGATTCACGCCGCCCACAACGGTAAGAAAGTGACGGTGGTCGTGGAGCTGCAGGCGCGTTTCGATGAAGAAGCCAATATTCATTGGGCTAAACGCCTGACCGAAGCCGGCGTGCACGTTATCTTCTCCGCGCCGGGCCTCAAGATCCACGCCAAGCTGTTCCTGGTTTCGCGCAAAGAGGGCGATGAAGTCGTGCGCTATGCGCATATCGGCACCGGCAACTTCAACGAAAAAACCGCGCGTCTTTACACCGACTACTCGCTGCTGACCGCCGATGCGCGCATCACCAATGAAGTCCGCCGGGTATTTAACTTTATCGAAAACCCCTACCGCCCGGTCAGCTTCGATTATCTGCTGGTGTCGCCGCAAAACTCGCGTCGCCTGCTTTATGAGATGATCGATCGTGAAATCGCCAACGCGCAAAATGGTCAGCCGTCGGGCATCATGCTGAAGCTGAACAACCTGGTCGATAAGGGGCTGGTAGACCGTCTCTACGCCGCTTCCAGCTCCGGCGTGCCGGTTAATTTGCTTATTCGCGGTATGTGCTCGCTGATCCCCGGTCTGGAAGGAATCAGCGAAAATATTCGCGTGACCAGCATTGTTGACCGTTTCCTTGAGCATGACCGCGTTTATTGCTTTGAAAACGGCGGCGATAAGCAGGTTTGGCTATCGTCCGCGGACTGGATGACGCGCAATATTGACTATCGTATCGAAGTGGCCGCGCCGCTGCTGGATCCGCGCCTGAAACAGCGGGTGCTGGATATTTTCGATCTCCTCTTCAACGATACGGTGAAAGCACGCTATCTTGATAAAGAACTGAGTAATCGCTACGTGCCGCGCGGCAATCGCCGCAAAGTGCGCGCACAGATGGCGATATACGACTACCTCAAATCACTTGAACAGCCCGATTAACCTATGCCAATAAACGAAAATGCCCCTCGGCCGCAGGAGTTCGCTGCGGTCGACCTCGGTTCAAACAGTTTTCATATGGTGATCGCCCGTGTCGTTGACGGGGCAATGCAGATCATCGGTCGTCTGAAACAGCGCGTACATCTGGCCGACGGCCTGGATGAAAACTCTGTACTGAGCGAAGAGGCTATTGCGCGCGGGCTGAACTGCCTGTCGCTGTTCGCCGAGCGCCTGCAGGGTTTTGACCCATCAAGCGTCTGTATCGTCGGCACGCACACGCTGCGCCAGGCGACAAACGCCGCAGAGTTCCTCAAGCGCGCGGAGCAGGTCATCCCCTACCCGATCGAAATCATTCCCGGCAACGAAGAAGCGCGTCTGATTTTTATGGGCGTGGAGCACACGCAGCCGGAGCGAGGCCGTAAGCTGGTCATCGATATCGGCGGCGGCTCTACCGAGCTGGTTATCGGCGAGGATTTCGAGCCTCGTCTGGTGGAAAGCCGCCGTATGGGCTGCGTGAGCTTCTCTCAGGCCTACTTTGCTGGCGGCGTCATCAACAAAGAGAATTTCCAGCGCGCGCGTCTTTCCGCCGTGCAGAAGCTGGAAACTCTGGCCTGGCAGTTCCGCATCCAGGGGTGGAACGTCGCCCTGGGCGCATCGGGCACCATTAAAGCCGCTCACGAAGTGCTGGTGGCCATGGGCGAGAAAGACGGGTTCATCACTCCCGAGCGCCTCGAGATGCTGGTCGAAGAGCTGCTGAAGTATAAAAACTTCGACTCGCTAAGCCTGCCCGGGCTGTCTGAAGATCGGAAAGCCGTTTTTGCGCCCGGTCTGGCTATCCTGTGCGGGGTGTTTGACGCGCTGGCGATTAAAGAGCTGCGCTTGTCCGACGGCGCGCTGCGCGAAGGCGTACTGTACGAGATGGAAGGACGTTTCCGTCACCAGGATATCCGTAGCCGCACCGCGCAGAGCCTGGCGAACCAGTACAATATCGACCGCGAGCAGGCGCGTCGGGTGCTGGAGACCACCACGCATATTTATGAGCAATGGCAGGAGCAGAATCCCAAGCTCGCGAACCCCCATCTGGCGGCGCTGCTGAAATGGGCGACCATGCTGCATGAAGTCGGCTTGAATATTAACCACAGCGGCATGCACCGTCATTCGGCTTATATCCTGCAAAACAGCGATCTGCCGGGCTTTAATCAGGAACAGCAGATGCTGATGGCCACCTTAGTTCGCTATCACCGTAAAGCGATTAAGCTGGATGATTTACCGCGTTTCACGCTGTTTAAGAAGAAGCAGTTTCTGCCGTTAATTCAGCTGCTGCGCCTTGGCGTGCTGCTGAATAACCAGCGTCAGGCAACGACAACGCCGCCGAGCCTTACGCTGAAAACCGAGGCAAACCACTGGACGCTGACCTTCCCGCACGACTGGTTTAGCCAGAATGCGCTGGTGCTGCTCGATCTGGAAAAAGAGCAGGAATACTGGGAAGGGGTACCTGACTGGTGGCTGAAAATCAGCGAAGAAGAGAAGCCTGACGCGGCAAGCTAGTTTCGCGCATATGGGCCGGACGTCCGGCCCATTCGCTTATCAATCCTCAACCAGCGCCTCAAGCGGGGCCGGTTTGCCGATATCATAGCCCTGCATATAATCAATCCCCAGCGAAACCACAGCCTGCCGAATCTCGGGCGTTTCGACATATTCGGCCACCACCTGCATATTTTTCATCCTCGCCAGAAGGCAAATAGAGGCAACGGCCTGATAGTCCAGACTGCTGGTCACCAGATTACGAATAAAACTACCGTCGATTTTCAGCAGATCCGCATTCATCGTTTTCAGCCGCGCGTAGCTGGCATAGCCGGTGCCAAAGTCATCAATCGCTACCCGACAGCCCAGGTCCTGAAGCTGCGCCAGGGTTTTCCGCGCCTGCTCGGGATTGGTCAGTGAATGGTTCTCCGTCAGCTCAAAAATAATCTGCCAGGGTTCAATGTCATAATGCTCCAGCAGCGTTTTTACCTGCTGATGAAAATAACTGTTACTCACTGAAAACGGCGAGATATTTATCGCCAGGCGCATTCCAGGAAGCTTTTTGCGCCGCTTGTCCATAAAGATCAACGTATGTTCGAGGACCCAGCTATCGATACGCGCCGACAGTCCAAACTCGTGCGCCACCGGTAAAAAGACATCCGGCATGATGATTTCATCGTTGTCGTTCAGCATTCTCAGCAGAACTTCATGATAGCTATCCCCCCGGATGCCGACGATCGGTTGTGCCATCAGGACGAAGCGATCGTGCTCCAGCGCCTTCACCAGCTGATTCATTATCATGACTTTGTCTTTCAGCTCCTGCTGCGTATTAATGGCGCCGCGACGCTGTAAATTTTCAGGACTTCCGATCGCCAGGGAAAGGTCAGCCGCGCCGCTGAGTTCTCCAAGCAGTAAATGCAGATGCATCACCGGAGAGCGAACGTTGCAATAGCTGAATCCCACGGGCGGCTGCAGCGGCATACCGTTCCAGACAAAGCGAAACTTTTTGAGATGGTCAAACAGCAGGGGGACTCGCTGCTGATGGTCTTCACTGTGCAGATGGATAACCAGCTCGTGCCCGGCCATCTGATAGATATCCTCCCCGGGCTGCAATAGATCGCCAAGCGACTCGGCCAGCAGCTGCTTGTACTGAATGCGCAACAGAACGCCGTAATGGCGGCCCAATATTTCCAGCTCGGGAATGCGTAAGAAGCACAGCACTGACCAGGAGGATTTATTTAACGCCCGACTCAGCGCGCGGATATTGGGCAAGCGTACAACCGGATCAATGAAGGCCATCCGCCGCATCCGCGCATAAAAAATTCTCTGCTGCGTCGCCAGCATCGCCATATAGGCGATAATAAATGAAAACACCAGATAGCTTGAGGAGATAATAGCCAGCTGATTACTGTAAATCGGTGAATGCGGGAGATATTGATAATGAAAGTGGATAATAACAATTAATATAGGGGACCAGACCAATGAAATGAAGCGATAGCCAAAACGCATCGCCCCCCACAGCATCACCGGCATAAGCAAGGACAAGGTATAATTTGTACTAAAAATAGTGCTCGTACTACTTAGCGGCATTAATAGCAAAACTAATAAAATTAACAGCACTACCGCCCATAAAATAAACTCTAAGGGCTTTATTTTCGGATCGATCTGCAGGCGAATCTGAGAAACAAAACCCCGAATATAGAGCGGGTTGCGGATAATTCGAAT
This sequence comes from Klebsiella sp. RCJ4, assembly GCF_009025755.1. Classification (NCBI taxonomy): domain Bacteria; kingdom Pseudomonadati; phylum Pseudomonadota; class Gammaproteobacteria; order Enterobacterales; family Enterobacteriaceae; genus Klebsiella; species Klebsiella sp. RCJ4. The sequence continues at coordinate 258,057 of NZ_WCIN01000023.1, forward strand.
CAGAAAGTAGCATAGCGGCACGCCGGTCAGGCATCCGGCCATCAGGGCCTGAAAGGTGATAAGCGAACGCAAACTTAAGGGGTTGACCCCAATCAACCCGGTCGCGCGAGGATGGATCCCCAAATACTCGGCGAGCTGGGAAAGGATAAGAAAGATCAGCGATGGCAGCAACATTTGCCAGAACAATCGCTGAGGCATCAGTCGCACATTGCCATGCGAGATTTGCTGCCTTCGCGGGACAAAAACGCGATACCCGCCCCAGCAAAGGACGGTCGGAATAAGAAAATGGAAAATCACGCCGATGGAATCTTCCAGCGCCATGCCGCGCGTAATGGAAAGCAGCAAACCGACAACGATCCCCGGTAAAGCAGCCCAGCCGAAAAACAGCATCAGGCTCAGCACTAACGCCAGAGGTAAATAGTAAAGATAAACTTCATTACCATTCAGTACAGCAACGGTGTTCGCCCATCTTGCCAGGGGGAGTAAAAGGATGGGTAAGATGAGCGGCAGCGACCACCATTTATCCCGATATCGTCTGTAAAGTTTAATAATGTTCATAGATGCTCTACGGATAACCCTAAATCCTGCAGGGTATATTCAGGCAGGCATCCAACCAACCGTCATAATCGCGCAAGGAATAACAACGCGGAACTGGCTGGTGATTTTAGTTGTCGGTGAGAATAGACGATTGATATAAATCAAAAAATCACGTCGCTAATATTAATAATGTCTTTTTTTTAACATCAATTTGCGATAAGCAGAAAGCATGTAAATACGAGGATTATCTTATATAACATTAATTAATGTTTTACCCCTGGGATTTTTACATCCTCATCAATTGACCCTTCCGCGTTACTGTGCCTTAATACGCACATCGCCCATCCTTTGGGTATACTTTAAGGAACCTTTTGTGAGTCAGGCACCCAGTATGCGTAAACGACATCGATTTAACCGTCGCATGACCCGTATCGTACTGCTTATCAGCTTTATCTTCTTCTTTGGACGCTTTGTCTACTCCTCCATCGGTGCCTGGTACCATCATCAGGACAAAAAGCAATCGCAGCAATCCACTATCACCGTTGAACCTTCAGATCCGCTAAAAACGCCGGTACAAAAATAAGCGCGGTACGCTGTTCAGCAACCGGCCTGAGAGAGCAAACGCAGCACTTCAGCGATGCCTTTGCTGATGATTTTATCCTGCCGCATGACGATGCCTAACTGCCGATACAGGCGCGGAGTCAACGATTGCACGTTCAGGCCGACGCGATCCTGCGGATCCTCTACCGCCATACGCGGCACGATGCTGTATCCCAGTCCCGCTCGCACCATCCGCTTAATCGCCTCAATGCTGCCTAACTGCATGACTGGCACGACCATCAGTCCATTATGGCGAAACCAGCCGTCAATCAGATCCCGGGTTCCGCTCCCCGCTTCAAAAGCAATTAGCGGCAATGATTGCAGAACCTCTGGCGTCAGCGGCGAGGGCAGGTCGTCCTGAGCATCGCTAAAAATACCGACAAACTCTTCATCTAAAACCGGCGTCACCGCCAGGCTGCGTCCGTTCGCCGGAAGCGTACAAAGGCCCAGATCAAGCCGGTTCTCCTCGATAGCCCGAACCACTTCCAGGGTATTGCCAACCGTGACCCTCACCGTCAGCAGAGGGTGATCCTGATGCAGCTTCTGCAGCAGCGGCGGTAACAGGTGGATACAGGCGGTCGCCCCGGTACCCAACGTTATCGAGCCGCTGATTTCTCGATTGAATTCGCTAACCGATTGCACTGCCGCGCCCACCGCCAGTTCAATCCGCTCGCTGTGCGCCAGCAGGGCGATGCCGGCCGCCGTCGCTTTGATGCCTCGTCCTGTTCGCTCAAGCAGTCTGGTTTGGAGAAATTGTTCCAGCTGACGTACCTGCAGACTTACCGCAGGCTGCGACAGCCCCAGCAGGTCAGCTGCGGCGGAAAAGCTTCCGCGCTGTACCACCAGGCGGAACGTCGCCAGATTTCCCAGATTGAGCGTCATCATCACAAAGTTTCTCTTATAAGGGTCATAAATGGACCGGCCTGCCTCCACAATAGCGTGCAGGGTATGCTGCCGACAACAGCGTAACAAAATGGACGATCATGAAAACATCTGCAAAACCACTCTCCGCGCCGGGCGCCGTCACGCTTGCCGCCGGGTGCAACCAGCTAATAAACTGGGGAATCTCATTTTATATGCCCGGCACTTTCGCCAGAGCTATTGCTCAGGAGACCGGCTGGGCCGCAACGGAAATCTACTTTGGCCTGACTATCGCCATGCTGATGATGGCGATGCTCTCCCCGTTTGTCGCCCGGCTACTGGCCTGCTTTGGGGGCCAACGGGTGGTGGTCACGGGTACGCTAATGATTTCAGCGGGCTGCCTGGTAATGGCTTACGTCCAGAGCCTGCCGGGCTGGTTCGCCGCCTGGGTTCTGACCGGCGCCGGGATGCGTCTGGCGCTCTACGACGCGCTGTTCGCCGCGCTGGTGAATATCTATGGGCAAAGCGCCAGATTAACTATCTCGCGCGTGACGCTGGCCGGCGGCCTGGCTTCGGCTCTCTTCTGGCCGCTCGGCGCCGGGTTGTTGACGCAGATGGACTGGCGGCATGCGCTGCTGATTTATGCCCTGTTTGGCCTGCTTAGCGCGATGCTGCTGTGGAAAATGCCAAATCACAGACTGCCGTCACCGAAACGGATAATGCAACGCCAGCGGCTCTCCCACCGCGATAAACGCCCTGCCCTCCTGTACGCGTCGCTGATTGCGCTGGTAACCTTTGTTTCCAACGGTACCTCGACGCATCTCCCCGAGTATATCGCCAGCGTCGGGCTTCCTGTCGCGGTGGGAATGCTGTGGGGGATTGGGCAAACCGGCGCGCGCTTTCTCGAAGTGGCATCCGGTTCTGTCCTTACGCCGTTGCGGCTAACGATACTGACCACCCTGTTGATGCCGCTCTGCTTTGCGCTCGGCCTGAGCGGGCCATATCTGTCGTGGGCGGCCGGCGGATTTGTGCTGGGTTACGGCGCGATCAACGGCCTGACGACCGTATTTAAAGCCACTCTGCCGCTGCAGCTTTTTGCCGCCGAGGATTATGCCCGACGAACCGGTATTCTGTTGATTCCCGCGCAGCTGCTGGCCGCCGCCTCGCCGTTTGCCTACGCGTGGCTGAATGATCATCTCGGGATAAGGGGCAGTTTAGCGGTTTCCGCCGCGCTGGCCCTGGTGGTGGCAGCTCTGGCGATGGCCATTGCATGGTGTCAGCGGGAGAATACGCCAGCGGCGATTGAAGAACGGGGTTGACAGTAGAAACCCGGTGTATCGGTATTCATCGTCTCAGGGAATGCCGTAACTCGGCGATATTGTTAAGAAAAATGCCATTAATGACGTCAATCATTAATGGCATTATTTTTTTATTCAATTAACGCAAAGAATAAAGTTTATTCCCACTCAATGGTCGCCGGCGGCTTACCGCTGATGTCGTACACCACGCGGGAAATACCGTTGACTTCATTGATGATACGGTTGGATACGCGGCCGAGGAAATCGTACGGCAGATGCGCCCAGTGAGCGGTCATAAAGTCGATGGTTTCAACCGCACGCAGGGAAACAACCCAGTCGTACTTACGGCCATCGCCCATGACGCCAACGGAACGGACCGGCAGGAACACGGTGAACGCCTGGCTCACTTTGTTGTACAGGTCGGCTTTGTGCAGCTCTTCAATGAAGATTGCGTCCGCGCGGCGCAGCAGGTCGCAGTACTCTTTCTTCACTTCGCCCAGCACGCGCACGCCCAGACCCGGCCCCGGGAACGGGTGGCGGTACAGCATATCGTACGGCAGACCCAGTTCGAGGCCAATCTTACGCACTTCATCTTTGAACAGCTCGCGCAGCGGTTCAACGAGGCCCATCTTCATCTCTTTCGGCAGGCCGCCCACGTTGTGGTGAGATTTGATGACGTGCGCTTTACCGGTTGCGGAAGCCGCGGACTCGATGACGTCAGGGTAGATGGTCCCTTGCGCCAGCCATTTCACGTCTTCCAGCTTCAGCGCTTCTTCGTCAAACACTTCAACGAACACGCGGCCGATGATTTTACGCTTCGCTTCCGGATCGTTTTCGCCCGCCAGCGCGGCCAGGAAACGCGCCTCGCCTTCGACGTGAACGATGTTCAGGCCGAAGCGATCGCCAAACATATCCATAACCTGCTGGGCTTCATTCAGACGCAGCAGACCGTTATCCACAAAGACGCAGGTCAGGTTTTTGCCGATGGCGCGGTGCAGCAGCATGGCGGTCACGGAGGAATCCACGCCGCCGGACAGGCCGAGGATCACTTTATCGTCGCCAACCTGCTGACGAATGCGCTCGATGGCATCGTCGATAATTTTGGCCGGGGTCCACAGCGCTTCACACTGGCAGATATCGCGTACGAAACGCTCCAGCATGCGCAGACCCTGACGGGTGTGGGTGACTTCCGGGTGGAACTGTACGCCGTAGAAACGTTTCTCTTCGTTAGCCATAATGGCGAACGGGCAGGTTTCGGTGCTGGCAACGGTGACGAAGTCAGACGGGATGGCGGTGACTTTGTCGCCGTGGCTCATCCAGACGTCCAGCATCGGCTTACCATCCGCGCTCAGCGCATCTTCGATACCGTGAATCAGGGCGCTATCGGTCTGCACTTCAACCTGCGCATAGCCAAACTCACGTTCATTAGAGGCTTCAACGTGGCCGCCCAGCTGCATCGCCATGGTCTGCATGCCGTAACATACGCCGAATACCGGCACGCCGGCTTCAAAGACATACTGCGGCGCGCGCGGGCTGTTATCTTCGGTGGTGCTTTCCGGGCCGCCGGAAAGAATAATGCCGTTAGGATTAAACTCACGAATTTGAGCTTCAGTCACGTCCCATGCCCACAGTTCACAGTAGACACCTAATTCACGAACGCGACGCGCAACCAGCTGGGTGTACTGAGAACCGAAGTCCAGGATAAGAATACGATGTTTATGAATGTTATCCGTCATTGACGATAATTCCGAGGCAAGTGATACAGGTTAAATAAATCGCCCGGCGCGTGGCCGGGCGATGAAAATCAGGAGCCCATGCGGTAGTTCGGGGATTCCTTGGTGATAGTCACGTCGTGAACGTGGCTCTCCTGGATACCCGCGCCGCTGATGCGCACGAATTCCGCTTTGGTCCGCAGGGTGTCGATGGTACCACAACCAGTCAGGCCCATACAGGAGCGCAGGCCGCCCATCTGCTGGTGAATGATCTCTTTCAGGCGGCCTTTATAGGCGACGCGGCCTTCGATACCTTCCGGTACCAGTTTGTCGGCGGCGTTATCGGTCTGGAAGTAGCGATCGGAGGAACCTTTAGACATCGCGCCAAGGGAACCCATACCGCGGTAAGATTTGTACGAACGGCCCTGATAGAGTTCGATTTCACCCGGGGACTCTTCGGTACCGGCCAGCATTGAGCCAACCATAACGGCGGCTGCGCCTGCGGCGATCGCTTTCGCGATATCGCCGGAGAAACGAATACCGCCGTCGGCGATAACCGGGATACCGGTGCCTTCCAGCGCTTCAACCGCGTCAGAAACGGCGGTGATCTGCGGAACGCCCACGCCGGTCACGATACGAGTCGTACAGATGGAGCCAGGGCCGATCCCTACTTTCACCGCGCTGCAGCCGGCTTCCGCCAGCGCACGTGCGCCCGCGCCGGTCGCCACGTTGCCGCCGATGATTTGCAGGTCAGGGTATTTCGCACGGGTATCGCGGATACGCTGCAATACGCCTTCAGAGTGGCCGTGAGAGGAGTCGATCAGCAGAATATCTACGCCCGCGGCAACCAGCGCATCCACGCGCTCTTCGTTACCGGCGCCCGCACCCACCGCCGCACCGACGCGCAGGCGACCCTGCTCATCTTTACAGGCGTTCGGTTTACGCTCCGCTTTCTGGAAATCTTTAACGGTGATCATGCCGAGAAGATGGAAGCTGTCATCCACAACCAGCGCTTTCTCAACGCGTTTTTCATGCATTTTGGCAAAAACCACTTCGCGGCTTTCGCCTTCGCGAACGGTCACCAGACGCTCTTTCGGCGTCATATAAACGCTCACCGGCTGATTCAGGTCGGTGACGAAACGCACGTCGCGACCGGTGATGATGCCGACCAGCTCGTTGTCTTCGGTCACCACCGGATAGCCAGCAAAACCGTTGCGTTCAGTCAGCTCTTTCACTTCGCGCAGAGTGGTGGTCGGCAGGACGGTCTGCGGGTCGGTAACCACGCCGGACTCATGCTTCTTCACGCGCTTAACTTCTTCCGCCTGGCGCTCGATGGACATGTTTTTATGAATAAAGCCGATGCCGCCTTCCTGTGCCAGGGCAATTGCCAGACGCGCTTCCGTCACGGTATCCATTGCAGCAGAGAGCATTGGAATATTCAGACGAATGGTTTTCGTCAGCTGAGTGCTGAGATCGGCGGTATTTGGCAGAACGGTTGAATGAGCGGGAACGAGGAGGACGTCGTCAAACGTCAGGGCTTCTTTAGCGATACGTAGCATGGGCAATATCTCGACCAGGGTGGATAAATATTGCCGTGGCATTATACAGAGCGTAACCGATTGCATCTACCCTTTTTTGCAAATAATACTTGCGATCCCCTCCCAGCAGGTTACTATCGACTGAATAACCTGCTGATTTAGAATTTGATCTTGCTCACATGTTGCCATCTCAATCCCCCTCAATTTACACGGTTAGCCGCCTCAATCAGTCGGTTCGACTGCTGCTCGAACGTGAAATGGGTCAGGTATGGATCAGCGGCGAGATTTCCAATTTCAGCCAGCCCTCTTCCGGCCACTGGTACTTCACCCTAAAAGACGATAACGCCCAAGTGCGCTGCGCGATGTTCCGCAACAGCAACCGCCGCGTGACGTTCCGTCCGCAGCACGGGCAGCAGGTGCTGGTCCGCGCCAATATCACGCTGTACGAGCCTCGCGGCGATTATCAGATCATCGTGGAAAGCATGCAGCCTGCGGGCGAAGGTCTGCTTCAGCAGAAGTATGAACAGCTCAAGACCGCGCTGGCGGCGGAAGGCTTGTTCGATCAGCAGCATAAAAAAACGCTCCCCTCTCCCGCGCACTGCGTCGGCGTCATCACCTCTAAAACCGGTGCTGCGCTGCACGATATTTTACACGTGCTCAAGCGCCGCGATCCTTCCCTGCCGGTGATTATTTACCCGACCGCCGTCCAGGGGGAAGATGCGCCGGGGCAGATCGTTCGCGCGATTGAGCTGGCCAACGCGCGCCAGGAGTGCGACGTGCTGATTGTCGGGCGCGGCGGCGGTTCGCTGGAAGATTTATGGAGCTTTAACGATGAGCGAGTGGCGCGGGCGATTTTTGCCAGCCCTATTGCCATCGTCAGTGCCGTAGGCCATGAGACTGACGTCACTATCGCCGATTTTGTCGCCGACCTGCGCGCCCCGACGCCTTCCGCGGCGGCGGAAATGGTCAGCCGCAACCAGCAGGAGCTGCTGCGCCAGCTCCAGTCCGGGCAGCAGCGCCTTGAAATGGCGATGGACTACTTCCTTGCCAACCGCCATCGTCGCTTTACCCAGGTTTTTCACCGCCTGCAGCAGCAGCATCCTCAGCTGCGGCTGGCCCGTCAGCAAACGGAGCTTGAAAGATTGCGTCAGCGCATGCGTTTCGCTCTTGAGACGCAAATAAAGCGCGCCGACCAGCGTCAGCAGCGCGCCGCGCAGCGCCTGAATCAACAAAACCCACAGCCGCGAATTCACCGCGCCCAGAGCCGTATTCAACAGCTGGAATACCGGCTGGCGGAAAACATCCGCGCGCGTCTTGGCGAGCAACGTGAACGCTTCGGTAATATGGTCACGCACCTGGAAGCCGTCAGCCCGCTGGCGACGCTGGCCCGCGGCTATAGCGTCACTTCCGCCAGCGACGGCAAGGTGCTGAAACAAACGAAACAGGTGCGCGAGGGAGACGTTCTCACTACCCGTCTGAACGATGGCTGGGTAGAGAGCGAAGTGAAGAACATCACGCCGGTGAAGAAAACCCGTTCCCGCAAAAAAGCCGGATAAGCCTGCCATTTCGACCGAGGATAACTATACTGCTGTCATGCCCTTTTTAAACGGTTCTATCCGGCTAAGGAGCGTGATATGCCAGATGCTTATCCTTGTTATGTGATTCCGCCCTACATTTTACGCCGCATTGTCGATCGTGGTTCCCTTCAGCAGCAGCGCTGCGCGCAGAATACCCTCAGCCACGTTCAGACCCTGATGGCGCATGTTCCGGGGCGCCCTGCCGCGCCCCACGTCACCACGCCGGGCCTGCTTGAACGCGACATTTATGATGCCGGGCAGACCCAGGATCTACCGGGTACTCAGGTCCGTTTTGAGGGACAGCCCTCCAACGGCGACGTTGCCGTTGATGAAGCCTATGACTATCTCGGCATCACCCATGATTTTTTCTGGAAGAGCTACCAGCGCGATTCGCTGGATAACCGCGGATTGAAGCTCACCGGCAGCGTCCACTATGGTCACGAATATCAAAACGCATTCTGGAACGGCCAACAAATGGTGTTTGGCGACGGGGATGGCGAGATTTTTAATCGTTTTACTATCGCCATTGACGTAGTAGCGCACGAACTAAGCCACGGCGTGACGGAGAGCGAAGCCGGTCTCATCTATTTCGAACAATCCGGCGCGCTGAACGAATCGCTTTCCGATGTTTTCGGTTCGCTGGTCAAACAGTATCAGCGCCAGCAGACGGCAGATAAAGCGGACTGGATCATTGGCGAGGGGCTACTCGCGAAAGGCATCCACGGCAAAGGTCTGCGCTCAATGTCGCAGCCGGGTACCGCATACGATGACCCTGTCCTTGGCAAAGATCCGCAACCCGCCCATATGAAAGATTTTGTTCATACCCAGCAGGATAACGGCGGCGTGCATATCAACTCCGGCATTCCTAATCACGCCTTTTATCTCGCCGCCAGCGCCCTCGGCGGTTTTGCATGGGAGAAAGCGGGATACGCCTGGTACGACGCGGTGTGCGATCAATCTCTGGCAAAAGACGCCGATTTCTCAGCCTTTGCCAGGCTGACGATTCGCCACGGCGAGAAACGCTCTGGCAAAGAGACCGCAGAGGCGATTACTCAGGCCTGGGAGCGGGTCGGAGTGGTGCTATGAATCTTGCCGATCTTAGCGATGACGCGGTGATTGAGCTGGCGCGCGAGGGTGGCGTTGCCTGGATCCCGGCGCTCAGCGGGATGCGTAAGATCGTCGTGGCGAAGCTCAACGAGCAACAGAAGCAGCGGATCGCGACGATTCTCCAACAGTCGCTACCGCTGGGCAAGCCGCCGGGCCAGCCCGACTCGCCTGGCCGGGGCGACCAGCGTTTTTTTCGCATCCAGATCGTCAGCGAGCAGCACTACCACAGCCTGATTATTCTCATCCCGGAGGATCGTGCGCCAGATTCACTGGTTGAACTCTGGCGCGACGGCGAAGGCTGCGTCAGCGATAAAGATTAAATCGGCACAAACTCGACGCGTTTTTTCGAAATCAGCCCGTGGCCATTCTGGCAAAAATAATCCACTGCGCCGCAGGCTTTTAACACCTCCAGCGGCTTGTGGCAGTCCGGGCAGCGGGCTTCGACAACATACTCTTTCGCACAACGCTCGCAGCGGGCGCTATTGCCCTGCACAGCAAGCTGCGTATGGCACACGGGGCAATCAAATTCCATGGTGACTCCTGACGACGGGTATATCGCTTTATTTTATCACGGTTGCACAATCTGTGGCTGCTGCCAGTCATTATCCTCCAGCAGGTTATTCGCCCCCAGGCGGTCCGCCACCTTTAATTTTATTCACCCTGCATACTGAATCGGGACTGAGCAAAAGCATCATAGACCTGCTTATCGGTAAACGGCGGAAAAGTGGCCCGTTTAGCGGCATCAACCAGCGCGGCACAATAGGCTTTATGACCTTCACTCGTTGTCACGCTATTCAGTTTCCCCTCATCGCTAAATCTCAGATGTATTGTGCATTTTTTTCCCGTCCAGCCGTAGCGATTGGATAACCGGGAATCAATAGACTCTTTTATCGCTCTCGCCTGTTTGCCATATTTATCGTCATCGCTGAAGCGTCCGGAGCTACAGCTCCCAAGCGCTGATGTCTTATGACAGTCAGAAGGATGAAACGGCGTACAGCTGCTGGCTAAAATAACCAAACCGACCATCACTATTGTTTTTTTCATATCCCTGCCCCCATCGTTTGACACGATTCTCCCCTACGCTCATTTACCCGTGTTCTACTTTAGCGAAAAGGGACGCCGCTGCTTTGAATACTGCCGGGCTGGTTTGGCGCTGGCACCTCTACGCAAAGCGGCCCCGGCGTGAAATGAATGGTAATGATGTTATTGCTGGAAGGCTTCCCTTTGACGTATCGCCATTTTTCCATTGCGGCCCTGACTTCATTATCAAACATTCCGGAAGGATCGGAGCTTAATAACCGAACGTGAGTCACCCGCCCATTCTCATCAACGTCAAATTGCGCTTTAACCAGGCCCGGTATCCCTTTTTTTTCGGCTTTCGCGGGATAAGCAGGCTTAACGCGTGGTTCAATCGGTTGTGATTCAGCGGCACAGGCTATGGGAATAAGAAACAGCATCAGGAGGGTTAAAAGGCGTTTCATTCAGACCTCATTGTCACAAAAATATTTATCCTCCCTGGTTTGTCTCACATTTATAACCCGGCCTCAAGCGAGTTTATTATTCTGCGCATGTACAATGGCGATAATAAAAAAGCCCGGCGGATGCGGGCTTTAGGTTTTTGATGCTGGCAGATAGCTTATTTGCTTTTCTTGATGTGCTTAATCAAGCGTTTACGCTTACGCATCTGGTTCGGCGTCAGGGTATTGCGTTTGTTGGCAAACGGGTTTTCCCCTTCCTTGAACTGAATACGAATCGGCGTGCCCATCACTTCCAGCGATTTACGGAAGTAGTTCATCAGGTAGCGTTTATAAGAATCCGGCAGATCTTTAACCTGGTTACCGTGAATAACCACGATCGGCGGGTTATAACCACCGGCGTGGGCATATTTCAGCTTCACGCGACGGCCGCGCACCAGCGGCGGCTGATGGTCTTCGGCAGCCATGGTCATGATGCGGGTCAGCATAGCGGTACCCACGCGACGGGTTGCGCTGTCGTACGCCTCGCGCACGGATTCAAACAGATTGCCTACGCCGCTGCCGTGCAGCGCGGAGATAAAGTGCACGCGGGCAAAGTCGATAAAGCCCAGACGGAAGTCCAGGGTCTCTTTCACCTGCTCTTTTACCTCCTGGCTCAGGCCGTCCCATTTATTGACGACAATCACCAGCGAACGACCGCTGTTGAGGATAAAGCCCAGCAGGGAGAGATCCTGATCGGAAATCCCTTCGCGCGCATCAATCACCAGCAGCACCACGTTGGCGTCTTCAATCGCCTGCAGCGTTTTGATCACCGAGAATTTTTCGACGACATCGGTAATTTTGCCGCGCTTGCGCACGCCTGCGGTATCGATAAGGACGTATTCACGCTCATCGCGCTGCATCGGGATGTAGATGCTGTCGCGAGTGGTTCCCGGCATATCGTAAACCACCACACGATCTTCACCCAGGATACGGTTGGTGAGCGTTGATTTACCCACGTTCGGGCGGCCCACAATCGCCAGCTTAATCGGCAGATCCTGCGGGTTAAAATCATCTTCCGGCTCTTCAAGCGCTTCGCCGTTCTGCTCGGCTTCGAACTGCGCCCAGTATGCTGCGTCTTCGTCCACTTCTTCCGGCGGGTTCACCTCGTCAACCCACGGCAGCAGCACGTGCTCGAGCAGGCTGGTGACGCCGCGGCCATGGGAAGCGGCGATAGGATAAATCTCGCCTAACCCCAGCGACCAAAAATCGGCAATCGCCTGATCGGCATCGATACCGTCAGTTTTGTTTGCCACCAGGAAAGTCGGTTTCTCACGGGAGCGCAGATGTTTCGCAATTGCCGAATCCGCCGGCATCAGGCCCGCACGCGCATCGACCATAAACAGCACCACGTCCGCTTCTTCAATCGCCAGCAGCGACTGTTCCGCCATTCGCGTTTCTACGCCATCTTCGGTACCGTCGATCCCGCCGGTATCGATACAGATAAATTCGCGGCCTTCCACTTCAGCACGACCGTACTTACGGTCACGAGTCAGCCCCGGGAAATCCGCGACCAACGCATCGCGAGTGCGCGTTAAGCGGTTAAAGAGCGTGGATTTTCCAACGTTAGGGCGCCCGACAAGCGCGACCACAGGTATCATGTTAAATGCCTCATACAAAAATCGATACAACGCCCGTTTTCACGGCGTTTTTAAAAAAGCCAAAACGGCCCCTGTCTGCCAGGGGCCGTTTCTCAAAAATAGACTACCGCTGTTGTTAACGCGTAATCGCGTACAGCGTGCCGTCTTTCGCCTGAATCAGCAGTTTGCCGTCAGCAACAACCGGATCGGTCAGGAAGCCTGAGCTGTCCACCTTCTGCTGAGCCACAAAGTGACCATCTTCAGGGTTGACCCAGTGCATATAGCCTTCGCTATCGCCAACAACCAGATTGCCATTATACAGCACAGGCGCCGTCAGCAGGCGGTGCAGCAGATCGCTTTGCGTCCACAGCGTCACGCCGCCGTCTGTGGTGAGCGCCAGCAGACGGTCATTCTGGTCAACCAGGTAAATACGGTTGCCGTCGACAATGAAATCGTTCACTGAACCCAGCTCGCGTTTCCACATAATCTGGCCGCTGCGCAGATCCAGCGCCGTCAGGTTGCCGTTGTAGGCCAGCGCGTAAATCACGCCGTTCACGATAACCGGCGTCGTGTCGACGTCGTTAAGACGGTCGATTTCAGTCGGACCGGTCGCGGTAGAGATACGCTGCTGCCAAATCATCTGGCCCTGCTGCATCAGCACCGCGCTGACGCGACCGTTGTCGCCGCCCACAATAGCTGCGCCGTAGGCGGTAGCCGGAGCGGATTCGCCGCGCAGGGAGAGCGCTGGCATATCAAGGTTAACGGTCCATTTCACCGCGCCATCGGCTTCGTTCAGCGCCTGAAGCTGACCGTTAGTGGTATGAATCAGCACCATGCCGTCGCTGACGACCGGACGAGAAATCGCTTCACCCGCCACGCTCGCTTCCCACGCGACGGTGCCGTCGCTGGTGTTCAGCGCATAAACTTTCGCTTTTTCGCTACCGATATAAACGTGGCCGCCGGAGACGGTCACGCCGCCGGAGAGCAGCGCAGGCGCGCGGGAGAACCAGCCGTCTTTCTCTGCCAGATTAACCGACCACACCTCTTTGCCGTCGCCTGAATTAAGGGCTTTAACGGTACCTTTACGATCTGCGGCATACACGACGCCATCAGCAAAAGCCGGGTGCAGGTTAGAGTAGAATTCGCCAATACCGCCGCCAACGGAGGTGCTCCAGGAGGTGGACGGCGTAAACTGGTTTTCCACCGTCGGCAGTGGCGACATTTTCACCACATCTTCTTCGCTGTTAAACAGCGAACAGCCGCTCAATAAGGTAACGGAAAGCAGCCCTGGCAGAAGTAATTTACGCAATTGCATCGAGTCCCTCTCAGATGGACAAATTATTTATTTTCATACGCATCATTTCGCTGAGCGCCGGTGAGGCATCGCTTTTCGCGCCCGCTTCCCATGCTGCTTTCGCCCCTTGCTTATCGCCTTTGCTCAGCAGGATCTCGCCGCGCAGGTCAGCGACAATCGCGGTCCAGCCTTCGCCTTTCACGGCATCCAGGGTTTTCAGCGCGGCATCAGGCTGCTTAAGCTGCAGCTGGACGCGAGCAAGACGCATATTGATAACCGATTTCAGGTTATCATCAGAAGCGGCCGTAAGCCCCTGCTGAAGCTGCTTTTCAGCGTTCTGCAGGTCGTTTTTATCGACAAACTGCTGCGCCAGCTCAAGAGAAGCAAACGCACCATAGGTGTTTTTGCTGTCGGCGGCAAATTTCTGCGCAGCGTTCAGCGCTTCTGGTTTATCCGATTTGAGGGCGGAAATCGCATTTTCATAAGCCAGAGACGAGCCTCTGGCGGTATCCAACTGATGGGAGGTCCAGTAGCGCCAGCCAACCAGCGCGCCAACGCCCAAAATCACCCCAACGGCCAGCGCCTTGCCATTTTCAGCAAAGAAACGCTTCAGCGCGTCGACCTGATCGTTTTCGTTATTGTAAAGTTCCACGCAGTCCTTCTCCTGACTAATGATTCCCGGGAGATTAACCCAGAAGTGTGCGCAAATGCGCGGCAACGCTATCCTGCGTTACGGTAGTTTGCTCTCCTGAGCGTAAATCTTTCACTACCACGTTTCCGTCAGCGATTTCTGATTCGCCCAGCACCAGCGCAACGCGAGCGCCCCATTTATCAGCGCGCGCAAACTGCTTCTTAAAGTTGCCGCCGCCGTGGTTGGTCATCAGCTTAACGCCGGGTAACGCATCGCGTACCTGTTCAGCCAGACGCATTGCTGCGGACTGGGTGTCAGTTCCGGAGGCTACCAGGTATATATCGACAACAGGATCGGCTTTAAATTCCGGATTCACTGCCTGAACCAGTAAAACAAGACGTTCCAGCCCCATCGCAAAGCCGACGCCAGGGGTTGCGCGACCGCCAAGCTGCTCAACCAGACCATCGTAACGGCCGCCGGCGCAGACGGTGCCCTGGGAACCGAGGCTGGTGGTGACCCACTCAAACACGGTGCGGTTGTAATAGTCGAGACCGCGCACCAGACGCTGATTCACGGTATAGCGGATACCGGCATCATCCAGCAGCGCGCAAAGTCCCGCAAAATGAGCTTTGGACTCTTCATCAAGATAGTCACCCAGCGTCGGGGCGTCGTTCAGCAGCGCCTGGACGTCCGGGTTTTTAGAATCCAGCACGCGCAGCGGGTTAGTGTACATGCGGCGTTTGCAGTCTTCGTCCAGCTTATCTTTATACTGCTCAAGATAGGCCACCAGCGCGTCGCGATAGTTAGCGCGAGCCTCCAGCGAACCGATAGAGTTCAGCTCCAGCGCAACGTGGCTGGAGATGCCCAGCTCGCGCCACCAGCGGGCGGTCAGCATAATCAGCTCGGCATCAATATCCGGCCCCTGCAGACCGAACGCTTCCGCGCCAATCTGGTGGAACTGGCGATAGCGCCCTTTTTGCGGACGTTCGTGGCGGAACATCGGCCCGATATACCACAGGCGCTGTTCTTGATTGTACAGGAGACCATGTTCGATGCCGGCGCGTACGCAGCCAGCGGTACCTTCCGGACGCAGAGTCAGGCTATCGCCGTTACGGTCCTCAAAGGTGTACATCTCTTTTTCAACCACGTCGGTCACTTCGCCGATAGCGCGTTTGAATAACGGGGTCTGCTCTACAATCGGCAAACGGATTTCGCTGTAACCGTAGCTACCAAGCACCTGCTTCAGTGAGCCTTCAATGCGCTGCCAGAGAGCGGTTTCGCCCGGCAGATAATCGTTCATGCCACGGATGGCTTGAATGTTCTTTGCCACGTTTATTCTCTTTATATATACAAAAATGAACCCCGGCGCCTCGCGCCCGCAGGTTCAATCATACACGGGAAGCGTATCGCTTCCCAACACGTTATTTCGCTTCAACCTGCTGAATATCGATGCGACGCGCCTCATCAAGCATCGATGCTTTAGCGCGAATACGCGCTTCCAGCTGATCGATCATATCGTCGTTATCCAGTCTGTCTTTACGTACGCCGTCTTCGTACAGGCCGCTTTTCTTGTTGCCGCCGGTCACGCCGAGGGTGGAAACCAGCGCCTCGCCGGGACCGTTTACCACGCAGCCAATGATCGAAATATCCATCGGCGTAATGATATCTTCCAGGCGCTGCTCCAGCGCGTTAACGGTACCGATAACGTCAAACTCCTGACGTGAACATGTCGGGCAGGCAATGAAGTTGATTCCGCGAGAGCGAATGCGCAGCGACTTGAGAATATCGAAGCCCACTTTGATCTCTTCAACCGGATCCGCCGCCAGGGAGACGCGCAGCGTATCGCCGATCCCTTCAGACAGCAGCAGGCCGAGGCCGATCGCGGACTTCACCGCGCCGCTGCGCGCCCCGCCCGCTTCGGTGATCCCGAGGTGCAGAGGCTGATCGATCTGTTTCGCCAGCAGGCGGTAGGATTCAACCGCCAGGAACACATCGGAAGCTTTCACGCTGACTTTAAACTGATCGAAGTTGAGACGATCGAGGTGATCGACATGGCGCATTGCCGATTCCAGCAGCGCCTGCGGGGTGGGTTCACCGTATTTTTCCTGGAGATCTTTTTCCAGAGAGCCGGCGTTCACCCCGATGCGGATAGGGATATTTTTATCGCGAGCGCAGTCCACCACCATGCGGATACGCTCTTCGTTGCCGATATTGCCCGGGTTAATGCGCAGGCAATCAACGCCGTATTCCGCAACCTTCAGGGCAATGCGGTAATCGAAGTGGATATCGGCAACCAGCGGTACGCTAACCTGCTGTTTGATAAGCTTGAACGCTTCCGCCGCGTCCATCGTCGGCACCGAAACGCGCACGATATCCGCGCCAACGCGCTCAAGGGCTTTAATTTGATTTACCGTCGCCGCCACATCGGTGGTGCGCGTGTTTGTCATCGACTGTACGGCGATGGGAGCGCCATCGCCAATCGGCACATTCCCAACGTAAATTCGCTTTGATTTTCTACGTTGAATCGGAGCCTGGTTATGCATGAAAAATCTCCCGCGTTACCCGTCTGTTACTGCGCCGGTGATTGTTCGGCATTGAGGGTCAGACGTGCAACCTGGTTAGTTCTGATAAAACGACTCAAATCGACTGGTTTACCCAGATACTGTATCTGTACCGCCGCCGGGGCACCGATTTTCAGCTTATAAGGCGCCTGGCCGCTCAGATTGAGGTTACCGCCTTTACGCTGTAAACCGCTGAACAGCTTTTTACCGGTCGCATCGCTCACTTCCAGCCAGCAGTCGGCGGTAAAATTCAGCACCAGATCCTGGGCGGAGGCCGCCGCAGCGGTCACGTTTGCCTGGTCGGTCGGTAACGGCGAAGTTGCCGGCGCTGCCGCCGTATCGACGTTGGCCTGAGAAGGCGCGACAACGGCGTTATTCTCGGCCGGAGCCGGGGCCGGGGCCGACGCCGCTGGCGCCGGAGACGTTTCTACAGGCGCGCTGTTGGCGGCGGTATCCGGTGCAGAATTCGCCGATTGATTATCCAGAGGGACGCTTTGGCTGTTGCTATCGCCCGCATTCAGTTCGGCGGAGGATTGATCGGCCATCGTGGAGATCTCGTCCTGCTGCGCTTTGTGGTCCTGCCACCACCAGGCGCCGCTGAGGCCAATCACCACGAACAGCACCAGCCAGGTAAAGCTCATTAGCCAGCCGTCGCGCTTTTTACGGCGTTTACCCAGCGAGAAGCTCTGCATGGGGGCAACTTTCGCCGCCCGGATCGGAGCCTGCTTGGCCATCATCGGCAGCAGCTCTTCTTCAGGAATGTGCACAAGGCGGGCATAAGAGCGGATATAGCCGCGCAGGAAGGTTGAAGCAAGATCGGCGGGTGCCTTATCGTCTTCAATATCACGAACCGTGGAAACCTTCAGGCATAAGCGTTCAGCCACCGCCTGCTGGCTGAGCCCGAGTTGTTCGCGGGCATTACGCAGACGCGCGCCCGTGGTGTTTGCTTCTTGATGGTCTTGAGTGGCTTCAGTATTCATTCGCTACAACTACTGGTACGTGAAATTTAAAATTCAGCGCCGGTGACCCCGCGCCGCGAGACATCTGCTCAACGTCAGACAAACAGTATAAGTCCGTATGACCTGGTATCACAGAGACTTATCAATATTGAATGCTAAGCGGTTGTTGTACCGCTACATACTGCCTCAAAGTCGACAAAAACGCACCGTAATTATTAACCACAACAGCGTATTTCGCCCGGCGATTCCACATAAATATGCAGCGCACCGCCAGGGCTGTGCGCTGCATCATTGATTATCAGACCGCCTTCACGTCGATGGCTTCGCCCTGCATACGTTTACGCAGCGTACGCTTGGTACGGTCGATAACGTCGCCGGCCAGCTGACCGCAGGCGGCATCAATATCGTCGCCGCGGGTTTTACGCACGATCGTGGTGAAACCATACTCCATTAACACCTTGGAGAAACGGTCGATACGGCTGTTGGAGCTACGGCCATACGGCGCGCCCGGGAAGGGGTTCCATGGGATCAGGTTGATCTTGCACGGCGTATCTTTCAGCAGCGCGGCCAGCTCGTGCGCATGCTCGGTGCCGTCGTTGACGTGATCCAGCATGACGTATTCGATAGTGACGCGTCCCTGGTTGGCGTTGGACTTCGAAATATAGCCACGCACCGAGTTCAGGAAGGTCTCAATATTGTATTTCTTGTTGATCGGCACGATTTCATCACGAATGGTATCGTTCGGCGCGTGCAGAGAGATGGCCAGCGCGACGTCAATCATATCGCCAAGCTTATCGAGCGCCGGCACCACGCCGGAAGTGGAGAGCGTGACGCGACGTTTAGAGAGACCAAAACCGAAGTCATCGAGCATGATCTCCATGGCCGGCACCACGTTAGTCAGGTTCAGCAGCGGCTCGCCCATCCCCATCATCACCACGTTGGTAATCGGACGTACGCCGGTGGTCTTCACCGCGCCGACGATTTTCGCCGCGCGCCAGACCTGGCCGATAATTTCCGAAACCCGCAGGTTGCGGTTAAAGCCCTGCTGGGCCGTAGAGCAGAATTTACACTCCAGCGCGCAGCCCACCTGGGAAGAAACGCACAGGGTGGCGCGATCGTCTTCCGGGATATACACGGTTTCGACGCGCTGATCGCCAACGGCAATCGCCCACTTAATGGTACCGTCGCTGGAGCGCTGCTCTTCAACGACTTCCGGGGCGCGAATCTCCGCGACTTCCTTTAATTTGCCGCGCAGAACTTTGTTGATATCGGTCATCTCGTCAAAGTTATCGCAGCAGTAGTGATACATCCATTTCATCACCTGATCGGCGCGGAAAGGCTTTTCGCCCATGTTTTTGAAAAACTCGCGCAGCTGCTGACGATTCAAATCCAGCAGGTTGATTTTGGCATCTTTGTTCGGCACCGTCAGAGCGGCGCTATCAGGTGTGACTATTTGTTCAGACATAATTGATTCCGGCCTCGTTATTACACGTTATGGCCCCTGGAGGGTTGAAAAAAGAAACGCCCCGGGAGCGACTGCTCATCCGGGGCGCTGTATTCTACAAATTCTGGTCCATCAATACCACGTTTGCACGCAGCAATGATGAAAAAATCTGTAACTGCCTGGCAGATCCTCTAAGGATTTTCGATTGTCGCAAGGCGGTAAGCAAGTGAAGCCCCGGGAGCATAGATAAGCGACCGGGGTGAACGCGCGCAGCCAACACAGCGATAGTCGAAAAGACGACGAGGATGGGTATCTCCAAAGTATTTTACGTCACGGCGAGGCGGCGAATTCGCAAATCCCGGGAGCATAGATAACTATGTGACCGGGGTGCGCGAATGAAGCCAACAAAGCGGTGGCGTGAAAGACGCGGGAGATTAGCGGGTGCGCGGGCAAACCTCGCCTTCAGCAAAGAAAAACGCGATCTCGCGCGCAGCGGATTCAACGGAATCGGAACCGTGGGTGCCGTTCTCGGTGAAGCTGTCAGCGTAGTCTGCGCGCAGGGTACCCGCCAGCGCGTTCGCCGGGTTGGTTGCGCCCAGCAGGTCACGATGACGCTGAACCGCATTTTCGCCTTCCAGCACGGAAACCACGATCGGGCCGGAAGTCATGAATTCAACCAGACCGTCAAAGAACGGGCGACCTTCGTGCTCAGCATAGAAGCCGCGAGCCTGCTCAACGGTCAGATGCAGCATTTTGGTGCCAACAATTTTGAACCCTGCAGCTTCAAAGCGAGAAAAGATGCCGCCAATAACGTTTTTTGCCACCGCGTTTGGTTTGATGATGGAAAAAGTACGTTCAATAGCCATGATAACCTCTTTATATATGTTGTTCTGTTTTGCAGATGAGCAGATGAGACCGATAAATACGGCGCGAATTATAATCATCATCTAAGGCGATTGCCTATGTGTTTAGGTAACATTTTTTTAAAAAAAAGCGACCTTAAACAACAAATCCCGCCAATTAAGGCACGTTACGTTTATTGCACGGTGAAGTTCACGGCAACAATTTGCCCCGCCTCGTCCATCACCACCAGCTGATAACGGTCAGGGCGATCGATGTTAAGGGTCGCGCCGGCGCCTTCCGCCGGCAGAGGCTCACCGTTAAGAAACCACCAGCGGCGCCCCTCCCCGCCGGTCGTTTGCAGCGGCAGCATCACCTTTTGCTCGCCGGGCAGCCGTTTAACCACCGCGCCTTCACGAAGACCGGAGAGCACCAGCGGAGCGGCATCCGCGGTTTGCACCGGCGGACACGCCGCCGAAACCGCAGGCAGCCTGACGCGACGCCGTTCGCCTGCGGGTAGCCAGGGTTCAAGCGGCAGCGGCCAGACGTCGAGGCTTTTCTCTACCGCGCCGGGGCAATCTGCCGCCACCCGCAGCCCTTTCTCATTCAGCCACACCGGGAAGCGAATCCCGCGGATACCTTCCTGGCCGGGCAGCAGCAGGGTCGGCGGCTGGCTCTCATCGAGCAGCCAGGTGGCCAGCCGTCGGCGGCAGTTCGCGTCGCCCGCGGGTAAATTCTGCCCGCCGGGCCAGCAAACCGTCCCGGCGCTGACCGACGACGGGCGAGGGTCGGCCGGCAATCCGCCGCGGCTCATCGCCGGGCGCGCCAGCAGCATATTATTCACCTGGTTCAGCAGCGGCACCGCGCTGGCGAAGCCAAACTGCCCGACGACCGGCGTGCCGTCGGGTCGCCCGGTCCAGATACCTATCAGATAGCGGGCGTTCACGCCGATCGCCCAGGCATCGCGGTAGCCGTAGCTGGTTCCGGTTTTCCACGCCAGCGGCACCACCTGCACCAGCGACGCATCGGGCACCGGCTGCGCTTCGCCGGCCAGTATGCGCCGCACGATCCACGCGGCGCCCGGCGACAGCAGCGGCCTCTCAACCAGCGGTGAGTCTGGCGTGATGCGCAATTGTCCCGCCTTACCATGGCGGGCGAACGCGCTGTACGCCGCCACGATATCCGCCAGACGCGCGCCGCCTCCGCCGAGGATCAGCGACAGATTCGGCTCCGCGCCGGCGGGCAGCATCAGCGGCAATCCGGCATTGCGTAGCCTGGCGGCAAAACGCTTCGGCCCGTAGGCCTCCAGCACCTGCACTGCCGGAAGGTTCAGCGAGCGAACCAGCGCGTCGCTGGCGCTCACCGGCCCGTGAAAACCGCTGTCAAAATTCCCCGGCCGGTAGTCGCTAAACCGTCGCGGCACATCCTGTAACAACGAAGCCGGATGGATCAGCCCCTCATCCAGCGCCATACCATAAACAAACGGCTTCAGAACCGAGCCCGGGGAGCGGATCGCCGAGACCATATCAATATGACCAAAGCGGCTATCATCGTTGATATCCACCGACCCTACCCAACCGCGCACCTTCATATTGGTATGGTCAACTACGATCATCGCTAAAGAGCTGCGCGGCGGCAGGCGCGATTTCCAGTTCAGCGCCAGGTCTTCCAGCTGCCGCTGCAGTCCGGCATCCAGCGTCGTTACCACCTTCTCTGCGCGGCTGCTCGCCAGCGCGCGGCGGGCAAAAAGCGGCGCCAGCTGCGGCATCTGCCGCGGAAAGAGCCAGACGGGTTCCTCGATAGCTTCTCGTACCGGCTGCGCCGGCCACACGCCCTGATTTTCCATCCGCAGCAGCACTTTATCGCGCGCCGCCTGCGCTCGCTCCGGCCAGCGATCCGGACGCAGCCTGCTCGGCGCCTGCGGCAGTACCGCCAGCAGCGCCGCTTCGCCATAGCTGAGCTGCGCGGGCGGTTTACCGAGATAGGCCCAGCTGGCTGCGCCGATCCCCTGCAGCGTACCGCCGAACGGCGCCCGGTTGAGGTAGAGCGTGAGGATCTCGCTTTTTGACAGATGCCACTCCAGTTGCAGCGCGCGCCATAGCTGACGCAGCTTGCCGCCAAAGGTTCGGGGATGCGGATCGAGCAGGCGCGCCACCTGCATGGTCAGGGTGCTGCCCCCGGAGATCACCCGCCCGGAAGTGAGATCCTGCCAGGCAGCGCGAACGATCGAGAACGGATTAACGCCGGGGTGATCCCAGAACCAGCGATCTTCATACTGGATCAGCGCCTGTAAATAGCGCGGCGAAACGTCAGCCAGGGTCACCGGATAGCGCCAGACGCCCTGCGCGTCGGCGAAACGCCACAGCGGCGTCCCGTCTTCCGCCACCACCACTCGGGCAGGCGTCACCTCGCGCAGCGGCAGCGGCCACAGGCGATCGGCGGCCAGCAGCAGCAGCCACAGCAAAAAAATAAACGCCGCCAGCCAGCACCAGCGGCGTTTAATGCGCTTCAGTGCCCGCATTTAGGGTGCAACGGTGAGCGGTCCGCTGGCCGCGCCGGTTGCCCGCCACTGCGGCACGTACATTGACTCGACCTGCGGCTGCGGTACCTGATAGGTGCCCGGCGTCACCGCGCGCGCCAGATAAACCAGCGTCACCGGCTGGCCTTCATTGATAGCCACCGCGGCGACGAAGCGATCGTCGCGAAACTCAATGTGCTGAATATCGGCCTGCTGCATCTGGTTAAGCAGATTCTGCACCACCTCGCCGTTCTCCTGCAGGCTGGCGCTGCTGTTGGCCAGATTTTGGTTTTCCAGCTCCAGCCCCGCCGGGAGTAAATCCACCACCAGCGCGTCCGGGACGTTACGCTTAGCCGTCACTTCCAGCTTTACCAGCACCAGTTCGCCGCTGCGCAGCGAAGAGAGCGATTTCTGCTGGCCCTGGGTATCGAAAATTTGCCGTTCAATGCCGAGTACGTTGCCCCCCGGCTGCGGCGCGTTCTGCGGATATCCGCTGCTGTCGAGACGGAGCCACAGCGGCTGCTGGCCGGTATTGGTCACCTGCAAGGCCGCCAGCTGGTCGCCGGTCAGGTTGCGGGTTTGCGCTTTCTCGCCGGAGAGCGGTTCGGCCTGCACGGAGGTTTGCGCCTGCCAGCTGCCGGGGAGATCCTGCAGCGTACGCCCGGCCAGGAACAGGGCGTTACTCTCCTGCGTCGAGAGCCAGCGCTGGCCGTAGGCTTCGTCCGCCAGATGGCTGAGCAGCGTATTTTGCGCTTCCGGCAGCAGTTTGTTCTCCTCCAGCAGCGCCAGCTTCAGCGCATCGTCGCGCAGCTCGCTGCCGTAATCGCCGAGCCAGCGATTCGCGTCCTGCCGCGGCGTCGTCAGCGCCAGCTTCAGGGCTTCGTCGCCGCGCGGCGCATCGCCCATCAATTTCAGGGCCACGCCCAGCTGCAGCAGCGGCAGACCGGAACGCGCCTGGTCGTGACGGCTCCAGATTTCGCGCAGCGCGCCGAGCGGCGCTTTCTGCTGCCGGGCCAGTACCAGCGCGGCGTAGGCCTGAGCGGCAAAGCGGCTGGCCTGGGCATCATCGCTATAGCGGACGGTCATCAGCCCCGGCTCCTGTAAATAACGCAGCAGGCGCTGGTTGCCGTTATTGACGGCGTTCGTTGGTACGCTGTAGCCCTGCTCGCCCACCCGGACGAGGAAGTCCATCGCGTAGGCGCTCAACCAGTACTCCTCCGGCCCTTCTTTATCCCACAGGGCGAAACCGCCATCATCGCGCTGCATCTGCAGCAGACGAGAAATGCCGATATCCACCGCCGCGCGTCGCTTTTCATCGCTATCGCCGCCGATCCCCAGGGCTTTAAGCTGGGCGGCGTTGGTATAGAGCGACGGGAACAGCCCGCTGGTGGTCTGCTCCAGGCAGCCGTAAGGATAGGCTTTCAGGTCGCGTATATAGCGCGCCAGGTTCAGCGGCGGCTTACCGCTGAACACCAGCTGCCCCTGCAACGTCGCGGGCGAGAAGCCCTCGCTTTGCGCCGCCGGAGCCTGCCAGCTTTCACCCGGCTGGAGGACAGCGCCGGAATTCACGGTTTGCGCCGGGAAAGCCGGACGCACGCCCAGTTGCCACTGCTTCTGCATCGGCGCGAAGGTTTCACCCGGCAGGTTCAGGCCGCTGATGGTGGCATTCACCTGACCATCGCCAAAGCCTTGCTGCGCGCGAACCGGCACAAACAGAGTGCTGCGCGCGCCGGGAGCCAGATGCACCGTCGGTATTTCTCCCCCTTCAAGCTGCAGCAGACCGCTGGCGGCCAGCGCAACGTTGAGGGTCTGCGGCTTATCGGTCAGATTGCTGAGATCCAGCGCCAGGCGAGTGGTATCTCCGCTGGCGAGGAAGCGCGGCATATTCAGCTCGGCAATAACCGGCGCCGCCACGATCGTTTTTCCTTCGCTGCTGCCAAAATCCTCTGCGGTCCACGCCTGGGCCATAACCCGCAGTTCGCCGTTAAAGTCGCCAATCGGCAAAGTCACCGTCCCTTCGCCTTTCTCATCCAGCACCACCGGCTGCGCCTGCTGAGCGATAATCGTCACGTGATTAACCGGCGGTTTGCCGCCGCGTTTGAGTTCATCACCGTCGCCGCCGAAGCGCAGGCTGGCGAGTCTCCCCTGCCCTTCGATCACCTGACCATAGATATCGTAAATATCGGCGCCGTAGCGTTTCTGGCCAAAGAAAGCGTTCCACGGATCCGGCGTTGCATAGTCGGTGATATTAAGTACGCCGCTATCGACGGCGGAGAGCAGCACGTTAACCTGTTTCGGCGTCTCGCCTTCTTTGACGCTGGCCTTAACGTTGACCTTCAGCGGCTGGTTGGGGCGCATTTTATCCGGCGCTTCCAGCGTCAGGTTCAGACGGCGATTTTCATCGCCAAGCGGCAGATGCAGCAGACCCACCGCCCGTTTTGGCGTCGCGGACTGGGATTTATCCCCCGGACGAATCACCAGGGTGCTGAGATAGAGGTCGTGACGATTCCACGCTTTATCCACCGGGATCGATAGCTCCATCCCTTCCGCCGGGACGTCAATCTCCTGCCACCACAGCGGCCCTTCGCTTGATTCCACCAGCGCGTAGCCTTTACCGGCTGCCGGAGCGGCGATATGCAGCTTGATCGTATCGCCCGGTTTATAGGCCGGTTTGTCCAGCTTCATGGTGACGCGGTCCGGACGCGCCGCCCCCTGGCCATCGCTGTTATCCTGCCAGCTGTATCCGGCCCAGAAGCGCACGCTGCTGACCGCATCATCCGGCCCTTTAACTTCCAGGCGATAAGAACCCCACTCGACCGGGAAGCTCACTTTCGCCGTTTGTCCGGCTGAAATATCCAGCGACTCCTCGCCTTCCTGAAGATCTTTTTGATCGAACTGCGACTGCCAGCCTTCGCTCTCGGACCAGTTCCAGTAGTAGTCGCGGCGTTCGCGAATCAACCGAACCTGCAGCCCGGAGACCGCTTTCTTCTCACCTTTGGCGTCGGCATACACAATCTCAAACGCGGCGGTGCCGTTTTCATCCACCACCGGCTGCTTGATAGTGCTGTCGGTGCGATAGTCGTAAACCTCTTTCAGGGCAAATTCCGGTCGGATACCCGGCAGCGTTTCGGCCGGCCAGATCGGCTGCCTGACGGTGCGCGTGACCGGTCTGCCGCCGGATTCCAGCAGGCTGGCCTGCAGGATCACCTGCAGCGGCGAGCGGCTCTCCTGCCACTGGCTGGCGGCGGTGACTTCCGCATGTCCGCGATCGTCCAGGGTGGTCTGCACTTCATCCAGGCTGCGGGAAAGGTTCTCTTCGGCAATGTCGCCAAACTGGAAGCCCGGCAGCGCAGGCACCGCATCGCGCAGCGGACGCAGGAACAGTTTACCCTGCAGCGGGTTGCCGCTGGCCGGCGCGCCGTACAGATACGCCCCGCTCACGGCAAAGCTGACATCCGCAGCCGGCGAAACCGGGGCATTTTGCGGCGTGAGATTCAGCGCCATGCGCTCAGGCATAAAATCTTCAACGTGAAAATCCCACTCGCGCGGCTGGTTGTCGCCGGTGCTGGCGCGAATGTGCCACATCCCGGTCGCCGCGCCGCTATCGAGCGGATAAGTCAACTGATACAGGCCGTTAACCGGTTTGCTGACCGTCGAACGAATAACCTGGCCATCCGGCTGCACCACTTCCAGCTTCACCGGCTGCTCGGGGAGCGGTTTACCGTCACTATCGCGCAGTAGCGCGTTGAGAATAACCGTTTCGCCCGGACGATAGAGATCCCGTGGGCCAAACATAAATAGCTGCTTGCTGAAGCCCGGCGCGCCGGCGATGGAAAATTCAGCCAGGTCCAGCGCCGGAAGTTTGAGATCCAGCAGAGTGGTTTGCCCGTCCTTACGCGCCAGCAGCAGCGCCGCTTCTTTGTCCGTTTGCAGCGTCACGTGCCCCTGAGCGTCGCTCTTCGCCTGCGCCAGGGTTTGCCCTTTGGCGTTCAGCAGCTGCACATCGATACCGGACTGCGCCGCGCCGTTTTCCAGGCTCTGGGTAAAGACATCCAGCCGGTTGTGGTAGCGGTGCGCGGATACGCCGATATCGCTGAGGGTGAACAGCGTCGCGGCGTTGCTATAGCTGTAGCGGCCCGCCTGGTTCATCACCGCGATATAGACGCCCGGCTCCTGCAACGGCTTGATATCCGCCAGCGGCAGCAGCAGTTTTTCGCGCGTATTGCGCGCCGGGTTAAGGTCAAAACGGCCGGTGTAGACCAGATCGGCCATCTTCAGCAGCTCGTCCGACTCCCAGTTGCTCAGGGAATTGCGGTATTCCCATTGGCTGACGAAGGCGGAGAGCGATTCAGGTTTGATGCGGAAAAAATTGACGTCGATGTTATCGACATTCAGCGCCATCACCGGCAGTCCGGCCACCACTTTCCCCGGCAGCAGCGAGCCGCGGCTGGCAAAGCCGATGCTCGGGGCGATGTCGCGGGTGGTAATGGTTTTTTCAACGCTGCTGTCTAAGGTCGCTTTATTCAGCGCGGTCAGGGTGGGGTCGAGCGAAACGATCAGCTCGCGTTTTGGCTCAAGATGGCGTAGACGCAGCTCTTTAAGGTTGGGCGCCAGCTCCCATGCCCCATCGACTTTGCCGCTTTTTTTGTCGACCAGATGCACGCTGCGGGAGAAATCCTGATCCGGCTGCAGAGGAATAGAGAAGGTCAGCACCAGCGTCGCCGCGCCGTCGAGCTGAACTTCAGAAGCATCCAGCAGCGTTAACGCTTTGCCTTTGCTTTTTTCAGCCAGCGCCGCCAGCTGGGCGCTGTCCGGCTTCGCGGGAGCGCTATCTGCCGCCGCGGATGGCGCCGACGCGACCGCCTGCGGTTTGCCGCTGTCGTCACAGGCGGTCAACGATAGCGCGGTAAGTAGCGCCAGAGATAGCGCCGCCAAACGAAATGGTTTCATCCTTCTAACCCCTCGGCCCGCAGGCCAGATAAATTCAGTGAACACATTATTATGCGTTAACGGCAGAATTACCAATAGCGCGCTAGCAAGCAATATTGGTAGGGACCACGGATAGCAGGAGTGGATTAATTTAACGGATATACCACGCTACGATTTTTCTTATATCAACTTTTAATATCCTCAGCTATCGATACTTTTTATTCTGAAATCCCATTCTCTCCGCCCATATAAATTGACAAGGCGCGCGTTTTCTATTTATTGTTCGGGATATCATTGCCTTTAAAATATAAATTATTACGCCGGCGATGATATTGACTGTACGTTCCAGCGTTTACCAGATAGCACAACATCAACCCATCTCATATAAATATATATGGGATTAATAATATGGAAGTTATTTATGTCTCAGATGGTCGCACTGTCGATTATTATTTTAATTCTTTATATCGGCGACGTTGTTTCAACCCGCACAAAAGCCTGGATTCCCTCCGTATTTGTCTGTGCGGTCCTGTTTTTAATCGGGTACTGGACATTTTTCCCGGCAGATATTATCAGCCGGGCCGGAATCGGCACGCCGGTTGCCATAATGCTGATGTATCTGTTAATCACCAATATGGGCACCCTGCTGTCGCTAAAAGAGCTGGCGCAGCAGTGGAAGGCCGTGGTCATCTCCCTCGCCGGCATTGCCGGGATCGCGGCGGCGGTCTTTGCGGTGAGCCTGGCGCTGTTCGACCGCAACACCGCGCTGGTCACCATTCCTCCGCTGGTCGGCGGTATCGTCTCATCGCTGATTATGTCGCAGGGCGCGAGCAGCGCCGGACTGGTCGACCTGTCGGTTTTTGCCATTTTGATTTACGTGATGCAGGGGTTCGCCGGATATCCGCTGACCGCTATTATGCTGCAACGAGAAGGCAAAACGCTGCTTGCCCGCTACCGCAGCGGCGAACAGCGCCCTGATGACATTGCCGAAGAGCACGCGATGCTCACCGTTGGCGAGGAGAAAATGCCGCGCCTGTTCAGTAAAATCCCCGTTAGCTACAACAGCAACTACTTTAAATTCCTGCGGCTGGCGCTGGTCGGCTGTCTGGCCTGGCTTGTCGCCGACCTCGCGAAGCCGATAGTGAATATCAGCCCCTTCGTGCTGTGCCTGTTTTTTGGCGTGGTGTTTACCTCGTTAGGCTTTCTTGAAAAGCATATGCTGCATAAGGCGAACGGCTTTGGCTTCGCCATTATGGCATTGATGCTATTTATCTTTGATACCTTAAACAAAGCCACGCCGGAGATGCTGCTGCGCCTGCTTTTCCCGATGGTGGTGTTAATCGCCACGGCGGCGATCGGGATGTTTATTGTCTCCTGGCTGGTCGGGAAACTGCTTGGCGTCAGCGGCCCGATGGCTTTCGCCATCTCATTGACCGCGCTGTACGGTTTCCCCGCCGACTATATTATTACCAACGAGGCCATCAACGCCCTCACCCACGATGAAAAAGAGCGCCAGATGCTGACCCACCATATGCTGGGCCCGATGCTGGTCGGCGGATTCGTCTCCGTCACCATGGTTTCGGTGGTGTTAGCCGGAATTCTGGTCGGCTATCTGACCCCCGCTGTCGGCTGAGCGCGTTGAATTTTTAGCAAATGATGGAGCCATTGATGATTAACCCTGACATCACCGCGATTATCGCCAGAGAAGAACAGGCGATGATCGCTTTTCGTCGCGACCTGCACGCCCATCCGGAACTTCCCTGGGAGGAGAAGCGCACCACGGATCGCGTCGCCGCCGGACTGGAGGCCATCGGTATCCCTTACCGCCGGACGCATCCCACCGGAATCATCGCCGACATCGCCGGCGGCCAGCCGGGTAAAACCGTGGCTCTGCGCGCCGATATGGATGCGTTACCGGTGGTGGAGCTGAACGACCCGCTCGACTATAAATCACAAACTCCCGGGAAAATGCACGCCTGCGGCCATGACGCCCATACCGCCATGCTGCTGACCGCCGCCCGTGCGTTATATGACGTCCGCGAGCAGCTGGCGGGCAACGTCCGGCTGATCTTTCAGCCTGCGGAAGAGATTGCCGAGGGGGCGAAGGCGATGATTCAGCAGGGGGCTATCGATAACGTGGATAACGTTTTCGGGATGCATATCTGGTCCGGCACGCCGTCCGGCAAAATCTCCTGCAACGTCGGTTCCTCCTTTGCCTCAGCCGATTTGCTGAAAGTGACCTTCCGCGGCCGCGGCGGCCACGGTTCGATGCCGGAGGCCTGCGTCGATGCGGCGGTGGTCGCTTCCGCTTTCGTGATGAATCTGCAGGCTATTGTGGCGCGAGAAACCTCCCCGCTGGAGTCCGCGGTAGTCACCATCGGCAAAATGGATGTCGGCACGCGCTTTAACGTCATTGCCGAAAACGCCGTTCTTGAAGGTACCGTGCGCTGCTTCAGCCTGGAAGCGCGCCAGCGCCTGGAAACGGCCATTACCCGCTATGCCGAGCATACCGCCGCGGTATATGGGGCGACCGCTCAGGTTGACTACTGCTACGGTACGCTACCGGTGATCAACGAAGAGCGCAGCGCGCTGCTGGCGCAGTCGGTTATCCGCGACGCGTTCGGCGATGGCGTCCTTTTCAATGAAAAACCGACCACCGGCGGAGAAGATTTTAGTTTTTATATGCAAAATATCCCCGGCGCCTTTGCGCTGCTCGGCTCGGGCAATAAAGAGAAAGGCAGCGACTACGCGCACCATCACGGCTGCTTTAATATCGACGAGCAGGTGATGAAAAGCGGCGCTGAACTGTACGCGCAGTACGCCTGGCGCTACCTGCAGCAAAACGCGTTTTAAGCCAATCCTCCCCCGACGCCGCTCGGGGGAATATCACATTCCCGCCGCCTCTCCTTGAAAATGCCTTGTCGATATCGCAAAAAACAACAACAATCACTCTATTGTTGATGACACGGAGGCACTCATGTCTACCTCGTTTTTTGTCGCTGCCGACTGGCTGGCAGAGCATATTGATGACCCGGAAATCCAGATTATCGACGCGCGGATGGCCCCTCCGGGACAAGAAGAGCGCGATCTTAACGCTGAGTATCAGGCAGGCCATATTCCCGGCGCCGTCTTTTTCGATATCGAAGCCCTCTCTGACCACACCAGCCCGCTGCCGCACATGATGCCGCGCGCGGAGGCGTTTGCCGTCGCCATGCGCGAACTTGGCGTCAGCAGCGATAAGCATCTGGTGGTATACGATGAAGGCAATCTCTTCTCCGCGCCGCGCGCCTGGTGGATGCTGCGCACGTTCGGCGTTGAAAAGGTGTCGATTGTCGCCGGTGGGCTGGAGGGCTGGCGCCGCGATGGGCTGCCGCTGGAGCAGGGCCTCCCCGAACTGCCGGAAGGTGATTTTGACGGCCGCGTCGATCCGCTGGCGATCAAGCGCCTGACCGATGTGCTGCTGGTCAGCCACGAAGGATCGGCGCAGATCGTCGATGCGCGCCCGGCAGGACGCTTTAATGGCCAGGTGGCAGAGCCGCGACCGGGACTGCGCAGCGGGCATATTCCCGGCGCGCTAAACGTACCGTGGACGGAACTGGTGATTAACGGCGAACTGAAAACCACCGATGAACTCAACGAGATCTTCGCGCGTCAGGGCGTCGATTTTGAACGGCCGATTATTGCCAGCTGCGGCTCCGGCGTAACGGCGGCGGTCGTCGTGCTGGCGCTCACCACCCTCGGCGTTAACGGCGTTAGCCTGTACGACGGCTCATGGAGCGAATGGGGGGCGCGGACGGATTTGCCGATTGAACCGGCGCAGTAGGCAGTAAAGAGAACAACGGGGGCCTGAGCCCCCGTTGAGTTAAATAATCCGATTGTGCTTAAAGTCGCGCAGGAAGCTGCCCCAGCGCTTTTCATAAAACGGCGTGATGTGGGCGATCATAAAGTGGCTAATCCCCTTTTCCCCCTCCACCACCTGACAGATATCAATCGGCTCGTCGCCGGGAAGCGTATCGGTCGCCACGCTGCCGGTCGCCTGAATAACCTCCTCAATATCGCCTTCCGCTTCAATACCAATCAGCAGGTTGGCTGGCGCATCGGCGCTGTCTTTGATAGAGCATAAAAACGCGCGCTTCACCGTTTTCAGGGTCTTAAACAGCGTGGTCAGCGAGTCCACCATCTGCGCGGGCGGCTCGGCAACCTCAGACAGCAGCAGCGACTCTCCGCCTTCAAGCACGGTCTGGGTGCTGAGCGGGCTGCCCTCTTCCCCCAGCAGATGGCTAATCTCACGCGGCGCAAACTCTTTGCCGGTGGCGAGTTTGGCATTGAGATAGAGCGTTTCGCCGAGGGTCATGGCGAACAGCGTGCGCACCGGCATCACCACAAAAGACTGTTCGTCCTCAACGGCCTGCTGCAGCGCTTCCAGCGAGGTGAAAAAAGGAATGACCGATGTGCCATCATCTTTTTCCCAGTGCTGCAGATCCAGCACGCTGTCTTCAACGACCTGCTCGCCCTGAGCGGCGGCTCCGGGTACCCACACGGTAGCTTCCAGCAGCGTACGGAAAAACGCCGGACGATGGCCTGGCTCGGTAGCCGCCTTCTCCAGCAGGGTTTCTAGCTCATTTTTAGTTTCGGACATAGTAGTTCCACAACGAAAATCCCCTCACCCCGGCTCTCTCCACGAAGGAAGCGGGAGAAAGCCGAACGTGACCTCCCCCTGAAACATCAGGGGGAGGGTCAGGGGAAAGGGTTATTCCGCGGTCAGCAAATTAGCAATAGTGCGCACGCCGAGGCCGGTCGCGCCCGCCGACCACTGCTCAACCGCAGATTTGCGGTAGGTCGCCGAGCAGTCGATATGCAGCCAGCCTTCATGATAATTCTCCACGAAGTGGGACAGAAAGCCCGCCGCGGTGCTGGCGCCGGCCGGATAGGCCGCGCTGCCGGTATTGTTCAGTTCAGCAAAGTTGGACGGCAGCTGGCCGCGGTGGAACTCAGCCAGCGGCAGGCGCCAGAAAGCTTCGTTTTCAGCCTGCGCGCTCGCCAGCAGGCGATTCGCCAGCGCATCATCAAAGCTGAACAGCGCGTGATAATCATTGCCAAGCGCGGTTTTCGCCGCGCCGGTCAGCGTGGCGGCATCGATGATCAGCGCCGGCTTTTGCGCCGAAGCATCGATCAGGCCGTCCGCCAGCACCAGGCGACCTTCCGCATCGGTGTTCATGATTTCCACGGTTTTGCCGTTGCGATAGTGAATAATATCGCCCAGTTTGAAGGCGTTACCGCTAATCAGGTTATCGGCGCAGCACAGATACAGCTTCACGCGCTTGTTCAGGCCGCGCGTGATGGCGAACGCCAGCGCGCCGGTTACCGTCGCCGCGCCGCCCATATCGGACTTCATCGAGTCCATAAACGCGCTCTGCTTGATGCTGTATCCGCCGGAGTCAAAGGTGATGCCTTTACCGACCAGGCAGGCGTACACCGGGGCTTCTTTGTCGCCGGTTGGGTTATAGTCCAGCGCCAGCAGGACCGGCGGACGCTCGGAGCCGCGGCCGACGGTGTGGAGGCCCAGGTAGTTCTGCTCGCGCAGATCTTCGCCCTTGGTGATGCGATAAGAGACGCTATCGCAGGCCACGCTGCACAGCAGGTCTACCGCACGCTGCGCCAGCTGTTCCGGCCCCAGCTCTTCCGCCGGGGCGTTGATGGTGTCGCGGACCCAGTCAATAATGGTCAGGCGGTTATCCAGTTCGCTTTTCTGCGCATCGTCGAGGGCCGGCCACTCCACTTTGCGGCTGCCTTTCGGGCCTTTATAGCCGGCCCAGAATGCCCATGCGCGATCGGTATCCCAGCCCTCGCCGTCAAGCGCGACATGTTTGATGCCCATGCCGTCAATTTTTCGCGCCGCGCGCTGAATCAAACCGAGGTCGTCTTTGCCGTTCAGATGCAGGGCGATGCCGTCGTTATTAATGCTGTAAGATGCTTTTTCTCCCCAGCGCGCATCGGCTGGCTGAGCGGTAAGCGTAATTTTCATAGCTTCGGTCATTATCATTATCCTTCTTAGCAAACGGGCCGCCGTATGGCAGCCCGTAAAGTTCTTTCGCTCGTTGATTCATCCGGCTTAAACCACCGGATAAATCATGACGCGAAAATTATTCTGCTTCGTCTAACCAGACTAGCAGAATCGCCTCAAGAATTTTTTCATTGGATGCGTTCGGATCGTCATCAAACTCTTCCAGATCGCAAATCCACTGATGCAGATCGGTGAAGCGAACGGTTTTCGGGTCGAGATCCGGGAAAGCGTCGTACAGCGCTTCGCCGATTTCACGACTATCGGTCCATTTCAGTCCCATATTAATGCTCGCGTGCGTGGTTGATGGTGTAACGCGGAATTTCGATGACCAAATCTTCGTCAGTCACCCGCGCCTGGCAGCTCAGACGGCTGTCGGGCTCAAGCCCCCAGGCCTTATCCAGCATGTCGTCTTCATCTTCGGTACTTTCCGCCAGCGAGTCAAAGCCTTCACGCACGATGCAGTGGCAGGTGGTGCAGGCACAGGATTTTTCGCAGGCGTGTTCAATCTCAATACCGCTACGCAGCGCTGCATCAAGAATGGTCTCACCGGTCTCAGCTTCCACAACTACGCCATCCGGACACAGGTCCTGGTGGGGCAGAAAAACAATTTTTGGCATTTTAAACCTCGTCCACGGATTGGCCTTTCAGCGCGATACGGACCGATTGATCCATACGACGTGCGGCGAATTCCTGGGTTTGTGTGTCGATATTTTTAATCGCTTCTTTGATTGCATCGGCATCATCGCCTGCCGCCGCGGCGCGCACTTGCTCCGCGGCGTCATCGATAGCCTGACGCTCTGCGGCGCTTAACAGCGCGGCGTCGGCGGCCAGCGCGCTGACCAGACTTTCCAGTACGCGCGCGGCTTCAACTTTTTGCTCGGCCAGCATACGCGCCTGGACATCCTGTTCGGCGTAGCTCATCGAATCTTTAATCATGCTGGCGATCTCGCCATCGGTCAGACCGTAGGACGGTTTCACCTGGATAGAGGCCTCAACGCCGGTCGATTTCTCCATCGCCGTCACGCTCAGCAGGCCATCGGCATCCACCTGGAAGGTCACGCGAATATGCGCCCCGCCCGCCGGTAATGCCGGAATGCCGCGCAGCGCAAAGCGCGCCAGGGAGCGGCAGTCCTGCACCAGCTCACGCTCGCCCTGCATAACGTGGATAGACATCGCCGTCTGACCATCTTTGAAGGTAGTGAACTCCTGCGCGCGCGCCACCGGAATGGTGGTGTTACGCGGGATAACCTTTTCCACCAGGCCACCCATGGTTTCCAGCCCCAGAGAGAGCGGAATGACATCAAGCAGCAGCAGTTCGCTGTCCGGCTTATTGCCTACCAGGATATCCGCCTGAATCGCCGCGCCGATGGCGACGACTTTATCCGGGTCGATAGAGGTCAGCGGCGTACGGCCAAAGAATTCGCCGACGCGTTCGCGCACCAGCGGCACGCGGGTCGAGCCGCCCACCATCACCACTTCCAGCACCTCTTGCGCCTCAACGCCGGCGTCTTTCAACGCGCGACGGCAGGCCAGCAAGGTGCGTTTGACCAGCGGGGCGATCAGCGCATTAAACTGGCTACGGGTCACCTCCCCCTGCCAGCCGCCGACGTTCACCCGCGCCGTCTCGGCATCGCTGAGGGCGATTTTCGCCGCGATCGCCGCGTCAAGCAGCTCGCGCTGCAGGCGGTTATCACTGCGATCGCTCAGGCCAGCCTGCTCGCGCAGATAATCGGCCAGCAGATGATCGAAATCGTCGCCGCCGAGCGCGGAATCGCCGCCGGTGGCCAGGACTTCAAACACGCCGCGGCTCAAGCGCAGCACGGAGATATCAAAAGTACCGCCGCCGAGATCGTAAACCGCGATGACCCCTTCCTGACCGGAGTCCAGGCCGTAGGCTATCGCCGCCGCGGTCGGCTCGTTCAGCAGACGCAGCACGTGCAGGCCCGCCAGACGCGCCGCGTCTTTGGTTCCCTGCCGCTGAGCATCATCGAAGTAGGCCGGCACGGTAATCACCACGCCGTCGAGCTCGCCCGCCAGCGCCTCGGTGGCGCGTTCGGCCAGCGCTTTTAGAATGTCGGCAGATACGCGGATCGGATTGAGCAACCCCCCCGTAGTCTGAATCATCGGCAGGCCGTTTTCGCTGGCCTGCAGCTGATAAGGCAGATGTGGGTAGCGGGCCTCGATATCGGCCAGAGAGCGGCCCATCATGCGTTTGACGGAGCTGATGGTGTTGACCGGATCCAGAGCGGCGTTTTGTCGCGCGTCATAGCCCACCGTCAAACCCGAAGCCTGATAGTTCACCACCGACGGCAGCAAATAGCGCCCCTGATGGTCGGGCAGAGTTTCGGCCTGGCCGCTACGCACGGTAGCCACCAGTGAATTGGTGGTGCCCAGGTCGATACCCACCGCCAGACGTCGCTGGTGCGGCGCGGCGCTCAGTCCGGGCTCACTAATTTGTAATAAGGCCATAATTGCTTCCGAAAATTAAAAATCGAGCAGTTTTTCTTCGAGTTGTTCCGCACTGCTTCGCAGTTTATCGAGAAAACGCAGCTTGCGCACGGTATCCGCCGCCGCCTCCCACGTCTCGTTATTCAGTTGTTCAACCATCAGCTGATGCCGGGTATCAAATTGCGCTTTGACCCGCTTGATAAAGCTTTCCAGCCGCGCTTCATCTTTCGCCTTGCCTATATCATCGAGCTCTTCGCGCAGTTCCAGCTGTTCCATCAGGAACGCGGTATCGCGCACGGTATGCTGCTCGCTGGCGAGATCGAAACCGTGAAGTGAAAGGAGATATTCGGCGCGGGTCAGCGGATGACGAAGGGTTTGCCACGCCTGATTAATGGTGGCGGACTGCTGCACCGCGGCGAGCTGTTCAGCCGCGCTGCCGCTGGCGAACTTATCGGGATGATACTGGCGCTGTAGCTCCTGGTACCGGGCAGCCAGGGGTTCTAACGAAAGGGTATAGCTGGCCGGTAACCCGAAGAGGGTAAAATAGTCCATAGCAACCTCAGGGTTAACGAGATAAAGCAAACCCCACGCGCAGCGAGACTACGGTGGGGTCAGGGATAACCGATTACACGTTAAAGCTTTCGCCGCAGCCGCACTCGTCTTTCACGTTCGGGTTGGTGAACTTAAACCCTTCGTTAAGACCTTCTTTGACGAAGTCCAGCTGCGTGCCGTCGAGGAACTGCAAACTTTTGCCGTCGATCACGACCTTCACGCCTTTGTCTTCAAACACGGTGTCTTCTGCCGCCGGCTCGTCAACAAACTCCAGTACATAAGCCATACCCGAGCAGCCGGAAGTTCTGACTCCCAGGCGCAGACCAAACCCTTTACCGCGGTTGGCCAGAAAGGTGTTGACTCGCGCTGCTGCACTGTCGCTTAAAGTAATCGACATAACAAACCTCAACTCTTAATTATTTTGCTTCACGTTTGCTTTTGTAATCCGCAATCGCGGCTTTAATCGCGTCTTCCGCCAGAATAGAGCAGTGAATTTTCACCGGCGGCAGCTCAAGCTCGTCTGCGATATCGGTGTTTTTGATCGCCTGAGCTTCGTCCAGCGATTTCCCTTTCACCCACTCGGTCACCAGGGAGCTGGAAGCAATAGCGGAACCGCAGCCGTAGGTCTTGAAACGCGCGTCTTCAATGATACCTTCATTGTTGACTTTAATCTGCAACTTCATCACGTCGCCGCACGCCGGTGCGCCAACCATGCCGCTGCCGACGTTTTCGTCGCTATTGTCGAAGGAGCCGACATTGCGCGGATTCTCGTAATGATCGATAACTTTTTCGCTGTAAGCCATGATGAATTCTCCTTATTGGTGCCGAATTAGTGATGTGACCATTCAATGCTGTTCAGATCCACGCCCTGCTTGAACATTTCCCACAGCGGAGAAAGTTCGCGCAGACGACCAATGGAGTTGCGAACCAGATTGATGGTGTAGTCAATCTCTTCTTCGGTAGTAAAACGACCTAAAGAGAAACGAATAGAGCTATGCGCCAGCTCGTCGGTCATCCCCAGCGCGCGCAGCACGTAGGACGGCTCGAGGCTTGCGGAAGTACAGGCGGAACCGGAAGAGACCGCCAGGTCTTTCAGCGCCATAATCAGCGACTCGCCTTCAACGTAGTTAAAGCTGACGTTGAGAATGTTCGGCGCGCCCTGCTCGAGATCGCCGTTCAGGTAGACCTCTTCCATATCTTTTACGCCGTCCCACAGACGGTTACGCAGGCCGCGCAGGCGGGCCATTTCGCTTTCCATCTCTTCTTTCGCGATACGGTAAGCTTCACCCATACCGACGATCTGGTGGACAGGCAGCGTCCCGGAGCGCATGCCGCGCTCGTGACCGCCGCCGTGCATCTGCGCTTCGATACGAATACGCGGTTTACGACGCACGTACAGCGCGCCGATGCCTTTCGGGCCATAGATTTTGTGGCCGGAGAAGGACATCAGATCAACTTTCAGCTGGCTCAGGTCGATAGGCAGTTTGCCCACGCTCTGGGTCGCGTCAACGTGGTAAATGATACCGCGGGCGCGGCACATCTCGCCGATGGTAGCGATATCCTGTACCACGCCGATTTCGTTATTCACGTGCATAATGGAAACAAGGATGGTGTCATCACGCATCGCGGCTTCCAGCTCTTTTAAATCGATAATGCCGTTACGCTGCGGGGCGAGGTAGGTCACTTCAAACCCTTCGCGCTCCAGCTGACGGCAGGTGTCCAGCACGGCTTTATGTTCGGTTTTGCTGGTGATGATGTGCTTGCCTTTTTTCTGATAAAAGTTGGCTGCACCTTTAATCGCCAGGTTGTCGGATTCCGTCGCGCCGGAAGTAAAAACGATTTCGCGCGGGTCAGCGCCGACCAGCTCGGCAATCTGATTACGGGCGATATCTACCGCCTCTTCAGCCTGCCAGCCAAAACGGTGTGAACGCGAGGCCGGGTTACCAAAGGTCCCGTCCAGGGTCAGGAACTGCATCATTTTCTCGGCAACACGCGGGTCCACCGGCGTGGTTGCGGAGTAATCGAGATAGATCGGTAATTTCATTGCTCTATAAACTCCGTACATCGCTTCAATGCAAGGAATCAGGCAACCGGCTGGATGTACGACCGAGTACACAGGATGTCGGAACATCCTGGCCTGATTCGAAAATCTTTTTTATCTTTTTTACTCAGCTCGTTTCAGCTTGCAGCCGATAGCTGCAAGATGAAACTGAACGAGAACTACGCGCGCAGTTTGACGTCGATGGCGTCCTGAGCGCGGGTGCTACGCTGGGATTCATGGTTGTGCTGACGGCCGGAGACATCAAGGATTTCCTGGTTATTCACCAGTTCGCCCAGCGTGATGTTATTCAGAAAACCGGTCAATCGCTCGCTCAGATCGCGCCACAGCGCGTGAGTCAGACACTTATCGCCGCCCTGGCAGCCGCCTTTACCCTGACAACGGGTGGCGTCAACGGATTCGTCCACTGCGCTGATAACTTCGCCAACCGCGATGCTACCCGCTTCTTTACCTAACAGATAACCGCCGCCTGGACCACGTACGCTGGAAACCAGGCCATTTTTGCGCAGGCGAGAGAACAGCTGTTCCAGATAGGAAAGCGAAATTCCCTGACGCTCTGAAATATCAGCCAACGGAACCGGACCCGATTCAGAGTTGAGCGCAACGTCAAGCATCGCGGTCACGGCATAACGCCCTTTAGATGTCAGTCTCATGTCTTACTTAACCTCAAACTCGCCCCTGCCCGGGCTTTTTATTAATATGGGTATTGCATAGCAAGGGCAAGTCTGACATTCCCGAGTAAATTGGTCAACTATTTACTTGACTGTTTTAGTCAGGTATTTGGCTTTCCGTGCCGTTTCACTTCAGCGCGGCCTGGTGCCCTCGCCCCGGCCCTCTCCCACAAGGAGAGAGGGAGCCCGCAGTACCGCGCCGCCGGGCAACGGCGTGCACTATGACTCTTTATTTTTCTGCTGCTGCTCAATTGACGCCAGCATGCCGCGCAGGATGTTCAGCTCCTGGCTTTCCGGGCGGGCGCGGGTAAACAAACGGCGCAGTTTGTTCATCACCTGGCCCGGGTGGCTGGCGCGGATAAACCCGGTTGCCAGCAGCGTCTGCTCCAGATGACCGTAGAAACGCTCTAAATCATCCACCAGCGGATACGGGGTTTCTTCATGCTCGATGACAGGTTCATTTTGCTCCTGCGCTGCCAGCCAGGCCATACGCACTTCATAGGAGATAACCTGCACCGCCATCGCCAGGTTCAGCGAGCTGTATTCCGGATTCGCGGCAATCGCCACGTGGTAGTGACACTTCTGCAGCTCTTCGTTAGTCAGGCCGACGCGTTCGCGGCCAAATACCAGCGCGATCGGCGCATGCTGCGCTTCGGCAACGCTTTTCAGGCCGCATTCACGCGGGTCGAGCATCGGCCACGGCAGCGTACGGGAGCGCGCGCTGGTCCCCACGACCAGGCTACAGCCCGCCAGCGCTTCATCAAGGGTATCAACGATGTGGGCATTGCCAATGACGTCGCTGGCCCCGGCCGCCAGAGCGATGGCCTGAGAATCGGGTTTGACCAGAGGATTGACCAGCCACAGGTTGGTTAACCCCATGGTTTTCATTGCGCGGGCGACGGAGCCCATATTGCCGGTGTGCGAGGTTTCTACCAGTACGATTCGAATATTTTGCAGCATTATGGTTCTTCGGCTAAAGATTATTCGTGCATGCTATCATAAAACGAAGACATAAGGAGATTTCACTGTTACTATATGCGCCGTTTTTTCCCGTTCTTTAACATCCAGTGAGAGATACCGATGCATCCGATGCTGAACATCGCCGTGCGCGCAGCGCGCAAGGCGGGTAATTTAATTGCCAAGCACTACGAAACCCCTGACTCCGTAGAAACCAGCCAGAAAGGCAGCAATGATTTTGTGACCAACGTCGATAAAGCCGCCGAGGCGATGATTATCGAAACCATTCGCAAATCTTACCCGCAGCACACCATCATCACCGAAGAAAGCGGTGAGCACGCTGGTGAAGATCAGGATGTTCAATGGGTTATCGATCCACTGGATGGCACCACCAACTTCGTCAAACGTCTGCCGCACTTCTCCGTCTCCATCGCCGTACGCATTAAAGGCCGTACTGAAGTGGCCGTGGTTTACGATCCGATGCGTAACGAACTGTTCACCGCGACCCGCGGTCAGGGCGCGCAGCTGAACGGCTACCGCCTGCGCGGCAGCAGCGCTCGCGATCTGGATGGCACGATCATCGCCACCGGCTTCCCGTTCAAAGCAAAACAGCACGCGACCTCTTACATGAACATCCTCGGCAACATGTTCACCGAATGCGCGGATTTCCGCCGCACCGGTTCCGCGGCCCTGGATCTGGCCTACGTTGCCGCTGGCCGGGTTGACGGCTACTTTGAAATCGCGCTGAAACCGTGGGATTTCGCGGCAGGCGAGCTGATCGCCCGTGAAGCAGGCGCTATCGTCTGCGACTTTACCGGTGGCCATAACTACCTGCTGACCGGCAACATCGTTGCAGGCAACCCGCGCGTCGTGAAAGCGATGCTGGCCAATATGCGCGAGCATCTGAGTGAAGCGCTGAAGCGTTAATTTCTCACCGCATGAAAAACCAAAAGGAAGCCGCGGCTTCCTTTTTTTATCGCATTAAAACGGCCTCAGGCCGCCGCCCGATGGCATCGCGCTACTCCACATCACGATGGCCGCCGCCAGTAAAATCACGCCGCCGGCCAGCGCCAGCGTTGCCCAACCGATCTGCTTCCACAGCGCCGGCGCCCGATTCGCGCTCAGCCTGACCGCCAGCTGGCGGAAACCATGAACCAGCAGCGCCAGCGCGCTAATCGTCAGCGAGGTTCCCGCCGCCATCGCCATCGAGGCCGCCATGCCCCAGCCAAATACGCCGATAACCTTGCTGAACAACAGCACCATAATGGCTCCCGAGCAGGGCCGCATCCCCATTGACAGCACGATAGCCAGCCGCGCCCGCCAGTCATCGCCGCTTTGCAGCTGTTCCGGCGCCGGCAGATGCTGGTGCCCGCAGCCGCAGCTGGCGTGATGAACGTGATGCGCGGTGAAGGCGATGAATGTCGGTCGGCGCAGCAGCATCCGCAGCTTTTTCAGCGCCCGCCAACACAGCAAAAGGCCCAGCGCGCCGACCAGCAGATAGCTTCCCTTTTCCAGCCAGAAGCTGCTCAGATGCAGCTGTCTTGCCGGCAGCCGCAGCAGCGTCAGCACCACCACCACTAAGGCGATGGCCACCAGCCCCTGCAGCAGCGAAGCGGCCAGCGTCAGGCCGATGCTCGATTTCAGCTTCGACGGATGGGTTGCCAGCCAGGTGGTTATGACCACCTTGCCGTGCCCCGGCCCCAGCGCATGCAGAACGCCGTAGACGAAGCTAAACCCCAGCAGCGACAGCCCGGCGGAGGCAGGATTCTCCGCAACCGCCTGCAGAAGCCGACTCAGTTCGACATTCAGCGCGCGCTGCCAGACCGCGCTTTGCAGCAGCACCTGCGGCCAGGCCCGCCATAGCCAGAAGCCAGCTCCGGCTGCCAGCAGCAGAAACAGCGCCAGCGGCCACAGCTGACGCCAGCGCGGCGAACGGCCGGTTTGAGCAAAAATCACTGACATTGCAGCGTCACCTTTTGCGCGAAGTAATTCCCCAGTTCCATATCCTCCGGCGGCGCATCCGCTTTATCCAGCGACTGCGCGTAGGACAACATTTTTTCGTTAGGCTTCGGCGTCATCACTTTTGCCGAGCAGCTTGTCTTCATCGCCGTCGGTAGAGTGAAGTCTGCGTCTTTGTCGTAATACATATCAACATAATAGGTCGGGTCGTAGGTGGAAAAGGTGAAGGTTTGCCCGGCCAGAGGCTGCGGCTTCGCCAGCGGCAGGGTAAAGGTGAGCACCGCCTGATGACCGCTGCGTTCAAGGCCATAACCAGCGGGCCGATTATCAAACTTCACCCGCTGGCCGTTGTGCCATAGCTCGCTGAAATAGTGCTGGCCCAGCACGTTCGCCATCACTTCCGCCGCCAGCTTTTTCCAGATTTCGCTACCGGGTTTAGCGTTGCCCGCATCATAGAGCAGATCGGCGGAGGTGATTTCATCCATCGTCCAGCGCATTTTAAAGCCGGTGAGCAGCCCATTTTCCGCCACGGCCTCCGTTTGCAAACTGATGAAACTGTGCGGATGCGCCGCCGCAGATAGCGATAAAAACATGAAAAACGCTACGCTGACGCATTGTTTCACTCTCTTCATCTGTTCCTCGCGTGAAAAATTCTGTGAACCCCGCCAGCAATCCTGATGTAAAGACCCGGAAATGCCCTGTTCACCCTCAATACATTAACTACTCTTAACGAAAACCCTAACTGGAACTAACCGGATGATGACAGTGATTGAACCACCATCTGTGCTTTCCAGTCCACAGCGCCGTAGCCAGGTGCTCCTGATGTTTTATCTGCCCGGGCAGTCCGTGACGCCCGAATGGCTGGGTAACCTCACCCAGGTTGATGAGGATACCGCCCGGCAGGACATTGCGGAGACGGGACGCGAGATTCAGCGTTATCACCGCTTGACCCTTGCTTCACAAGCGGACGGCAGCTATCGGATGGAAGGCGCCGCGCTCGATCAACGTTTATGCCTGCTGCACGGCCTGCGACGCGGGCTGCGCCTGTGCCCGCATTTTGTCAGCCACCATTTTACCCCGGCATTGAAAACGCAGCTTAAACAGCAGGGTATCGCACGCACGCTGTATGACGACACCAATCTTCAGGCATTGGTCAACCGCTGCTCGCGCGCCCTGAACCGGCAGTTTGACTGCCGCGACGTGCATTTTCTGCGTCTTTATTTACAGTATTGTTTGCTGCAGCACCACCTTGGACAGAGCCCCACTTTCACCCACGAGCAGCAGCGCTGGGCGCAAGCCGCCGCCGAGTTTTCCCTCGCCGAGGAGATTGTCCGCCACTGGCAGCGGCGGGTTGCGGCAACGCCCCATGCCGGAGAACAGCTGTTTCTGGCCCTGCTGTTTATGCTGTTGAAAACCCCCGATCCTATCCGCGATGGTCATCAGCACGATCGCCGTCTGCATCTGGCCATTTCCGGGCTGATTCACCGCTTTCAGAACCTGGCGGGCCGTCCGTTTAGCGATGAACAGGGGCTGAGCGATCAGCTCTATATTCACCTTTCGCAGGCGCTACACCGCAGCGTTTTCGCTATCGGTATCGATAACGCGCTGCCGGAGGAGATTGGCCGTCTTTATCCCCGTTTGATGCGCACAACGCAGGCTGCGCTGGCGGAATTCGAAGCCAGCTGGCAGGTACGCTTTAGCCAGGAGGAAGTCAGTTTAATCGCGGTGATCTTCGGCGCCTGGCTGATGCAAAAAAGCGATCTGCAGGAGAAACAGGTGGTTCTGCTGACCGATGATAACCCGGACCTTGAGCAGTCGCTGGAGCAGCAACTGCGCGAGTTAACCCTGCTGCCGCTCAATATAAAGTATTTGAGCGTGAGCACCTTTCAGAAAGAGGGCGCGCCGAAGGAAGTGACGCTGATCGTCACTCCCTATGCCACGGCGCTGCCGCTGTTTTCGCCGCCGCTGTTTCACGCCGAAGAGACGTTCAGCGATCATCAGCAGCAGCAGATTTGCAAAATGCTGGAGGCCTAAGCCACCGCTTTTGGCCGCACCACCAGCGCCGGTAAGGCCACCAGCGCCATCACCCAGAAAACGCCCTGGTGCAGATGCTGGTAGAGGAAACCGGCAAAGACCGTCATCACCGCAATGCTGCCGCCCATCGCGACGGCGGAGTAGACCGCCTGCAGGCGGATCACTTCGCTGCCCTGACGCGCCGCAATGTAGCGCATCGCCGCCAGATGGCACACCGTGAAGGTGCCGCAGTGGAGGATCTGCGCGACGATAAGCCAGGGTAGCGCCGTCGTCCAGCCCATCAACGACCAGCGAATCAGCCCGCACACCGCGGACAGCAGCAGCAGGTCGCGGGCGCTAAAGCGGCGGAAAACTTTTTTGCTCAGCGCGAAAATCACCACTTCCGCCACCACGCCAAGCGACCACAGGTAGCCCACGGCGGAGGCCGAATAGCCCGCTTCCTGCCAGTAGATAGCGCTAAATCCGTAGTAGGCGGCGTGCGCGCCCTGTAGCAAACAGACGCAGGCGAGGAAGCGCCAGCTTTGCCGCACCAGCGTAAGCCAGGCCGCCAGGCCGGCCGCTTCCTGCTGGCGGGATTCGCCCTGCGG
Source organism: Klebsiella sp. RCJ4 (assembly GCF_009025755.1). Lineage (NCBI taxonomy): Bacteria > Pseudomonadati > Pseudomonadota > Gammaproteobacteria > Enterobacterales > Enterobacteriaceae > Klebsiella > Klebsiella sp. RCJ4. Next base: position 302,888 of record NZ_WCIN01000023.1, read on the forward strand.
CTGCACCGACGGCTTCAGCAGCATGCCGAGCAGCATGGAGGCAATACCGACGCTGAGCATCACCAGTATCATCCGGTAGTCATACAGGCTGACCAGCTTCCCGGTCAGCGCCGAGCCAATGACGAAAGCTATCGACCCCCACAGGCGCACGCGCCCGTAGTCCATGGTGATCTGCTTTTGCCAGGTATTCGCCAGCGCGTCGGTCAGCGGCACCAGCGGCGAGAAAAAGAGGTTAAAGCCGACGATAATCACCATTAGCCAGGCAACCTGGTGGCCGATCCAAAATGCGAGCGCAAAGAGCAGCGTCAGCAGCGCCAGAATGCGCAGAGAAGAGATAAGACGGGACGGGTCGCTGACCCGCGGCGCAATCAGCAGGCTGCCAAGAAAGCGCGACACCAGCCCGGCGCCGAGCAGCATGCCGATGGTTTCCGGCGTCAGGCCAAGTCCGGAAAGCCAGACGCTCCAGAAAGGCAGGAAGATGCCGTAGCTAAAAAAATAGGTGAAGTAACTTAGCGCCAGCCAGCGCGTGGAGTGTAAGACCATGATTCCCTCCCGAATGGAGGCGACAGTCTGGCGATAAAGCGGGGCGGGCGCAAGATACCCTCGCCCCAGATATGGCGCTATTCGCGCCCCTGTACGTCTATTTTCAGCGAAAAACTCAGCGTATCTCCGGCGCCTAAAACCCGCAGCCCCGGCTGTCCGTCCATGTTATGGGCGTTTACCGGATGACTTTGCGGCTCGAGGCAAAGGAACGGCTCGCCCTGCATTCTGAAAAGCATCAACCACGGAGTTTGCGAAAGAATTGTGATATCCATCACATCACTACTCACCCTCGCCCGCCCGCTCCAGCCGGAATAGCCCACGTTCAGCCAGCGATCCTCACCGTACTGCGCGTGGCTGAAATCGGCGTAGCCGGGCAACTGGCCTTGCCAGCCGAGAGGAAGATGCTGCTCCCCTTCCGGCCAGTAGCCGGCGGCTGCAAACTGCACCGTACCGCGCTTATCAAAAGGAAAAAACGGATGAAAACCGCAGCCATAGGGGATGGGCGTGCTACCGCAGTGGGTAAGCGTCAGCGCAGCCACCAGCTGGTTACGCAGCAGCTGGTAGCGGATCTGCGCCAGGTAATCGAAACCGCAGGCATGCTGCCGACGCAGCTGTAACACGCAATAGTCGCCGCCGCGCGCAATCATATCCCAGCGCTGCAGCCAACCGTCGCCGTGGAGAAAAAAATGCGCGTCGGCGTGGTGGCGAGGCAGAACTATCTCACGTCCCTGAAAAATAAAGCGGTTCCCGGCGACGCGATTGGCCAGCGGCAGCATCGGAAACATGCCGCCGGCGGGGTTTTCATACAGCACCGGCGCCTGATAATGCCGCGAGTATAAACTTTGCACTTTGCCGCCCAGAGAAGCGACGCGCATCCGCAGATGCGCGTTTTCCAGAATCCACTCTTCCGCCATTAGCGCGTCTGCTCCTGCTTCATCGCCTGAGCGCCCGCATGACGTTGCGCCAGCTGCTCTTCCAGGGCTTCGAGAGTGACCCCCTTCGTTTCCGGCACGTTGCGCAGAATATAGAGGTAGCCGGCAGCGCAAATGACGCCATACAGCAGGAAACTGCCCGCCGCGCCCAGTCCGGCATTAAGCAGCGGGAAAGTGTAGGTTAACAAGAAACAGGCAATCCACAGCGCCAGGGTGCCTAAGGACATCGCGAGTCCGCGAACGCGGTTGGGGAAGATTTCCGCCAGCAGTACCCAGGTAACCGGCGCCAGGGTCAAGGCGTAAATAGCAATCGCCGCCAGCACCAGCAGCAGAACGGGCCAGCCCATGATGCCCATGCCATAGGCGGCGGCAATCAGAACATAGATCAGCGTCAACCCTGAGGCACCGAGCAGCATTAATTTACGGCGGCCGATTTTATCCACCAGCGGCAGCGCGGCGAGGGTAAACACCAGGTTGACGATTCCCGTTGCGACGATCGATTTCAGCGTACTGTTAATATCGAATCCCGCCGAGGCAAAAATCTCCTGCGCGTAGTTAAAGATGACGTTAATTCCGCACCACTGCTGGAAGACGGCGAGGACTATGCCAATGATAACGATCGGTTTAACCTGCGGAGCCAGCAGCGCGCCGTAGGATATTTTATGGTTATCTTTTTCCAGCGTGTGCGCGATGTCGCGTAATATCCTGTCGGCATAGTCGGCGGAGCCAATGCGCTCCAGCGCGGCCCGGGCGCGATCCGGCTTACCGGCCTTCATGAGCCAGCGCGGCGACTCAGGAACAAAAAACATCAGCACCAAAAACGCCAGCGCTGGCACCAGTTCCGCGCCGAACATCCAGCGCCAGCCCATCTGCCCGTTCCAGGTCTCCACAATCATCTGCTGCGTCGCCCCCGTCGCTACGGGTTCCGCAATCATCAGGTTGATAAGCTGAGCGGCCAGCACGCCAATCACGATAGTGAGCTGGTTTATCGCAACAAAGCGCCCTCTTTTTTCTGCCGGGCTGACTTCCGCGATGTAAAGCGGGCTGAGCGCGGATGCCAGACCAATGCCCACGCCGCCCACAATGCGGTAAACCACAAACATGTCGAAACTGCTGGCGACCGCCGTCCCCCACGCCGAAGCGCTGAACAGCACGGCGGACAGTATTAAGGGCAGCTTGCGCCCCAGTTTATCGGCGCACCATCCCGAGATTAATGCGCCGAAAACGCAGCCCACCAGCGCCGAGCTCATTGCCCAGCCGGACTGCGCCGGGTCGGTAATGGAAAACCAGGCTTCATAAAACGGCTTTGCGCCGCCAATCACCACCCAGTCATAGCCAAAGAGTAAACCACCGCAGGCGGCGACCAGACAGATAGTCCAGACGTAGCCCATTTTCAGATGTGTCTGCGCGTTATTCATAATGATTCCTCTATAAGGGAAACGCAGGGAACAGTAGGGTACAGGCGAGCCAGGCCCGCCCGTTTCAGGTTCAGGAAAAAATGCCGCTTTGCAGGGCATGACGAATCAGATGCGCCTTATCATAAGCCGGGTTCAGCTGCAGCAGCCGCTGCATCGCCTGCTGGCTGGCGGATACGTTGCCCAGCCCCAGATGGCCCAGCGCTTCAATAAACAAGCAGTGCTGCTGATGCTGCTCCTGCGCAGAGACATCAAGCACCACCAGATCCGGGAGAGAGACGGCAAAAAAGTCGGCTTGCGGAACGTCATCCCGATGCTGCCTGGCCCAGGCGATAAAATTCTGGAAGTTCTGCTCGGCCTGCGCCGGATTACCGCTCTTACGCAGCGCGATGCCCTGCCAGAAAAGGTAATCGGCGGGCTGATCGTTGTAGTAACGCCCGGCGTCCAGCGTTGAGCCCCCTTGCAGGGCAAGCTGGTAATATTCCGCTGCCCGGTGCGCATCCCCAGTCTGTTCCGCGCAATAGCCCAGCAAATACCAGATATCGTTGTCCGTCTGCCCGGGCAGCCGCCCCTCTCCCAGGTTATCGGGATAGCGTAACGCTTCATTCAGGCAGCGAGCGGCCTGCGTGAACGCCTTACGTTCGATCAACTGTAAAGCGCGATGGAGCTGATTGAGCAAATACTGGCCGGTAACTTTCCCCTCCCCGCCTTCCCAGGGATGAAATACGCGCGTACCAAGAATAGCGGCGGCATCGGCATAATGGCCGGCCGCGTTCCACAGGCTTAACAGCTCAGCGGTCAGGTCATCCCGCTTCAGCACCACCGCTTTGCGCGCAGCCAGCGTTTCCAGTCGTTCGTTTACCGGCGTACCCAGTGATTTTTTCAGGAAATCAAGCTCAAAGAGGAAGCGCGCGTTTTCGGGCTCAAGCTCTACGGCCCGCTGCAGATAAGCCAGCGCCTGCGCGGCATCCTGTTGTTTGTTCCAGGCGTAGACCCCCAGCAGACGATGAGCGGGCGCATAGTCGGGAGATTTTTCCAGCGTCTCGCGCCAGCAGCTTACCGCCTCTTCATAGCGACGTTTGCTGTACCAGAAGCAACCGAGCAGATAGCGGGCAAAAGCGCTATCGCTCAGGGTTTGCAGCATCTGGACTTCATCGAGCGTGTTGGGGAAACGCACTTTTCGCACATGGCAGCGCTCGGCTTCGGCAATTAACCGTTGCCGTTTATTCGCATCATCGCTTAACGAGGCGCGCCACAGCATCGGCAGCGCTTCCTGGCAATCCAGAACCTCAAGCACCTCCTTCGCCGCCTGCTTCTGACCGATGGAGAGCAGCCAGCCCGCCAGCAGGCTGCCGTTGATCCCTCTGCGCCCCGTTACGCGCAGCAGGCTCGCGCGCGCCTCATCGCCCGGCGCAATCATCCAGCGCGCGCAGTGCAGCGGATAGCTCAACGGGTATTGTTCGAGGCAGAGGACAATATACGCCTGCGCTTCCTTCGCCCGCCCGCTGTCCGCTAACGCCAGCGCTTTCAGCCCCATAGCCAGATGGTTGCTGGCGTTAAACTGCAGGCTGGTGTTGACCTTTTCCAGCGCGTCGGCGGTATCGCCACGCTTCATCGCCAGCCTTGCCAGCGCCCACCAGGCGGCATCGCGGCAGTTACCGCTCCAGGACGCTTTGTAATAGCAATCCCATGCTCCAGCTTCATCGCCCTGCCTTTCCAGCGCGCTGCCAAGCAGCATACTGGCTTCGCCATCGCGCGGATTTTTATTCAGACGATGGGCGCGAAGTAGCGCGGCCCGGGCACATTGCTCCGCCAGCCCCCAGTCGGCGCAATTAAACGCCAGCGTCCCGAGGGCAACATTATTGCGGTAATCCTGCGGATCGAGGGCTATCGCCCGGCGATAGTAATCCGCGGCATAGCGGCTTGCATGATTGTATTGTTCAAGATGCTGGCCGATAAAATAGAGCTCATCGCCGTTGTGAATCTCTTTCGGCATCGCCGGCGCGCAGGCAGGTTCGGGCAGGGGCGTCTGCTGAGTAATATGTTCCTGATAATCCAGCAGCGGCTGGTTGTCTGCGGTTTTCACCTTAATGGTTAAGCGCCGGGCGTCATTTTCCGGCAGCGTATGCTGCCAGCTCTCGCCGGGCTTCAGCGTAAGCTGAGTTTCATACAGCGGCTGCTTTTCCGCGCTGAGTTCAACAACAATATTTTCCAGCGGCGCAATGGCGTAAACGCCGAGCTGCAGCTGCTCCGTCTCACGAACCAGCTTCAGCGCCAGCTGCGTATTGGCATTTTGCACCATTCCCAGCTCGCTGTAGGGAAGGAAGTTTTGCACAAACACCTTCTCTTCATAAGGCGCAAGCCAGGTAAAGTCAGGCTGGTTATCGGTGTAGACGCCGGTCATCAGCTCGATATAGGGGCCATTTTCGTCGGTCAGATTGCGGTCCCACGCCTGGCCAAAGTCGCCATAGCCCCAGCTCCACTGTTTTTTGCCCGGCGAGACGTGATGGTCGGCAACATGCAGCAGTCCACCGCGCTCGTCGTGGTGATAAGCGCCGACAAAGTCGTAGTCCGATTTCTCCGCCATATACGAGGTGGGTACCGGAACATTTTTATACCGGGAGATATCGACGCCCGCAGAATAGTCCACTTTGTAGTAGGTGCCGGTGGCGATGGGAAAAGCGGAAACATCGCGCTTGCCGTGATCGAATACGGCGGTGACGTCGGGTGGAAACACGCTCTGGTGAGCATCGCCGCCTTTGACCGCCGGGTTGGCCCACCACAGGAAATGACGCGGCGTTGCGTTACCATTAAAAACCTTACCGGTAATTTCAATCAGCGCGCGGTCAGGATAGAGAGTAAACCCGGTCATGACCTGTAAACCGCGCATGGGCTCCGCTTCCCCCATCCATACGGTCTGCACGCCGTTTTCCCCGCGCTGGATCGAAAAATCGACCGGCATAAAGGTCGTCGGGCGGTGATGCTGCGGCCAGTTGAACTCGATACCGCCGGAGATCCAGGGCCCCAGTAGCCCTACCAGGGCGGGCTTCACGACTTCATTGTAATAGACGAAATCGCGCTGTTTGACTTTGTCATACGCCCGGTGAATACGTCCGCCGAGCTCCGGCAGCAGCATGATACGAATGAAATCATTCTCCATCCATACTGCCTGATAATCGCGCATTTCACGCTCGCCGGTCAGGGTATCTATCACGCCGTAGGGATAGACGTTGCCGGAGGAACCCTGATAAACGCGCTTTTCCAGAAACATGGGGTTCGGATCCTCCGCCCCCGTCGTCCACGTAGGTAATGTAATTGTTTCCTGCCAGACCTTAACCGAACCGTACATGACGCCTCCACTAAACAAAATAAAGTAAAACTTGCTATGAGAGGAGTTTATATCGCCATTTAGCTGCTAAAATGCGCAACGCTCACGCAATATAGTTAAGGGAGTTAAGTGTATGCAGCGCACCGGTTTGAATAACGCCCGGGTCAGGCAGGCCAACAAATCTATTTTTCTCTCCCACCTCTGGCGGGAGAAACAGCTCAGTAAATCCCAGCTTTCCCAGCTCACCGGGCTCTCTATTCCGGCTGTGAGCAACATTCTTGCCGAACTGCTTAGCGAGGGATTGATCGGCCATTCCACGGAAAAAATGAGCAAACGCGGCGTGAACAGCGGAAGCTACCAGATCCCCGCGCGCGGAGCCTGGACGCTATGCATGAATATTACGCCGACCAGTATTGAGTATCAGCTTGCCGATGCCCGTCTACTGGCGGTTGACGGCCACCAGCATTTGCCCATCGATGCCCCTACGCCGCAGGCCCTTCTGGAGGCCATCGTGGAATGCTGGCGGCGTATCCACCGCCTCTACCCGCAGCACAGCATCAATCTCGCCCTTGGCGTCCATGGTCAGGTTGATCCGGTAACCGGGGTGTCACAAACCATGCCCCAGGCGCGCTGGAAAACGCCGATTGAAATAAAGTATCTGCTGGAGGAACAGCTCGGCGTGCAGGTGCGGGTGGATAATGACTGCGTGATGCTGGCGCTGGCGGAGAAGTGGCAGCATCAGGGTATACAGCCGGATTTTTGCGTGATTAACGTCGATTACGGTATCGGCTCGTCATTTGTGATTAACGATCAGATTTATCGAGGAAGCCTCTACGGCAGCGGGCAGATAGGACACACGATTGTGAATCCTGACGGCAGGGCCTGCGACTGCGGGAGATACGGTTGCCTCGAAACCGTAGCGTCCCTCAGCGCGTTGAAAAAGCAGGCGCGGATGTGGCTTAAAACGCAGCCGGAAGCGCAGCGCTCTCCCGAGCAATTAACCACGGCATCGCTCATTGAAGCCTGGGAACAGGGAGACGTGCATATTCGCGCATGGGTTGATAGCGCGGCCAACGCCATTGGCTTAAGCCTTTATAATTTCTTAAATATTTTGAATATTAATCAGATCTGGCTATACGGACGCAGCTGCGCCTTTGGCGAACAATGGCTGGAAAGTATCGTTAAACAAACCGGCTTTAATCCCTTTGACCACGGCGATACGCCGCGAGCGCACGCCACTCAAATCGGCTTTGGCAAACTGACCCGCGCCCAGCAGCTGATGGGGATCGGTTATCTGTACGTGGAGGAACAGCTGCAAACGCTGCGTTAATCGTCAGCGGACGTGGCGGAGCGCAAATTTGTGTATTACGTTTAAATCACACGTCTCTCATAACGAGCTGATTATGAACACTCTACGCTACTTTGACTTTGGCTCCTCCCGCTCTCTGCTGCTGCTGATTGCGCGTATCGCGGTGGTGGTGCTGTTTATTCTTTTCGGCTATCCCAAGCTGCTCGGCTTTAGCGGCACGGTGCAGTACATGGCCTCCTCCGGCGCGCCGATGCCAACGCTTGCGGCCATCATTGCCATTATTATGGAAGTGCCGGCGGCCATTTTAATTGTGCTGGGCTTTTTCACCCGCCCGCTGGCGGTGATCTTTATTTTTTATACCCTCGGTACAGCGGTGATTGGCCATCACTACTGGGATATGACCGGCGATGCGGTTCTGCCGAACATGATTAACTTCTGGAAAAACATCAGTATTGCCGGTGCCTTCCTGCTGCTGGCGATAACCGGTCCCGGGGCGATTTCGCTCGACCGCCGCTAATCAACAGACGCAAAAAAGGCCGCATCAGCGGCCTTTTTGATGTCAACGCTAACGCTTACGCATAAACCGGGAAGCGTGCGCAGATATCCAGAACTTTACCCTTCACGCGCTCAATGACCGCTTCGTCATTGATGTTGTCCAGCACGTCGCACATCCAGCCGGCCAGCTCTTTCACTTCCGCTTCTTTAAAGCCGCGACGGGTGACCGCCGGAGAACCGATACGGATGCCGGAGGTCACAAACGGGCTCTTCGGATCGTTCGGCACGCTGTTTTTGTTGACGGTGATGTTAGCACGGCCCAGCGCAGCGTCCGCTTCTTTACCGGTCAGGTTTTTATCGACCAGATCCAGCAGGAACAGGTGGTTTTCAGTGCCGCCGGAAACCACTTTGTAGCCGCGGTTCAGGAACACTTCTACCATTGCCTTCGCGTTTTTCGCTACCTGCTGCTGGTAAACTTTGAACTCCGGCTCCATCGCTTCTTTCAGCGCAACGGCTTTCGCCGCGATAACGTGCATCAGCGGGCCGCCCTGGGCGCTCGGGAATACGGCAGAGTTCAGTTTTTTGTACAGCTCTTCGCTGCCGCCTTTCGCCAGGATCAGGCCGCCGCGCGGACCGGCCAGGGTTTTGTGGGTAGTGGTGGTCACGACGTGAGCATGCGGAACCGGGTTCGGGTAAACGCCAGCGGCGATCAGACCGGCAACGTGGGCCATGTCGACGAACAGGTATGCGCCGATGCTGTCAGCGATTTCGCGCATTTTTGCCCAGTCAACCACGCCGGAATAAGCGGAGAAACCACCGATAATCATCTTCGGTTTATGTTCCTGAGCCTGCTTAGCCATGTCTTCATAGTCAATTTTACCGGACTCATCGATGCCGTAAGGAATGATGTTGTACAGTTTGCCGGAGAAGTTGACCGGGGAGCCGTGAGTCAGGTGACCACCCTGCGCCAGGTTCATACCCAGAACGGTATCGCCCGGCTGCAGCAGTGCAGTATAGACCGCGAAGTTAGCCTGGGAGCCGGAGTGCGGCTGCACGTTAGCGTAGTCAGCGCCGAACAGCTCTTTGGCGCGATCGATAGCCAGCTGCTCTACGATATCGACGTATTCACAGCCGCCGTAGTAGCGCTTGCCCGGATATCCTTCAGCGTATTTGTTGGTCAGCTGAGAGCCCTGCGCCTGCATAACGCGCGGGCTGGTGTAGTTTTCGGAGGCGATCAGTTCGATGTGCTCTTCCTGACGTACTTTTTCTTGCTCCATAGCCTGCCACAGTTCGGCATCATAATCGGCAATGTTCATTTCACGCTTTAACATCCGCATCTCCTGACTCAGCTAACAATAAAATTTCGGCCTAAAAAGGCGGTCCACCTGGACAACGGCCCACAGTATAACTGAATCATTCTGCGATAACAGGTCTTGACAAAGGATTTTACGCAAACGATTGGCTCCGCGTTACACAAGGCTTTGAGCAATAAAGCACCTTCGATTATCAACGGATTTCTTTTCAGGTTTGTGATGCAAATAATTCATGTTGTAACTGCCTTATGGGAAAGTGTTAAAGAACCATTTACAAAGCAGGGTTATTTTTATAAGATGCATTTTAAATGCATCATTAAGATAACCTATAAAGGAAGCTGCTATGCTCGACGCACAAACCATCGCTACGGTGAAAGCCACCATCCCTCTGCTGGTTGAAACCGGTCCGAAACTGACCGCTCATTTTTACGACCGCATGTTTGCTCATAATCCCGAACTCAAAGAAATCTTTAATATGAGTAATCAGCGCAACGGCGACCAGCGCGAGGCGCTGTTCAACGCCATTGCCGCCTATGCCAGCAATCTTGAGAACCTGCCCGCCCTGCTGCCGGCGGTGGAAAAAATCGCCCAGAAGCACACCAGCTTCCAGATCCAGCCCGAGCAGTACAATATTGTCGGCACCCACCTGCTGGCCACCCTTGACGAGATGTTCAGCCCGGGTCAGGAAGTGCTGGATGCCTGGGGCAAGGCCTACGGCGTGCTGGCCAACGTCTTTATTAATCGTGAAGCGCAAATCTACAGCGAAAGCGCCAGCAAAACCGGCGGCTGGGAAGGCACCCGCGCGTTCCGCATCGTCAGAAAAACGCCGCGCAGCGCGCTGATTACCAGCTTTGAGTTTGAGCCGGTCGACGGCGGCGCGGTAGCGGAATATCATCCAGGCCAGTATCTGGCGGTCTGGCTGAAGCCGGAAGGCTTTCCGCATCAGGAAATTCGTCAGTACTCTTTGACCCGCAAACCCGACGGCAAAGGCTATCGCATTGCGGTTAAGCGTGAAAACGGCGGCCAGGTTTCAAACTGGCTGCATGATTCTGCGAAAGAAGGCGACGTGATTTACCTGGCCGCGCCGGCCGGCGATTTCTTCCTCAACGTGGCGCCGGAAACGCCGGTCACGCTGCTCTCCGGCGGCGTCGGTCAGACGCCGATGCTGGCGATGCTGGACACGCTGGCAAAAGCACAGCATCCGGCGCAGGTGAACTGGTTCCACGCGGCAGAGAATGGCGAAGTGCACGCCTTCGCGGAGGAAGTGAAAGCGCTGGGTGAAACCCTGCCGAAGTTTACTTCTCACGTCTGGTACCGCAGCCCGAGCGAAGCGGACCGTGACGCCGGCGCGTTTGACAGCGAAGGTTTGATGGATTTAACGGCCCTGGCCGACAAGATCGGCGACCCGCAGATGCAGTTCTATCTCTGCGGCCCGGTGGCGTTTATGCAGTTTGCCGCGAAGCAGCTGGTAGGGCTTGGCGTGGGCAGCGACAACATCCATTACGAGTGCTTCGGCCCGCACAAGGTGCTGTAAACAGAGCGATAAAGGCAGGCGGCCTGGAAAGTATCGGGCCGCCATTCGGTTTGTCAGCTTAAATCGCCGCGTCGTCTTCTTCGCCGGTGCGGATACGAATCACGCGCGCGACATCGAAAACAAAGATCTTACCGTCGCCGATTTTGCCGGTCTGCGCCGTACGGATAATGGTATCCACGCAGGTGTCGACGATATCATCGGTGACAACGATTTCGATTTTCACTTTCGGCAGAAAATCGACCATATACTCCGCGCCGCGATATAGCTCGGTATGCCCCTTCTGACGGCCAAAGCCTTTCACTTCCGTTACCGTCATACCGGTGATGCCGACTTCGGCCAGCGCTTCACGCACGTCATCCAGTTTGAAGGGTTTAATAATCGCATCAATCTTTTTCATGGTGTTCCTGTTTTAGTCGCGTAACCGGTTGCTAACCGTATCATAACTTGCGCCATCATCCGGAGCTACTCTTTAAAGTCGTTAGCGTCGAGCTCGTGGCGCGACAGCAGCTTATAAAATTCGGTGCGGTTGCGCCCCGCCATCCGCGCCGCATGCGTGACGTTGCCTTTAGTGATTTGCAGCAGCTTGCGCAGGTAATTGAGCTCAAACTGATTCCGCGCCTCAACAAAGGTCGGCAGCGCGGTGTTTTCCCCTTCCAGCGCCTGCTCCACCAGGGCGTCGCTAATGACCGGCGAAGAGGTTAGCGCCACGCACTGCTCAATCACGTTCACCAGCTGGCGCACGTTGCCCGGCCATTTTGCGGCCATCAGCCGCTTCATCGCATCGGTGGAGAACGCGCGAACAAAGGGTTTGTGGCGATCGGCGGACTGGCGCAGCAGATGGTTCGCCAGCAGCGGAATATCTTCCGTACGCTCGGCCAGCGGCGGGATTTTCAGATTCACCACGTTGAGACGATAAAACAGATCTTCGCGAAACTCGCCGCGCGCCATGGCCTTCGGCAGGTCGCGATGGGTCGCAGAAATAATCCGCACATCAATGTCGATATCGCGGTTGCTGCCCAGCGGGCGCACTTTACGCTCCTGCAGGACGCGCAGCAGTTTAACCTGCAGCGCCACCGGCATATCGCCGATTTCATCAAGAAACAGAGTCCCGCCTTCTGCGGCCTGGAATAGCCCCTCGCGATTGCTGACCGCGCCGGTAAAAGCGCCGCGGGCGTGGCCAAACAGCTCCGACTCCAGCAGCTGCTCGGGAAGCGCGCCGCAGTTAATGGCGACAAAAGGTTTATCGCGGCGCGGGCTGGCGTTATGAATTGCCTGGGCGACAATCTCCTTGCCGGTACCGCTCTGGCCGTTAATCAGTACGCTGACGTCCGACTGCGCCACCATCCCGGCCTGCTCCAGCAGACGCTCCATCAGCGGGCTGCGGGTCACAATCGCCTGGCGCCAGCGCTCGTCGGTGGTGGGTGCGCTCTGCTCCAGCGCGTCATCAATCGCTTTATACAGGGCGTCTTTATCCACCGGCTTGGTGAGAAAGCTAAATACGCCCTGCTGGGTCGCGGCAACGGCGTCCGGAATGGAACCGTGCGCGGTGAGAATGATCACCGGCATTCCCGGCTGAACCTTCTGGATTTCGCTGAACAGCTGGAGGCCGTCCATCTCGTCCATCCGCAGGTCGCTGACCACCAGGTCGACTTTGTCACGGCTCAGCGTGCGCAGGGCCTCCGGCCCGCTCTCGGCGGTCAGTACGCTGTATCCTTCGCTGACAAGACGCATGCCCAGCAGCTTCAGCAGCCCCGGATCGTCGTCCACCAGCAGCAGACGGGCGGGTTTACGGATCGTCATGAATCACCTCCGGGACCTTCTCACCGCCGTGCCCGGCGTCCGGGCTGAAGTTCCCGCCGGGTTTACGGCTGGAGAGCTGGCGCTCGATGTCGGTGAGATTCTCCAGCTTGCGGGTCGTCAGTTCGAGCTGACTGCGAAGTTCAATTTCCTGCTGACGCAGCGTCTCCAGCTCCGCATCGCTTGACTGCTGCAATTTGGCGTAGCGGGAGCGCTCCTCAATCAGCTGAAGCTGCCGGCCCTGGGCATCGCGCCAGAGCTGATAAAGCGGGCGAACCTGGGCGGCGATTTGCGGGCTGAAGGCATCCAGACTGGCCACCAGATCGCGACGTTCGTTGGGCGTGATTTTGGCATCGGCCAGTAAAATGCCGCGTTTAAAGGCATCCTGCCAGCTGTCGGCATCGTGCTGCCGGGCTTCAGCCCGCGCCTGTACCGGAGCAAGGCGGTCCGCGCAGTCAATTCCCCGCAGCCAGTAAAGCGGGTTTTTATCACTGGCCTCGCTTTGCAGGCTCCAGATGTCGGCGCACTCCACCGAAAGAAAATCGGCGACCTGGTGCTGCGGCAGCGCGGAGAGCGTTTTGCCATCCGCGGCGTGTGGTGATGTAGAGGCGGAACATCCCGCCAGCGCCAGGCAGGACATGCCTGACAACAGCCATCCCCTGAGGGGACGGACAAGTGCGAAGAAGTGGGACATATTCACCCGATAGTTATACGTTATTTTGTCCAGACTCGGCGACGGGGAGCGTGATACGAAAACAGATTAGCCCTGATTTATCACCAACCAGGCTCAGCTCGCCCTGCATTTGCCGTACGCAGTCGCGGGCAATGCTCAGCCCCAGACCGCTGCCTTTTACCGCCCCTTTACGCTGGTGGCTTCCCTGATAAAAAGGCTCAAAAATCATGTTTCTCTCTGCGGGCGGGATCGGCTCGCCGTCGTTAATGACGTCAATGCGCACCTGCTCGCCGTGCCGATAGCTATGAATGCGAATGTTACCGGATTCAGCACCATAGTGCACCGCATTGGAGTAGAGATTATCCAGGACGCTCACCAGCAGAGCGGGCTCCGCTTCGCATAAACGCTCGCTGAGCAACAGTTCGGTATGCATCATTTTAGCTCTTGCCGGCAGGCTATGGGCAGAAACCACATTTTCCACCAGTTCGGCCAGGTTTACCGTCTCGCGCGCAATCGGGCCATCGGCCTGTTTACGGTTGTAATCCAGCAGCTGCTCGATCAGCTTTTGCAGGTTGCGGCTGCTGTTATCGAGAATTTCAACGATCTCCTGCTGCTCGAGCGTCAGCGGCCCGGCCACCCGGTCGGCAAGCAGCTCCGTCCCTTCGCGCATGCTGGCCAGCGGCGTTTTCAGCTCATGGGAAAGATGGCGCAGGAACTGATGACGCTGGGACTCCAGCCAGGCAAGGCGTTCGCTCAGCCAGATAATGCGTTTACCGACGGAGCGCAGCTCGCGCGGACCGGTAAACAGCGCGGCGTCGTCCAGCGACTTCCCCTCCCCCAGTCGGTTGATCATTCTCTCAATGCCCTTCACCGGGCCGATAATCATGCGGGTGAACAGCAGCACCAGCGCCAGGCTGAGCAGGAACAGCACCAGCGCCTGCCAGCCGAAGAACTGCCCGCGCTCGGCGATTTCCTGCTGCAGCTGCTGCCCGCGCGAATAGACCACCGTTCGGGTTGCCTGCACCATGTCGCTATTGGCCGAGGCAAACGCTTCCAGGCTGGCGGCTGACTTCGCCGCCGGACCGCTATTTTTACACTGCAGCTCGGCCAGATCGTCGAGATCCTGACGCAGCGCCTGCCAGATTTTCTCATCAGGCAGGACGCCCGCGTGAGCATCAAGCATTTCGCTGTAGCGTTGGCGCTGATTCTGGTAGACCCGCGCCAGCGTCGGATCGTCCAGCACGCAGTACTGACGGTAGCTACGTTCCATCTCCAGCGATGCGTTAATCATCGCTTCGCTGCGGCGGGCGTCGATAAGGGTAGTACGGTTGATATGCGCCGCCTGCGCGCTCAGCGCGTTGAGGCTTTGCCACGCCTGCCATGCCAGCACCAGCAGCGGCAGCAGGATCAGCACGAAGGATAGCGTGACCAGCTGGCGCAGCGAACGGGGGAAAAGGGAGAGTCGCTTCACGGATAGGGTCTCAATCATTAGCTCATGACGATGCTAACCGAGGACGCAATAAACATCTACGCCGGAAATAATAAAGCCAGGCTACAGGAGCCTGGCTTTATTAAGAAATGAGGCGGTGCCTTACTCGACGTTTCGCCCGATGACTGATAAAGCGGAGCTGTTATCAGGAGTTGGACGGCAGGCACCTGTTTGTGCGTCATTCGAAGTTTATGTAGCGCGTCCCGAAGGGGCTGACATAAGAAGGTGAATGAGCCACTGGTTATAATTATGCACGAACTATGCCACATCTCAAAACATTTTATTAACACAATGAAATATAATATCTTTTTACTATTCATGGGCATGAATGATGATGGTCGGTTTTCGCGCAAAGTGTCGCTGATTAGCAACACCGGATGAATGGTTTAGCAATGCTATTATAAATCAATAAGTTAAGTGTCACCTTTTGACGACACCGCTATAGCGCATTTGTCGGCGATCCCCGACACCTGCTGTCGATACGCCTCACCAATAAAAAAGCCCCCTGCGCGGGCAGGAGGCTTAATGCGATTTGTGAGCGGTTTTAGCCCAGCTGTTTACGCGCGTTGCGGAAAATACGCATCCACGGGCTGTCTTCGCCCCAGTTTTCCGGATGCCAGGAGTTCGACACGGTGCGGAACACGCGTTCCGGGTGCGGCATCATGATGGTCGCGCGCCCGCTTTCGCTGGTCACCGCGGTGATACCGTTCGGCGAACCGTTCGGGTTAGCCGGATAGTTTTCCGTCACCTTACCAGCGTTGTCGACGAAGCGCAGCGCCACCAGGCCTTTACTTTCCAGCTGCGCCAGATGCGCGCCATCGCGAACTTCCACCTGCCCTTCACCGTGGGATACGGCAATCGGCATCATTGACCCCACCATCCCCTGCAGCAGCAGAGACGGGCTCTGGGTCACTTCAACCAGGCTGAAGCGGGCTTCAAAGCGGTCGGACTGGTTACGCACAAAGCGCGGCCACAGCTCGCTGCCCGGGATCAGCTCGCGCAGGTTAGACATCATCTGGCAGCCGTTGCACACGCCCAGCGCCAGGGTTTGCGGACGATGGAAGAAGGTGGCAAATTCGTCGCGAACCCGCTCATTGAACAGGATCGATTTCGCCCAGCCCTCACCCGCGCCTAAAACGTCACCGTAGGAGAAGCCGCCGCAGGCCACCAGCGCCTGGAAGTCAGCAAGACCGGTACGGCCCGCCAGCAGGTCGCTCATGTGCACGTCGATGGCATCAAAGCCCGCGCGATGGAACGCCGCGGCCATTTCTACATGGGAGTTCACACCCTGCTCGCGCAGCACCGCAACCTTCGGACGCGCGCCGGTGGCAATATAAGGCGCAGCGATATCCTCATTGATATCGAAGGAGAGCTTCACGTTGAGGCCCGGATCGGCATCGTTGGCTTTCGCCTCGTGCTCCTGGTCGGCGCACTCCGGGTTATCGCGCAGACGCTGCATTTGCCAGGTGGTTTCTGCCCACCACATGCGCAGCGTTGTGCGGCTTTCGCTGAATACCGGATGACCGTCGGCCTCGATGACAAAGCGATCGCCCGTCGTGGCCTTGCCAAGATAGTGAACGCAATCCGCCAGACCATGAGCGGCCAGCAGCGCTTCCACCGCCTGGCGGTCGGCGGCACGAACCTGAATCACCCCGCCAAGCTCCTCGTTAAACAGCGCGGCCAGACGATCCTCGCCGAGCGCGGCGATATCAACCTTGACGCCGCAGTGGCCGGTAAAGGCCATCTCGGCCAGCGTGACCAGCAGGCCACCGTCAGACCGGTCGTGCCACGCCAGCAGCTTACCTTCGGCCACCAGCGCCTGCATTGCGTCCCAGAAGCCTTTCAGCTGTGCGACATCGCGCACATCGGCGGTCACATCGCCAAGCTGACGATAAACCTGCGCCAGCGCGGTCGCGCCCAGCGCATTGTTCCCCTTGCCTAAATCAATCAGCAGCAGGGCGTTGTCTTCGGTCGCGAGCTGTGGGGTGACGGTACGGCGTACGTCTTCCACGCGGGCAAAGGCGGAAATCACCAGCGACAGCGGAGAGGTCATCTCGCGCTGTTCAGTGCCTTCCTGCCAGCGGGTTTTCATCGACATGGAGTCTTTACCCACCGGAATGGTCAGTCCGAGGGCCGGACAGAGCTCTTCGCCAACCGCTTTTACCGCTTCATATAAACCGGCGTCTTCGCCCGGGTGACCGGCTGCGGCCATCCAGTTTGCCGACAGCTTCACGCGATTGAGCGCGCCAATCTGCGTCGCCGCGATGTTGGTCAGCGCCTCGCCGACCGCCAGACGGGCGGAAGCGGCAAAGTCCAGCAGCGCCACCGGCGCGCGTTCGCCAATGGACATGGCTTCGCCATAGTAGCTGTCGAGACTGGCGGTGGTCACCGCGCAGTTAGCCACCGGGATCTGCCACGGACCCACCATCTGATCGCGCGCCACCATACCGGTGACGGTACGGTCGCCGATGGTGACGAGGAAGGTTTTCTCCGCCACGGTCGGCAGGTGCAGCACGCGATTCACCGCGTCGGCAATAGTGATTCCCTGGCGTTCCAGACTCTGACCCTGGGCTTTGAGCGTCTGCACGTCGCGGGTCATTTTCGGCGTTTTGCCCAGCAGCACGTCAAGCGGCAGGTCGATCGGGCGATCGTCAAAGTGAGTATCGTCGAGGCTCAGATGCAGCGCTTCGGTCGCTTCGCCAATCACCGCATACGGCGCGCGTTCGCGGCGGCACAGCTCATCAAACAGCGGCAGCTGCTCCGGCGCGACCGCCAGCACATAACGTTCCTGCGATTCGTTACACCAGATCTCCAGCGGGCTCATGCCCGGCTCATCGCTGAGGATATCGCGCAGCTGGAATTTACCGCCGCGTCCGCCGTCGCTGACCAGTTCAGGCATCGCGTTCGACAGACCGCCGGCGCCGACGTCGTGGATAAACAGAATCGGGTTAGCGTCGCCCAGCTGCCAGCAGCGGTCGATAACTTCCTGGCAACGACGTTCCATTTCCGGGTTGTCGCGCTGTACGGAGGCGAAATCGAGATCGGCATCGGACTGGCCGGAAGCCATTGAAGAGGCCGCGCCGCCGCCAAGACCGATGTTCATCGCCGGACCGCCGAGAACAATCAGCTTCGCGCCGACGACGATCTCGCCCTTCTGCACGTGTTCGCCGCGAATGTTGCCGATACCGCCCGCCAGCATAATGGGCTTGTGATAGCCGCGCAGCTCTTCGCCGTTGTGGCTGCTCACTTTCTCTTCATAGGTACGGAAGTAACCGTTGAGCGCCGGACGACCAAATTCGTTGTTAAACGCCGCGCCGCCCAGCGGGCCTTCGGTCATGATATCCAGCGCGGTGACGATACGCTCCGGCTTACCGAAATCCTCTTCCCACGGCTGCTCAAACCCCGGAATACGCAGGTTGGAAACCGAGAAGCCCACCAGACCCGCTTTCGGCTTCGCGCCGCGCCCGGTGGCGCCTTCATCGCGAATTTCGCCGCCGGAACCGGTCGCCGCGCCCGGCCACGGAGAGATTGCCGTCGGGTGGTTATGGGTTTCGACCTTCATCAGAATATGCGCGTCTTCCTGGTGGAAGTCGTAGCGGCCGGTTTCGTGGTCGGCGAAGTAGCGCCCCACGGCTGAACCTTCCATTACCGCGGCGTTGTCTTTATAAGCAGACAGCACGTAGTCCGGGGTTTTCTCGAAGGTGTTTTTGATCATTTTAAACAGCGACTTCGGCTGCTTTTCGCCATCAATGACCCAGTCGGCGTTAAAAATCTTGTGTCGGCAGTGCTCGGAGTTAGCCTGCGCGAACATATAGAGTTCGATATCGTTCGGGTTGCGACCCAGCTTCTGGAAAGCATCCTGCAGATAGTCGATTTCATCATCCGCCAGCGCCAGCCCCAGACGGAGGTTGGCGTCAATCAGCGCCTGACGGCCCAGGCCCAGCAGATCAACGCTGGTGACCGGGGTTGGCTGATGGTGGGCGAAGAGTTTTTCACCCTCTTCCAGCGCGCCAAAGACGCTTTCCATCATGCGGTCATGCAGTTCGGCCGCCACCTGCGACCACTGTTCGTCATTCAGGCTGCTCGCTTCGACGTAATACGCCACGCCGCGCTCCAGGCGCAAAACCTGTGACAGGCCGCAGTTATGGGCGATGTCGGTAGCTTTAGAAGACCAGGGAGAGATGGTGCCGGGACGGGGGGTAACGAGCAGTAGCTTGCCGGTCGGGGTATGGCTGCTTAAGTTCGGGCCATACTTGAGCAATCTTGCCAGGCTCTCGCGATCGTCGCCGCTGAGCGGGGCGCTGAGGTCGGCAAAATGAACGTACTCGGCATAAAGGGTGCTGACCGGAAGGTTGGCCGCCTGGAAACGTGCCAGCAGTTTATTGATACGGAATGCCGACAGTGCAGGTGAACCACGCAAAATTTCCATCATAAGTCTCTCGTCTTCGAAGCTTTCATGGTGAGCCAGGGGGGAAACGGGCGCCATTATAGTGAATCCTGCGCCCCGACGAAACCGTTTGCGTAGAAATAAAATGATTGCCGGGGTTTATCAATTAATGTGACTCATCTCGCGAATAAGTTGCCAACTGGCGCATTCTTAAGCAAAATGCCGCTCATTCCAGGACAACCTTTTACTTTTTCTGGTCATAATCTGCTGAGGAACGCGAAGCTGCAGAAGATTAACTATCTGAAAAAACTAAAGATTAATTATCTGCTCATCGGCATTGTGACCCTCCTGCTGGCGGCTGCCCTGTGGCCGTCTCTCCCGTGGATGGGAAAACCAGAAAACCGCGTGGCGGGGATCATGGCGCGCGGAGAACTGCGAATCAGCACCATTAATTCGCCGATGACCTTCGCGACCATCAATGACAAGACCTACGGTTTTGATTATGAGCTGGCGCAGCAGTTTGCCGACTACCTCGGCGTCGAGCTCAAAGTCACCGTCAGGCAGAATATCAGCCAGCTATTCGACGACCTCGATGAAGGCAAAGCCGACATGCTGGCAGCCGGGCTGGTCTACAACTCCGAGCGGGTGAAAAACTATCAGGTCGGGCCGACCTACTATTCCGTTTCGCAACAGCTGGTGTATCGCAAAGGCAACCTGCGTCCGCGCACCCTGGCAAACATCACCGCCGCGCAGCTGGCCATCGCTCCCGGGCACGTGGCGATTAACGATCTTCAGGCATTGAAAAAGCAAAAATATCCCGACCTTGAGTGGCACGTGGACGATAAGCGCGGCACGACGGCGCTGATGCAGGCGGTTATCGATGGCAAACTCGACTATACCGTCGCTGATTCGGTCGCCGTCAGTCTGTTCCAGCGCGTCCACCCGGAGCTGGCCGTCGCCCTCGATATCAGCGACGAACAGCCGGTCACCTGGTTTAGCGAAAAAGGTGAGGATAATTCCCTGCCGGCGGCAATGCTCGATTTCTTCAATAACATTAACGAAGATGGCACCCTGGCGAGGCTGGAGGAGAAATACCTCGGCCACGGCAACGATTTTGACTACGTTGACACCCGCACCTTCCTGCGCGCCGTGGAGAGCGTTCTACCTGACCTGCAGCCGATGTTTGAAAAATACGCCCGACAGATAGACTGGCGGCTGCTGGCGGCTATCTCATGGCAGGAATCGCACTGGGATCCGCAGGCCACCTCTCCGACGGGCGTTCGCGGGATAATGATGCTGACCCGCAATACGGCGCAAAGCCTGGGCCTGACCGATCGTACCGACGCCGAGCAAAGCCTCGACGGCGGCATGCGTTATTTACAGGACATGATGAATAAAGTGCCGGAGTCGGTCCCACAGGACGAGCGCATCTGGTTTGCGCTGGCGGCTTATAATATGGGCTACGCGCACATGCTTGACGCGATGGCGCTGACCAAAAAGCAGAAAGGCAACCCGAATAGCTGGGCCGATGTGAAGCAGCGTCTGCCGTTGCTAAGCCAGAAAAACTACTACAGCCGACTGAAGTACGGCTTTGCACGCGGGCACGAAGCCTACGCCTACGTCGAAAATATCCGCAAATATCATATTAGCCTCGTGGGCTATCTCTCTGAAAAAGAGAAAAAAGACGCGCAGATGGCGGCCTTAGGCGAACACTATCCGGCGGTCATGCCGGATGAGCTGGATAAAGAAGAGCAGTACACCAGGTCCTTTTTTAACTTTCGCGCCGAAACGCTGGTCGATAACGCAAAATTAAAAATCCCCGGAATGGGGCATTAATCTTGCGCCTGTTGGCCCGCTCGCTTTAGCGCTTTTTTCTCTTCCCGCCGCCAGCGGAAGAAATCGCTCAGCATGCCGGAACAGGCCTCCGCCATAACACCTTCCGCTATTTCTACCCGATGGTTCATGCCCGGATGATGCAGAACATCAATCAGCGACCCGGCGGCGCCGGTTTTCGCATCCCTGGCGCCAAACACCAGTCGGGAAATACGGCTGTGCACCATTGCCCCGGCGCACATCACGCAGGGCTCGAGAGTAACGTACAGCGTTGCGTCAATCAGGCGATAGTTTTGCAACACCAGCCCGCCCTGACGCAGCGCCATAATCTCGGCGTGCGCGGTGGGATCGTGGCGGCCAATGGGCCGATTCCAGCCCTCGCCGATGACCTGATGATTATGCACCAGCACGGCGCCGACCGGCACCTCGCCCTCTTCCCAGGCGCGTTTAGCCAGCGTCAGGGCGTGACGCATCCAGTATTCATCATTTAATTCATGGTCAGACAAAGCGGGCACTCCTGCAGAAAAGCGGGGCGCATTATACATGGGCGCTATGTATTACACACTATTCTAACTGCTGAAGATCGCCCTGCGGCGTTACCCGCCAGCGGTGCTGGCAAAAAGAGAGCAGCGGGTTGTCCTGCTCGCTGTCGCTGTAGCCGCTATACAAGCGCAGCGGTGCGCCGATCTTTTGTTCCAGCTGCGTCACTTTTTCATTACCGAGACAGCGCAGGGTTAATCCCCAGCCGCCGTAGCGTCGCTCCATTCGGCTGGCGATCAGATTCACCCGCGGCAGCCAGGCGGTATCAAAATAGACCTGTTCAACCAGCGACTGCGGCGAACCGGTGATCAGCCAGACGTCAGCGTCCGTGCTGGTCAGATAATGTTTAAGCCGCGCCTGAACAACCGGGAATGCCGTGACGTGCTGGCGAAACCAGCGAACAAAATTGGCCTC
Source organism: Klebsiella sp. RCJ4 (assembly GCF_009025755.1). Lineage (NCBI taxonomy): Bacteria > Pseudomonadati > Pseudomonadota > Gammaproteobacteria > Enterobacterales > Enterobacteriaceae > Klebsiella > Klebsiella sp. RCJ4. Next base: position 324,890 of record NZ_WCIN01000023.1, read on the forward strand.
CAGGCGTTTAAGCTGCTGCTCGCTGCGTCCGAAGGTTGATGCCCAGAGCAGCAGGCTCATCGGCCAGCGCGCGGCGCGACCGTATAACATCAGTCCGGCCGCGATAACTGGCAATAAAGGAAGCAGCAGCAGCGCGTTCAGCGGCTGATGGCGCAGGGCATAGCGCAAAAAGCTGCCGAACATATCCTGCTGATGCAAGGTTCCATCCAGATCAAAGAAAACCACTCTCCGCGTGCTGCTATTCAAAACCCACTCCCCTGAACGATCGCATGATAACCAATAGCTTAACAGCCTTACGTCGCCAATAGCGAAAACATACGCTGCTGTTGAATCCGTATTAAGAAAACGTCTTTGCCGAGAAATCTTAGGCACAGAATTTTTAATTCGCGATAATCCTCTTATAATCGAATACAAAATTCTTTCAGCCGAGGGTGAAGCTGTCCTCCGGAGCCGCTATGAACTGTTTGACCCGTATTCGCCAGCGCTATCCGACGTTGGCCGCAAGCGATAAAAAACTGGCCGATTTCATTCTGGCTCAACCGGATCAAACCCGCCACCTCAGCTCGCAGCAGCTGGCGGGCGAAGCCGGCGTCAGCCAGTCAAGCGTAGTGAAATTTGCGCAGAAGATGGGGTTCAAAGGCTTCCCGGCGTTAAAGCTGGCGTTGAGCGAAGCCCTGGCAAGCGCGCCGACTCCGCAATCCGTACCGGTGCATAACCAGATTCGCGGCGACGATCCCCTGCGCCTGGTTGGCGAAAAGCTGATTAAAGATAACGTCGCGGCCATGCACGCCTCGCTGGACGTCAACACCGAAGAGAAGCTGCTGGAAGCCGTCACGCTGTTGCGCCACGCCCGTCGGGTCATCATTACCGGCATCGGCGCGTCGGGCCTGGTGGCGAGAAACTTTAGCTGGAAGCTGATGAAAATCGGCATTAACGCGGTATCAGAACAGGATATGCACGCCCTGCTGGCGACGGTACAGGCGATGTCTCCGGACGATCTGCTGCTGGCCATCTCCTATTCCGGTGAACGACGCGAGATCAATATGGCGGCCGGTGAAGCGCTGCGGGTAGGAAGCCAGATCCTGGCGATCACCGGCTTTAACCCCAACGCGCTTCAGCAGCAGGCAACGCTGTGCCTGTACACCATTGCGGAAGAGCAGGCCACGCGTAGCGCCGCGATCTCCTCCACCAGCGCGCAAATGATGTTGACCGATCTTCTGTTTATGGGGCTGGTGCAGCAGGATCTTGAGCACGCTCCGGAGCGGATTCGCCATAGCGAAGCGCTGGTGAAAAAGCTGGTGTAACCCCGAGTGCCCTGCCCGCTGTCAAAAGCACACACTCTCTTATTGGCTCAGGCCGGGCAAAATTTCTCCGCTGCGGATGGTCGCACCGCGGTTGAAAAGAGCTGGCCCGGGCGAAAAATGGGCGTATAATGCCCGCCCTGTTTGTGTTGTTTCTGAGAATTTCCTGATGGCGCTGTTAATCACCAAAAAATGCATCAACTGCGATATGTGCGAGCCGGAGTGCCCGAATGAGGCGATATCCATGGGTGATAGCATTTATGAAATTAACAGCGATCGCTGCACCGAATGCGTTGGCCACTATGATACGCCGACCTGCCAGAAGGTGTGCCCGATCCCAAATACCATTCTGAAAGATCCGGCCCATAACGAAAATGAAGAGCAGCTGTGGGATAAGTTTGTCCTGCTGCACCACGCGGACAAACTGTGATATTGCCGGATGGCGGCGTTAACCGACCTCTCCGGCCTGTAACACTCTAGCTTTCGATAATCACCGTGGCGCAGGCATAGTGACGCTCGTCGGCCAGCGTCACGTGAATGCTGCTTACGCCCATGCGCTCGGCCAGACTCTTCGCTTCGCCCCACAATCGCAGCTTTGGCTTACCCAGCTCGTCGTTGTAAACCTCAAACTGATTAAACGCCAGCCCATTGCGGATGCCGGTACCAAGCGCCTTGGCCGCCGCTTCTTTAACGGCAAAACGCTTGGCCAGAAAACGGACCGGCTGCTGATGCTGTTCCCATATCGCCCACTCGCTATCGCTCAGGACGCGACGCGCCAGACGATCGCCGCTGCGGGCAATTACCGCTTCAATACGGGCAATTTCTACAATATCAGTACCCAGTCCGAGAATGGCCATCAGGCGCGCGCTTCCTGCATCAAGCGCTTCATTTCCGCCACCGCCTCTTTCAGGCCGCTCATCACCGCACGGCCAATGATCGCGTGGCCGATGTTCAGCTCGTGCATTTCCGGCAGCGCGGCAATGGCCTTCACGTTATGGTAGGTCAAACCGTGACCGGCATTAACCTTCAGCCCCAGGCTGGCGGCATAGGTCGCCGCTTTGGCAATACGCTCCAGCTCTTTTGCCTGCTCAGCGTCAGTTTGCGCATCAGCGTAGCATCCGGTGTGAATTTCGATATAAGGCGCGCCAACGTCCGCTGCCGCCTTAATTTGCGCGTTGTCCGCGTCAATAAACAGCGAAACCAGGATACCGGCATCGGCAAGGCGTTTACAGGCGTCGCGCATTTTGTCGATCTGGCCCGCCACGTCCAGTCCACCTTCGGTGGTCACTTCCTGACGTTTTTCCGGTACCAGGCAGCAAAAATGGGGCTGAGTCTCACAGGCAATCTTCAGCATCTCTTCCGTCACCGCCATCTCAAGGTTCATGCGGGTATCCAGCGTCTGGCGCAAAATACGGACATCGCGATCGGTAATATGGCGACGATCTTCGCGCAGATGGACGGTAATACCGTCAGCGCCGGCCTGCTCGGCGATAAAGGCCGCCTGTACAGGATCCGGATAAGCGGTACCGCGAGCGTTGCGTAATGTCGCAATGTGGTCAATATTGACCCCCAACAGTAATTCAGCCATGACAATCCTCGTTAATCGTTATTTGTTTTATCGGCTCGCGCTGCCCGCGCGGGCAAAAACTGACGAAAAAGCTCGCGACTTTTTAGCGGCTTCCCGCCCAGATAGGGCTTCAGGGCGATACGGGTGAAACGCTTTGCCGCGCGCAGCGCATCGCTGTCCGGAAATTCACGGCTCGCCAGCGCCTTAAGATGGTGCCCGGTAAAGGTGTTGTTATCAATAACCACGCTGGCGATAAAGCCTTTTTCTTCACGGTAGCGATAGGTCATTGCGTCGTCAACCGCTTCTCCGCTGCCGGCGCAGTGCAGGAAATCCACGCCATATCCCAGATGCCCCAGCAGCGCCAGTTCAAAACGCCGTAGCGCCGGTTCCGGCGAGCCGCTTGCGCCAGCCAGAGACTGGATACAGTGCAAATAATCGAAGAAGAGTTCGGAAAAGCGCGTTTCGTGCTCAAGCACGCGAGAGAGAAGTTCGTTGACGTAAAGGCCGCTGTAGAGCGTGATGCCGCTGAGAGGGAGCGCCAGCGAGACGGCTTCCGCGCTGCGCAGCGTTTTGACTTCGCCGCGCCCGCCAAAGCGAAGCAGTAAGGGAGTAAAAGGCTGAAGCGCGCCTTTGAGGTTCGAACGTTTGGAACGTGCGCCTTTAGCCACAAGGCGCACGCGGCCGGATTCTTCCGTGAAGACGTCCAGCATCAGGCTGGTTTCGCTCCAGGGACGGCTATGCAGTACGAAAGCGCGTTGCCAGCCTTCCATCATACTCGTCGTCTTTCAAGCCGCAGGTGCGTTGGCTGCGCCCACTCACCCCAGTCACTTACTGAAGTAAGCTTCCGGGGACTCGCGGTCTTGCCGCGTGACTCAGCCTCTGGCCTCGCTCCTTCGCAGCCAGCGCAAGCGCTGTTCAAAACACTTTGTGTTTTGTCCTGCACCTCGAAAGCCATAGAGTATCCAAACTTAGAGATCGTCGCCGTAACCGAGACTGCGCAGCGCGCGTTCGTCATCAGCCCAGCCGGACTTCACTTTCACCCACAGCTCGAGGTGAACCGGCGCTTCAAACATATCCTGCATGTCTTTACGCGCTTCGATACCGATGGTTTTGATTTTGGCCCCTTTGTTGCCAATCACCATCTTCTTCTGCCCTTCACGCTCAACCAGAATCAGACCGTTGATATCGTAGCCGCCGCGCTCGTTGGTTACAAAACGTTCGATTTCCACGGTAACGGAATACGGCAGTTCAGCGCCGAGGAAACGCATCAGCTTTTCACGAATGATCTCGGAAGCCATAAAGCGCTGAGAGCGGTCGGTGATGTAATCTTCCGGGAAGTGATGAATCGCTTCCGGCAGATGCTTACGCACGATACCGGCGATGGTATCAACGTTCAGCCCCGTTTCCGCGGAAATCGGCACGATATCAAGGAAGTTCATCTGGCTGCCAAGGAACTGCAGGTGCGGCAGAAGATCGGCTTTTTCCTGTACGTTATCGACTTTGTTGACCGCCAGAATCACCGGCGCTTTACCATCGCGCAGCTTGTTGAGCACCATCTCGTCGTCCGGCGTCCAGCGGGTACCTTCAACGACGAAAATAACCAGCTCTACGTCGCCAATGGAGCTGCTTGCCGCTTTGTTCATCAGACGGTTAATCGCGCGTTTTTCTTCCATATGCAGGCCCGGGGTATCGACGTAGATCGCCTGATACGGGCCTTCAGTATGAATACCAACGATGCGGTGACGCGTCGTCTGCGCTTTTCGGGAAGTGATCGAGATCTTCTGCCCGAGCAGCTTGTTCAGCAATGTGGATTTGCCCACGTTTGGACGACCAACGATGGCAATAAATCCGCAGTAGTTCTTTTCTTCGCTCATTCCAGCTCCAGCTTTTTCAGCGCCTGTTCGGCGGCAGCCTGCTCCGCCTTGCGACGGCTAGAACCCGTGCCAACCACCGGTTCACTCAGGCCGCTAACCTGGCAGTGGATAGTAAATTCCTGATCGTGCGCTTCACCGCGAACCTGTACCACCAGGTAAGACGGCAGCGGCAGATGGCGCCCCTGCAGATACTCCTGCAAGCGCGTCTTCGGATCTTTTTGCTTGTCACCCGGGCTGATTTCATCCAGACGACTCTGGTACCAGGAGAGAATAAGGCGCTCAACGTTCTGAATATCGCTGTCGAGGAAAATCCCGCCGATTAACGCTTCAACGGTGTCCGCCAGTATAGATTCACGGCGAAAGCCCCCGCTTTTCAGTTCACCCGGCCCAAGACGCAGACATTCACCTAATTCGAACTCGCGGGCGATTTCTGCCAGCGTGTTGCCTCGTACCAGGGTCGCGCGCATGCGGCTCATATCGCCTTCGTCTACCCGAGGGAAACGATGATAGAGCGCGTTCGCGATCACAAAGCTCAATATTGAGTCGCCTAAAAATTCCAGGCGCTCATTGTGTTTGCTGCTGGCACTGCGGTGAGTTAATGCCTGTTGCAACAGCTCCTGATGATGAAAAGTGTAGCCCAGCTTCCGTTGAAGCCGATTAATTACGATGGGGTTCATGCGTTACCAATAGATGAATGCGTCAAAAATGCAGCACACGAAACCGACCTGAGTAAAAACCAACGCGGTTTCGTGTGCTGTGTCAATCTTACGAGAGACAACCTAAAACTTCGGGGGGATATTCTATACGCAACGACAAGGGATGTCGTTAGTTTGAATAGATTTAAATTTTAAATAATTCACGCTGCCGTTATTGCGTCGGCAGCGTGAATAAAGCAGGAAAGATTTACTGGATACCACCGATACGCGATAAACGTACGCCGGTAGGCCATTCGCCTTCCTGTTTTTCGAAACTCATCCAGATTGCGGTTGCTTTACCCACCAGATTCGCTTCCGGCACAAAGCCCCAATAACGGCTATCGGCGCTGTTATCGCGGTTGTCACCCATCATAAAATACTGCCCCGGCGGGACAATCCAGGTCGCCAGCGGCAGACCGGACTGATGGTAATACATCCCCACCTGGTCCTGAGCAATCGGTACGGTCAATATACGGTGCGTCACTTCGCCCAGCGTCTCTTTACGTTCGGCCAGACGGATGCCATCGGCTTTCGTCTCGCCTTTCGGCAGTTGCCAGAAACCGCTGGTCGCTTCGCCGCCGTTGCTGCGGGAGAAGGTCTGTACGAAATCGCTCGGCTCAACGTTGGAGTAAGTGACCGGCAGCGCGTTGCCGCAGGCCTGGCCAGAACTACAGCCCGGCTGGATAGTGACCTGCTTGGCAATCGGATCGTAAGTCACTTTATCACCCGGTAAACCGACCGCACGCTTGATATAATCCAGGCGCGGATCTTGCGGATATTTAAAGACGACAATATCGCCGCGCTTCGGATGTCCGGTTTCGATCAGCGTCTTCTGGTAAATCGGATCTTTAATGCCGTAGGCAAACTTCTCAACCAGAATAAAATCGCCGATCAGCAGCGTCGGCATCATCGAGCCGGAGGGGATCTGGAAGGGCTCATAAATGAATGAGCGAACCACCAGCACAATCGCCAGTACCGGGAAGATTGACGCGCCGGTTTCCAGCCAGCCCGGTTTCGGGCCGACCTTTTTCAGCGTTTTCTTGTCCAACTGGTCGCCGGTCGCCGCCTGCGCAGCGGCCTGACTTTCGCGACGTTTTGGCGCAAAGATAAACTTATCCAGGCACCACAACAGACCCGTCACCACAGTAGCGATGACCAGGATCAGGGCAAACATGTTCGCCATGCCAACTCCTTAGGGTTATTTGCCGTCTTTACCAACGTGCAGAATGGCGAGGAACGCTTCCTGCGGAAGCTCAACGTTACCGACCTGCTTCATGCGTTTCTTACCGTCTTTCTGCTTCTGCAGCAGCTTTTTCTTACGGCTGACGTCGCCGCCATAGCATTTCGCCAGGACGTTTTTACGCAGCTGTTTGACGGTAGAGCGGGCAATAATATGGTTGCCGATGGCAGCCTGGATAGCGATATCGAACTGCTGACGCGGGATCAGCTCTTTCATCTTCTCTACCAGTTCGCGGCCACGGTATGGCGCATTGTCGTTATGCGTGATCAGCGCCAGCGCATCCACACGCTCGCCGTTAATCAACACATCCACACGCACCATGTTGGAAGCCTGGAAGCGCTTGAAGTTGTAGTCCAGCGACGCATAGCCGCGGGAGGTAGACTTCAGTCGGTCGAAGAAGTCGAGCACCACTTCCGCCATCGGGATTTCATAGGTCAGCGCAACCTGATTGCCGTGGTAGACCATGTTGGTCTGTACGCCGCGTTTTTCGATACACAGGGTGATGACGTTGCCCAAAAACTCCTGCGGCAGCAGCATGTGACACTCCGCGATTGGCTCGCGCAGCTCCTGAATATTGTTCAGCGGCGGCAGCTTCGACGGGCTGTCGACGTAGATAACCTCTTTCGAGGTGGTTTCGACTTCATAGACTACCGTCGGCGCCGTGGTGATCAGATCCAGATCGTATTCACGCTCCAGGCGCTCCTGGATGATCTCCATATGCAGAAGACCCAGGAAGCCGCAGCGGAAACCGAAGCCCAGCGCCGTAGAGCTTTCCGGCTCATAGAACAGAGAAGCATCGTTGAGGCTCAGTTTGCCCAGCGCGTCGCGGAAGTTTTCATAATCATCGGAGCTGACCGGGAACAGGCCGGCATAGACCTGCGGTTTCACCTTTTTAAAGCCGGGCAGCGCTTTATCTGCCGGGTTGCGCGCAAGCGTCAGCGTATCGCCGACCGGCGCGCCAAGGATGTCTTTAATGGCGCAAACCAGCCAGCCTACCTCGCCGCATTTCAGCTCGGTACGGTCCACCTGCTTCGGCGTGAAGATGCCCAGGCGATCGGCGTTATACACCTGCCCGGTACTCATCACCTTAATTTTATCGCCTTTGCGCATGGTGCCGTTTTTGATACGCACCAGAGAAACGACGCCGAGGTAGTTATCAAACCAGGAGTCGATAATCAGAGCCTGCAGCGGCGCTTCCGGATCGCCTTCCGGCGGCGGAATATCGCGCACCAGGCGCTCCAGCACGTCCGGTACGCCAACGCCGGTCTTCGCTGAACAGCGCACCGCATCGGTGGCATCAATACCAACGATGTCTTCAATCTCTTCCGCTACCCGTTCCGGATCGGCTGCGGGCAGGTCGATTTTGTTCAGGACCGGTACGACTTCAAGGTCCATTTCCATCGCCGTATAGCAGTTAGCCAGCGTCTGGGCTTCGACGCCCTGGCCGGCATCAACCACCAGCAAAGCGCCTTCACAGGCGGCAAGCGAACGAGAAACTTCATAAGAGAAGTCGACGTGGCCGGGGGTGTCGATAAAGTTCAGCTGATAGGTTTCGCCATCAGTCGCTTTGTAATCCAGGGTGACGCTCTGCGCCTTGATAGTGATACCGCGCTCACGTTCAAGATCCATGGAGTCCAGAACCTGGGCTGCCATTTCACGATCGGAAAGGCCACCGCAAATCTGGATAATACGGTCAGACAATGTCGACTTACCGTGGTCGATGTGAGCGATGATTGAAAAGTTACGTATATTCTTCATATTTAGAGTTAATTATGCCTTACGCGAATCATGAGGCCGCTGTTCTGTGCCTGACGTTTTTTAATCCGAAAACGCCGCATTCTACACTACATCCACGAAACCAGGAAATGCTCTTACCGCTAGCATAACCGGAGTAAATGATGAGTTCCTGCGGGAGTTGTAAATAAAGATAAGGGCCAGTGAAATCACTGACCCAGCTGGGAGGAAGGCGTCTCAATGCGGACTAAATCTGGCGGTAAACCGACGCTGATAATAACCGGCTGCCACGACTGCCGGGAGGCTAAGCCAGGCGAAAGACCGCGAGCGACCAGAAACCCGCCAACGCCGCCCAAAATTGCCCCGCAAAGCGAGGCAAAGTCGTTGGCAAACAGCACCTGGAATATCGATGCCATCACGAACAAACCGACTAACGGCGCCATATAAACCAATACCGCCGACCCGAGCAGGCTGCTTTCGGCAATGCCCAGTTCGACTTTTTGCCCGGCCGACAGCGGCTGTTCGCAGGGGACGCTAAGGGTATGGCTGGTTTGCGGCCCAAGCTTATTCAGCACCCGGCTTCCGCAACCGGCGCGAGAAGCACAGCTGCTGCAGGAGGCTTTCACATCGCAGTGCACCAGCGCAACGCCATTTTGCCAGGAAACGACCGTCGCCCACTCTTTAATCATTGTACTGCCCTGAATTTAATACTATCGGAAATACGCTTCGCCGTTTGCGGCGGCAGCTCGCCAACGATGGTTATCTCTGCGTTATCACGCACGGTAGTCGCCACGGTACGACGGCCGGTACGCAGCAGCTGATCGCTGCTATTTGCCGTGGCGCGATTGATATTGACAGAGAAACTAAACAGCCCATCGGAATACAAACGGGACTCTACCGGGCCATCGAAAGTGGGCAGACGACGCTGGCTGCTGGAGACTTCGGCCACGCCCTGCGGCAGCCAGGTCGGCGCCCAGTTAAAGTTGGCCTTATTACCCCCTTCCGGCACCGACAGCTGCGGAGGCAGGTTAGCCTTAGACAGGGTTTCCATACTGGCGCTAACGTTATCGCCAACGTTGAACGAGACGACGCGGAACTGCTCAAGCGTTTCGCCGTCGCGGTCAAGCAGATCGACGCGCAGAGGCAGCTTAGTTTCAGCATCTAACCATGCGATATAGCTATAGCGGGTGCCATCGCGAGCCACGACGCGCACAACATCGCATAAACGATCGGCAATACGCGTCCGCCCCACGGAAATGAAGTCGTAATAGGATGACAGACGTTTAAAGTCGGAGTAGACCAATGAAGGCAGCGAATCAACGATATAGTCGCCGTTCAGGGTGAAAGGATCGAGTCCGGGCTCAAAATAGCTGATTTCCGTTCCGCGCAGCACCACCTCCCGACGCGGCCCGTCAAGCTGGAGCAGCTGTGCCAGGGTGCGATTGTTTAGTTTAGCGTGTCGATAACGCAGCGACTCAACACCCTGCTTGTTGATGCTGACGAAAGAAAGCTCGTAATTAAGGGACTGGCTGGCCAGGTTCATCTGCTGCAACAACGCCCCGGACGATGTATCAGCCGAGGCGTTGACGGAGAAGAACAGGCTGCCTGCCATGAGCGACATGGCACACCAAAGTTGCTTCATTACTGCGATTGTGTTCCTAAAGTTTGATAGCCCGGCACCTGAACAGCGGCTTGCTGAGTCTGGGCCTGGCCAAACTGAAGCTGTTCCGCATGCAGGCGACGCTGCAATTCATAGTCCTGCAGCATAGCATTAATTCTGCGGCGCTGTTCCTGCACCTGAGCCTGCTGACCGCTACCTGCCGAAGCATCCGCCGGCACGCCCAGGCTGACCGGGCTGGCCTTACCCATCATCGGCATGGTGTTAAACACCGGCGCCTCTGGCTGCTGGGATGAATCAGACTGGCCATTATACTGCTGAACGCCGACAATCACAGCAAGGGATACGCACGCGGCAACGCCCATCTGGGTAAGCGAGCTGGCCCACGGGCGTACTTTTTGCCAGAAAGGCATCTGACGCCACTGGTGCGGTGCGGGCTGAGATTCAGGAATTAGAGGAACCGTCTGACGAACGGGCTCGTTTTCAATGGCGGCCATGACGCGAGCTGAGATATCAAAATGGAGCACCTCACTCGTATCGCCTCGCAGCGTATCGCGGATGAGATGGTAGCTCTCCCAGGTTTTTTGCATTTCAGATGAACGCTCCAGCTCGTTGAGCAGTTCGTTATCCAGCGTTTCACCATCCATTAAGGCCGAAAGTTTTTCTTTCTGCATGCCTGATACCCTTTTCCAGTATTCCGCTATCGTCAACGCCTGATTAGCGGTTGAACTTTATTATCAATAGCTTCTCGCGCCCGGAAGATGCGCGAACGCACTGTACCCACCGGACAATCCATGATGGCGGCTATTTCTTCATAGCTCATGCCATCCAGCTCCCGCAAGGTAATTGCCATGCGTAAATCTTCCGGAAGCGATTCAATGGTACGAAAAACTATTTGTCTCAGCTCTTCTGACAACATTAAGTTCTCAGGGTTCGAAATTTCTTTCAATGCCCCGCCACTTTCGAAGTTTTCAGCATCATTCGCATCAACATCGCTGGATGGCGGACGGCGTCCCTGAGCAACCAGATAATTCTTCGCCGTGTTTACGGCGATGCGATATAACCAGGTGTAAAAAGCGCTATCCCCCCGGAAAGAATCCAGCGCACGCCATGCTTTAACGAACGATTCCTGAACAACGTCAGCGATATCGCCCGGCGGCACGTAGCGGGAGACCAGACTTGCAACCTTATGCTGATAGCGCACCACCAGCAGGTTAAATGCTTTCTGATCTCCTTTCTGGACCCGTTCAACGAGGACCTGATCCGTTAACTGCTCGCTCATCCGAGGTAATGTCTCCCCAAACCCAATTCCCATGCGTATTCAAAAACACCACCCAATTACTGCATCAAGTGAGCAAGCAGAGGGTTGGAGTGTCTGAAAACAATAAAGTTCCGTTACGCCTTTGTTTTTCGTCCGGCACCGGCTGACGGATTGTTATCTCTCATTATATGTCCCGGTCGCTAAACGATATGTAAGATAATAAGAAAAAGCGCAAGACCCGCCAGAAGGGTAACGTAACCCGGCTTTTATTTCACTATAAAATCTGAAGCTCACGAGCCGCTTCGCAAAACCTTTTTTCCATTTACAGCCCGCCTCATTACGCCGTTATGTTTAGTCCTCACAACGCTGAGTAAAAAAAATGTACGATTTCTCGCTGGCTGGTGCTATTGTTCGCTTATTGTGTTTAGTAAATTAAACAAAGGCCATGAAAACAACTTCCGATTCCTCCTGTGATGTGCTGATTATTGGCAGCGGCGCTGCCGGATTATCCCTTGCCTTACGCCTGGCGGAACGCTGCGCGGTCACGGTTCTCAGCAAAGGCCCTATCAGTGAAGGTTCTACTTTCTACGCTCAGGGCGGTATTGCCGCCGTATTTGATGAAACCGATAGCGTTGACTCGCACATCGAGGATACGTTGATAGCCGGAGCGGGTCTTTGCGATCGCCATGCGGTCTCATTCGTGGCGAGCAACGCCAAACCCTGCGTTCAGTGGCTAATCGATCAGGGCGTGCTGTTTGATACTCAGGTTCAGGCGAACGGCGAAGAGAGCTACCATCTGACCCGCGAGGGAGGTCACAGCCACCGCAGAATTCTCCACGCCGCCGATGCGACCGGTAAAGCCGTTGAGACTACCCTGGTGAGCCAGGCGCTGGCCCACCCAAATATCCGCATACTGGAACGCAGTAACGCCGTTGACCTTATTATCTCCGATAAAATCGGCCTGCCCGGCACGCGCCGGGTGGTGGGTGCGTGGATCTGGAATCGTAATAAAGAAGCGGTTGAAACCTGTAACGCAAAGGCCGTGGTGCTGGCTACCGGCGGCGCGGCTAAAGTTTATCAATATACGACGAATCCTGATGTCTCTTCCGGCGATGGTATCGCGATGGCCTGGCGTGCCGGCTGCCGGGTCGCCAACCTCGAATTTAATCAGTTCCACCCAACCGCGCTGTACCATCCGCAAGCGCGCAACTTCCTGCTGACGGAAGCGCTGCGCGGCGAGGGCGCGCTGTTGAAACGCCCTGACGGCACGCGGTTTATGCCGGACTTTGACGAGCGCGGCGAGCTGGCTCCGCGCGATATCGTCGCCAGAGCCATCGATCATGAGATGAAGCGCCTTGGCGCTGACTGCATGTATCTGGATATCAGCCATAAACCGGCAGAATTTATTCGCCACCACTTCCCGATGATCTACGAGAAGCTGCTGGGGCTGGGCATCGATCTGACAAAAGAAGCGGTGCCCGTGGTTCCTGCCGCGCACTACACCTGCGGCGGCGTCATGGTTGACGATCACGGGCGCACCGACGTCGACGGGCTGTATGCCATCGGCGAAGTAAGCTATACCGGATTACACGGCGCTAACCGGATGGCATCAAACTCATTGCTTGAGTGCCTCGTCTACGGGTGGTCCGCCGCCGAAGATATCGTTAAGCGTCTGCCGTTCGCGCAGACGGTCAATGAACTGCCATCATGGGACGAAAGCCAGGTTGAAATACCTGATGAACTGGTCGTGATTCAGCACAACTGGCATGAGCTGCGCTTGCTGATGTGGGATTATGTCGGCATCGTGCGCACCACCCGCCGTCTTGAGCGCGCCCTGCGCCGAATTACTATGCTGCAGCAGGAACTGGACGAATACTACGCCCGCTTCCGCGTCTCCAATAATTTACTGGAACTGCGAAACCTGGTGCAGGTTGCTGAGCTGATTGTGCGCTGCGCCATGCTGCGTAAAGAGAGCCGCGGGCTTCACTATACGCTGGACTATCCTGACCAGTTGCCGGAGAGCGGGCCGTCGGTGCTCTCGCCGCTGGCTCACATAAAAAGATAAAAGTCCTGGGTCAGAGCGGTAAATCCTTCGGAATACTGCTGCTCTGGCCCACGGATGACCAATCTGTCGCTAAAGCACTCCTCCCCCGCCGTCGGCGAAAAAGCCAACAGAACCCGATGCGGCGGGCGCACTTCCGTTTCCGCCACGTCGGTACGCAGACGCAGATGCCAGCCCATATTCTGCGCCCGCTGCACAAAGGCGTTACCAATGTCGACCGGAAGCACGACGCAGAAAAACCCCTCCTCCGTAATAAGCTCGGCGGCGCAGGTTAATAATGTTGCGTGATCGAGGGAGGAGGTATAGCGAGCCTGCTCGCGCTGCGAGGTGGCGCAAGGTACACCTTCAGCGAAAAAAGGCGGATTGCTGACAATCAGCTCATAGCGCCGGGTTTGCTGCGGCTGCCATTGCTGAATATCCGCCTGATGAATCTGCAGGCGCTCGGCCCAGGGAGAATCCGCGGCGTTTTCTCGCGCCTGTTCTGCCGCTTCTTCATCCAGCTCCACGGCATCCACGATGACCGCCTCGCCGGTTCGCTGCGCGAGCATCAGCGCTAACAGACCGCTGCCCGCGCCGATATCCAGCACGCGCTTAACCTGAGCGATGGGGGCCCATGCGCCGAGTAAAATGCCGTCGGTACCCACTTTCATCGCACAGCGATCGTGGGCGACAAAAAACTGCTTAAACGTAAAACCATTGCGCGGCAGCGCGAACTTCGACTGGGACATCCTCGATAACCTTGCGGGCAAAAAACTCCTGAGCTTAAGGCTATGCACAATACCGGAGAACAGATAGCCTTACAAACAGATGAACATTGCGTCCGTAACGTCTATAATCGGCGGTCCACTCAGAGGTAGATCATGACTGTAACGACTTTTTCCGAACTTGAACTCGACGAAAACCTGCTGGACGCCCTCCAGGATAAAGGTTTCACACGCCCGACAGCCATTCAGGCCGCCGCTATTCCGCCTGCGCTTGATGGCCGTGATATTCTCGGTTCAGCCCCGACCGGCACCGGTAAAACGGCGGCGTATCTCCTGCCAGCGTTGCAGCATCTGCTCGATTTTCCGCGCAAGAAGTCTGGTCCGCCGCGCATTCTTATCCTGACCCCCACGCGCGAACTGGCGATGCAGGTTGCCGACCATGCGCGTGAGCTGGCAAAACATACTCATCTGGATATCGCCACGATCACCGGCGGTGTCGCCTATATGAACCATGCCGAAGTGTTCAGCGAGAACCAGGACATCGTGGTCGCCACGACCGGTCGCCTGCTGCAATATATTAAAGAAGAAAACTTTGATTGCCGCGCCGTTGAAACGCTGATCCTTGATGAAGCGGACCGCATGCTGGACATGGGCTTCGCGCAGGATATCGAACACATTGCCGGTGAAACCCGCTGGCGTAAGCAGACCATGCTGTTCTCCGCCACCCTCGAAGGTGACGCCATTAAAGATTTTGCTGAGCGTCTGCTGGAAGAACCGGTGGAAGTCTCTGCGACCCCCTCCACCCGCGAGCGTAAAAAGATTCACCAGTGGTATTACCGCGCCGATGACGTCAAGCATAAGACCGCTCTGCTGGTCCATCTGCTAAAGCAGCCGGAAGCGACGCGTTCTATCGTCTTCGTCCGTAAGCGCGAGCGCGTGCATGAGCTGGCGGGCTGGCTGCGTGAAGCGGGTATCAACACCTGCTGGCTGGAAGGCGAGATGGTACAGGCAAAACGTAATGAAGCGATTAGCCGCCTGACCGATGGCCGTATTAACGTGTTAATCGCCACCGACGTTGCCGCGCGCGGGATCGACATCGCGGACGTCAGTCACGTTTTCAACTTCGACTTGCCGCGCACGGCCGACATCTATCTGCACCGTATCGGTCGTACCGGACGCGCGGGTAAAAAGGGAACGGCCATCTCTCTGGTCGAAGCCCACGACCATCTGCTGCTGGGTAAAATTGGCCGCTATATTGAAGAGCCGTTAAAAGCCCGCGTCATCGATGAACTGCGCCCGACCACTCGCGCACCCAGCGAGAAGCAAACCGGTAAACCTTCCAAGAAGGTTTTAGCCAAGCGTGCAGAGAAGAAAGAGAAAGAAAAAGAGAAACCGCGCGTGAAAAAACGCCATCGCGATACCAAAAACATTGGTAAGCGTCGTAAACCAAGCGCAGCGGATGCTCCGCAGAAGTCAAACGAAGAGTAAAAAAACGCCGGGATATCCCGGCGTTTTCACATTAAAACGGAATCTTACAGGCTTTCAGTAAAAGTACGGGCGATAACGTCGCGCTGCTGTTCCGGAGTCAGAGAGTTAAAGCGTACCGCATAGCCAGACACGCGAATGGTCAGCTGCGGGTATTTTTCCGGATGTTCAACCGCGTCCAGCAGAGTTTCGCGACGCAGCACGTTAACGTTCAGGTGCTGACCGCCTTCAACGCGGACTTCAGGCTTCACGTCTACCGGGATTTCACGGTATTCGATTTCACCCAGATTGCTCACTGCAACCACGTCATCTTCAGCAAAACCAGCTTTCGCGCACAGGCAGCGGGCTTCGCCTTTTTCGCTATCCAGCAGCCAGAAAGAGTTCAGCAGGTCGTCGTTTGCAGCTTTAGTAATTTGGATACCAGTAATCATTTTATGCCTCCCAGGCAGGGTTTGTTCGATTATTGGCCTTCGCGGCCAATTGGTAAAACCATTGTTCTATGAGTGTATATATATCAGCCGTACCCCCGGCATTCTTTGATTTAAATCAACAAAAACCACATCACAAAAGTGGTCATAGGCGGATATTATTGTTTTACATCAAGTTACGCCATGCCACCCACCAAATAAATTTGTAAGTTTTCAATTTTTTTTGCATAAAGAGCGTCAATCGCGTGGGGCAAATTTTGTGATGTTGAAAGATGCAGTTAAGCTATGGCAATGACACTTTGCAGGAGAGCAAAATGACCGCCCCATTAACCTGGCATGACGTGCTGGCAGAAGAGAAGCAGCAACCCTATTTTGTTAATACCCTGAAAACCGTTGCTGACGAGCGGCAATCGGGAATCACCATCTATCCCCCGCAAAAAGATGTCTTTAACGCGTTTCGTTATACTGAGCTAAGCGACGTTAAAGTGGTGATTCTCGGCCAGGATCCTTACCACGGACCCGGGCAGGCGCACGGCCTCGCCTTCTCGGTTCTACCGGGCATTCAGATCCCGCCATCGCTGCTGAATATGTACAAAGAACTGGAAGGGACGATACCAGGCTTTCAGCGCCCGACTCACGGTTATCTCGAAAGCTGGGCGCGCCAGGGCGTGTTGCTGCTCAATACCGTATTAACGGTACGTGCCGGGCAAGCGCACTCTCACGCCAGCCTCGGTTGGGAAACCTTTACCGATAAAGTCATTTCGCTGATTAACCAGCATCGGGAAGGCGTCGTCTTTCTGCTGTGGGGTTCGCATGCGCAGAAGAAAGGCGCGATAATCGATCGCCAGCGCCACTGCGTGCTCAAAGCGCCGCATCCGTCGCCGCTCTCCGCCCACCGCGGGTTCTTTGGCAGTAATCATTTCGTGCAGGCGAATCAGTGGCTGACCGAACGCGGCGAAGCGCCCATTGACTGGCTGCCCAGGCTACCGGCTGAAAGCGAATAGCTCTGAAAGTAAAAGGCCACCTTCTGAGAAGGTGGCTTTTGAGAATGCCCCCTGTAAGGGGGGCTATTGTCACCTTCCGCTGATTACTCTAGCAATTCCATCTGCTGTTCATACGTTTGTTCCGTTTTCTCCTGATGCCTCACATATCGTCTGATAATTTCTTCATTCACTCCCACCGTATCGACAAAGTAGCCTCGCGACCAAAAATGATTCCCCCATAGCTTCTTCCTGATATGTGGAAAACGGTTATAAAGCCTGATGGCACTGCGTCCTTTTAGATGGCCCATCAGAGTTGATATCGAGATCTTTGGTGGAATGATGACGACCAGATGTACATGATCGGGCTGAACATTTAGCTCCAGAACCTCACAATCCTTTATTCCACAGAGGATATAGATCGTCCTGTACAGCTCCTTACCCAGCTTATCTTTCAGGATCCTGAATCGGTACTTGGGTGTCCAGACTATGTGGTATTTGCAACGCCAATATACATGTGATGAACTCCTGTAAAGTCCCATGTCGGTTTGTCTCCTTTTACTTGTGGTGAGTAAGCAGAGATATTCCGACATGGGCATTCTTCAGGCTA